>UWYT01000198.1 GCA_900608495.1 Olavius algarvensis spirochete endosymbiont | reverse complement strand
ACCATCACTGCTAGTAAAAGGCTCATTGGAATAATCAAAATAGGGGTCGCCTGTTGCTTCATCAACGGGAAATGGTTTTATGGAAACCTCCAGCTCCTTAAGCTCTTTACTTGCCTCAAGCCAATCGTTACCCTCCATCCTCGTATTAGGATTGGGAGGATCGTATCCGAGTCCATCGAGTCCCTTATCCTCATCATAGACTCTCCAACTTTCCGTGGTCTTTGAGTCGGGTTGTTCCTGCGTTTCATCTCCCGCATTCCCGTTGCCGTTGGAAGGCGAGTCATCCGTGTCTGAATCTCCGCCCCTTGAGCCTGAGCCAGGATTTGGAAGCCTTCCAGAGCAAGAGCTTTGCAACTTGCTTCTGGTTCTGGGAATATTTCTTTCCCATCTTCTGCGTCATCAGGGAGTTCTGGCAAGCTTGCGAGATTTTCAGGTGATCGGTTGATGCATTTGCGTGCCTGAATTTCACCTCTGGCGCCGCACTTGGGGGAACAACAAAAACTCCGTGGAAGTTTGGAATGTTCTCATGTGAAGCATGGAGAATTAAGAGAATAAATCTTCTCTCCTTAGAAGAGAAACCTGGCTTTTTGGGTGCAGGTTCGAGGGGAGAAGGGATGGGGGTTAATACTCGAATAG
>UWYT01000197.1 GCA_900608495.1 Olavius algarvensis spirochete endosymbiont | reverse complement strand
GAGGATAAGATGGAAGTGCACAATAGAAGCCAAAATGCAATAAATATCTTCATAATCACCTTCACTTATTTAGAGCGCGTTCCATAGGCCCAATCATATGCAAATGAATTCCCCCAAAAACAGGTCCAAGTATTGCCCCAATTAAAGCATCGCCCCAGGTCGGATTTACAGATATCTGGGTGCCGACAGCACTCGGCAGTGGAGTTAAAGCCTGTATACGAGTAAGGCCATCTCCCCTCATATGGTAGTTGGTCACCTTATCAGCATGGGGCCCAATATTACCTTCATGAAGTCCCGCAGCGTTAAAGGTAATTGTATTGATGCCCGTATGTGAACCGGCATAGGCTGCAAGGGCTCCTCCCAAGTGTATCATATGCAATTCGT
>UWYT01000070.1 GCA_900608495.1 Olavius algarvensis spirochete endosymbiont | reverse complement strand
TACCAAAAGGCTCATAAGAGCCAAAACCGAGATACTGGATATTTTATTCATATTTTCTCCTATAATGAGTTAATTATAATCTCAAATATTATTATAACCCAATTCATCTTGATTCGCCAGTGAATTCAGGAGTTTCCCCAAACTCAGCGTCTACTTTCAAAGCGATAATCGGCCCCGGCCTTCGCATCGAGAGGCAATTCTAAAAGATACCACACTTAACATGAGACGTCATCCGCAGAACCCGCTGTACCGCTGGCCAGGGCACCTTGTACTCTTGTCTTCCGGATGCGGTGGTTGTTCTCATCTGCCACATAGACATTGCCGGTTGAGTCCACAGCCACTCCGGAGGGGTGGTTAAAGCGTGTTTCTGTTGCCGGCGCCCTCTCCGCATGGCAGCAGGGGCTGCCCCTATACCTGATTGGACTCTAAGGCGTCAGATGAGGTTCCTGTCGAGCATTTCGCTTGCGGCAGGAAGGCTGGCGCTGTCTCCTGTCGTTGCCGCAGGCTCCATACCTCATCACAACATGCTAACAGCATTTACTGAAAAATGTGCTTTGTGGTATATTGTCAGCAAATCACTGGCGGCATGAGTCCGCGGACAGGAGAGTCTGATGGCCGAAATTACATTCAAGGGAATCCAGATCCGGACAAGCGGCAGTCTTCCCCCCGTGGGAAGCATCGCTCCGGAGTTCTGTCTTGTTAATACAAACCTCGAAGAGGTTAAACTCTCGAACTTCGACGGGGTGAGGGTGCTGAACGTCTTTCCCAGCGTCGATACGGCCGTTTGCGCCACCTCGGTGCGTATCTTCAATAAAGAAGCTGGTTCGATGGACGGGGTTGAAGTTCTCAACGTTTCAGCCGATCTTCCATTCGCACACAAACGCTTTTGCGGTGCGGAAAATCTGGCTGGCGTGGTTAGCCTGTCCTGTTTCAGATCAACCTTTCCCGAGGATTACGGCTTGAAGATTGATAACGGTATTCTCGCGGGCCTGTGCTCACGGGTTGTCATCGTTGTGGACTCAGCCGGCAGGGTTCTTTATTCAGAGCAGGTGCCGGATATTGGCTCGGAGCCAAACTACGATGCAGCGCTGGCGGCAGCTGGCAAGGGATAGATGACGCGCTGAGACGCCGATGCGGCTGTGAGAGCGGGGGTTCCGCTCTGTGGTTGAGCGCTTCTGCGTTGCACCGGTAGCACGCCAGCCAGATGGTTTTTACTCACCACAAAATGCGTCCCTGGGAGCACGGTGGTGTCAATTCCTTCATCTGGAGCATGGTTTGTGCAGCCTTGGGTTGGCATTACATCGATATACTGGATACGCTTTCCTGCGACAGAGCTGAAGCAGTCATCCCGCCTGTTTTGTTGAACCTCGATGTGGCGAATTTTCTATTATTGCGAATTTAACGCAACGGCAATCCTTGCGCCGGTTGCAGCGTTATTTTTTATGAGCGCGATGTTTGCTTCAAGGCTTCTGCCTCCGGTGATTTCCTGGATCCGGTTGAGCAGGAATGGTGTAACGTCTTTTCCACGGACATTTTTTTCTTTCGCTTCCTCGAGAGACTTCTGAATTGCGTTTTGCATCTCCGCACTGTCCATCGCATCTGCTTCCGGTACGGGAGTTGCAATAACCATTCCGCCGCGAATTCCCATTTCTCTTTGGACACGAATTAAATGTGCGGTTTCTTCCGGTGTGTCGACGCGGGTATTCACCGGGTATCCGCTTGATCGTATGTAAAAAGCCGGAAACTCATCTGTTTGATATCCGATAACAGGGACGCCGTGCGTTTCGAGAAACTCCATTGTTCTGCCAATGTCCAGAATGGCTTTGGCGCCAGCGCACACGACAGTAACACTTGTACGGCCAAGTTCCGGAAGATCCGCGGAAATGTCCATCGTGACTTCTCCCTTTTTGTGCACGCCTCCGATGCCCCCGGTTACAAATACTTCAATTCCCGCAGATTCTGCGCATATCATTGTTGCAGCTACCGTTGTGGCGCCGTCTCTTTTCTTTGCCAGAACAATTGCAATATCTCTCCGGCTGACTTTTTGTGCAGACGTCTTATTGCCGATGTAGTCAATATCATCTTCACTCAAGCCAATTCTGATTTTCCCCTTCATTATTGCGATGGTTGCAGGGATCGCACCGTTATCACGGATTATTTTTTCAACTTCCATCGCAGTCTCGACATTCGCGGGATACGGCATCCCGTGTGCAATTATGGTTGATTCGAGAGCCACAACAGGCAAGCCGTCTGTTTTGGCCTGCTGGACTTCGTCGGAATATGCAACCCATCTCGCCAGATTCATTTGTTATGCAGGTTCGCCTGTAAGTTTGTAGAGTTTATCTGCACTGAGTTCTGGATGGACAGCATGCTTGCTTCTTAAAGCTTGTATGGCAGCGGCTGTTCCGAGTTTGGCAGATACTTCCAGAGATTTTCCTGTGGAGAGGCCGAATATAACACCTGCAGAGTGGGAATCGCCGGCACCGGTTACATCAATGACATCTGTCATGAGTACCGGAATGTGTCTGGATTCTTCGTCTGTGACAATACACTGTCCTTCAGCGCCAAGGCTGATCAACGCGCGTGCCGCCCCTCGTTTCCGTATTTGCCTGCCGGCTTCTATTGCATCATCCGGTGTCTTGATATCGATTCCGGACAGCACGGCTGCTTCATCGCGGTTAGGCAAAATCAGATCGATGCCTGATAGATTATCAGGTAATTTCTTTGTCTTATGTGTTGAAACCGGATTCACAATCAATTGCTTGCCTCTGTCTAACGACTGCCCGATGATGTACTCGATTACTTCTGCTGAGAAGTTTGTGTCCATAAAAACGATATCGCCCTCTTCGATTTTCAGCCATTTTTTCTCGATGAACCCGAAATCGAGACTGTCATAGAGAGCCATGTCGGATACGGATGCTTGTAATTCTCCTGAGCAGTCCAGGATGGCGGTATAGGTTCCGGTTCTTTTTGATGGAAGTATGGTTGAGTGGCCAAGGTAGACTCCTGCCCGGGCTGTTGTCTTTTTTAACCAGGCGCCGTCCGCATCGTCGCCAAAGACGGTCACCAATGACACCTTGGCGCCCAGCCGGGCAAGCGCCTCTGCCACATTGCGGGCAACACCTCCGCTCGATGTGGTGAGCCTGCCGGGGTTGGAAGTACCTTTTTCAAACTGTGCGATGGTTTTCGCTTTTCTGTCGACATTCGCGCCGCCGACGCACATAATCAATTTCCCCGACATAACCTGTTTATGGGAACACAGCAGCTGAGGGCTCGTCAAGAGAGAGAGTTTGACATGAATGCTGGAGTTTCACAATTGGCCGCGGGTAGGGGAGAGTGTCGGCGGCAGGCCATCGATTGTCGATAAGGTAAGCTCGCTTCAGGTAGTTGTTCCTTCGTGAATCACGGCACTCTGGCCGATTCAACATCCGCCTCCAACTTTTACACACCTCTTCGAAGACGACATTCTTTCCGAGCGTCGTTCCTGATATCAAACTTTGCTGATGTAAGATAGTGTGAGTTCACCACAGAGACAGGGAGATAATTATCAGAGTTGCAGGCAGGATGATGTACTCGATTACTTCATTCGACCGCTCATTTGCCTTTCATTCCGGCAATTTGTCGTGCTCATTTTCATTGCTCGCAGCATCTTCCCTTATAAGAGGCTGGCTTGCTTTCATCCGAACAACAACACGAGGGTTCTAAATCTGTCCCGATGCTGCTGGAGGGTTTCAATGCGGAAAATTTGAGGCTGGCAACCTTCCCGTCGAGAGCGGTTATGATGTTGTTTTTCAGTTCATCAGTTAGGTTTTCGGAAGAGCAGCTGCATCCGCCGGAAGTTTCAGAGCTCACCAATGACTTAAGCTGGTTTCTGTCATAAACGAGGCGTGATGCTACCAAAACATCCCTCAGTCCGCATTGTTTCAGTTCGGCAAGATATTCTTCTTCGGAAATTGCCCCTGCAATGCAGGAAGCATAGAGTTCCATGTTCCGCTTGACGGAGTCCGGCATTTCTGCGGCGACGATATCCGAGATAGAGATACGGCCACCGGGTTTGAGCACCCGATATATTTCGGCAAATACTTTGTCTTTCTCCGGAGAAAGGTTGATAACGCAGTTTGAAATAACCCAGTCTATCGATGCGCTCTCCACGGGCATTTTCTCTATCATGCCTTTGCGCACCTCGATGTTTTGCAATCCTGAATCAGCGATGTTCTTCCGGGCTTTGGCTATCATTTCATCGGTCATGTCGATACCGATCACCCTGCCTTTTGAGCCGACTTTTTTAGCTGCCATGATTAAATCGATTCCAGCGCCACTGCCGAGATCGAGTACGACTTGTCCTTCTTTGACTTCGGAAAATGCGAGTGGATTACCACAGCCAAATGAAACTGCGCCATCGGGAATGTCTGAGAGCTCGTTTTCTGAATAACCAGCCATTTTGGATAAGACACCAGCTTTCGGACCGTCACAGCATCCACCAGATGACTGAATGCTCCTCGCATAAAAGGAAGACACCTGGCTTCTAATAGAATCGGCTTCCTTCATCTCTGCGTTGTTGGCGAATACGATTGAAAGGCGTTTTTTCAGTTCATCTGCAACCCTGCGAAAAGCATCTGGTGAGGCAGGATCGGGTAATTCCCAATGCACCCGATGCACTTCTCCCGGGAATAGCGGGCATTCTTTTTCGCCGCACAACGTAATTACGGTATCGACAGTGGCCGGATTTATCTGAGAAGCATTTTTAGAGCTCTGTTTTGACGCATCGATACCCAGCTCCGACAGAACTGCAATCGCTTCCGGCCGAACGCTCGTTGGTTTGGAACCGGCAGATTGAACCCTTACTCCAGCGGGAGCGAGCTTGCGCGCGATGCCTTCGCCGATTTGGCTGCGGGCGGAATTGTTTACGCAGAGAAAGAGAAGTCCTTTCGGTTTAAGCGCGTTAAGGATGCTCGCCTCGATGAGCCATTTCGGCGGTACGCCTTCATCGCCATAAAGCCGGCAGGATATGGATGGTTGGCGTGCGGAATCGTATTCCAAATCCATACCATCGATGTGAATCGAGGGCGATCCATAGAAATTATACTTTTGTGCCGCTTCCTCTGTTGCAACTTGTATTTTTTCTATGGCGGTATCCGAAACCAGCTCCGATACAGCTTCTTCCAGTCTGCTGTATGCGGTTTCTGTATTGGGACATTTATCAAAATACAGGAATTGAATTTTCATAATTTCTCACTTTTTTTAGAATCGAACCAGCCTGTAATTTTCAGGCAAATCCGCACCAGCATTGCCGGCGCCTCGAGATAAGAGGGGCCAGCCACGCCGGCCAAACAGGATGGCCGCAGGGGTACTTGCAGCATTGTGCAGAACAGCTTTTCCCAGTCCCTGCGCATCGCCGACATCGAGGCCCGGGGTTATTTCAACCAGCCCCGCCGCATCGGCGCCGACAGCGTTCCCGGAAAGAAGACCGAAACGGTTGAGAGCCCGGTTGACAAGAAGAGTCAGACCCGCGGGCTTCAAATCTTTGCCTGCCTGAAGAATTTCGGTGAATCGGTTTCACGTTTTTCACTATGGGACACATCATGAAGGGGGGATGCATCATGCAGCAATGGATGGAGATTTCCGGAACGCCGTCAACCTTAACCGGGAGTTCATCCACTGGGCCACCGGGGGGAGCCAGCTTGCCAAAAACCGGTTCCACTGTACAAAATGAGCCAGACGGCCAGAGAGAGTTCGAAGAATCCGGGGCCTTCTTTGGTGATACGCATCCTGGTTGCAGCCATCAGATTCCTTATAAGCTTATTTGCAAAGCGCGGCTTCGCAGGCAGCTCCACCGGCCAGCCTTTTTCCCAGCCATTCACTTAGACGCGATTCTATCTCATCGGCTAAGAAGAGATGAGATGAGCTCGGCAATCGCTCGAAGAACCCGGCCCGGCTCCTTGCCGGGATGAGGATGCATCATGTAGTAAACTCAAGGTGCCCTCGCGCCGGTTATCCAGAAGCCCCGCGTTCTCTTGAGATATCGCAGATGCCGTGATGCTTTGGATTGGGAAGTTTGTGAGAACTCTCATGACATCACAGACACAAAGTTTTCCATGCCTAAGCAAAAGCGCCATGATGGTTAAGCGTGTTTCATCTGCCAGAGCTTTGAATACGTCTGCGTACACTCTCTTAAGAGTTGGCTGCTCCTTATATCTCCATGCAATATACTCGTATAAGCGGTTATATGCAAGTATTAAAATCATGAAATTTCAGTCGCAGAGCTCTCTTCGATCAGCTTGCTGCAGTACTGTAGTGCACAGGCATCATGAAAAAAAGCATCATAACACATCTTAAGATATTCAGTCTGGATGTCAGCGGGAATGCATGGTTTTTCAGTTCCGACTGCCGCCTGCGATGTGGGCGGGAATTGCCGGTAGTCCTGCAGCTCAAGCTCATCATCAGGGGCAGTTGTTCTTTTGTATAAGCTGATGCAAATCTTATCCTTCAGCTGATGGTGATTCCCGCTCCGCCGGGCGTCCCTGTCGCTATGCTAAACACTTTGAACAGAATTGCAGCGCTCATGTTGATAAAAACCCCCGAACAAATGATGTTTTTTCTTGATTTGAATGAGCAAGGTATTGTTATCGCTTCCATATTTTGGGGACTTTGGTTATTTCCTTTAGGTTATTTAGTTTATAAATCTGGTTATTTACCGAAATTTTTCGGCATTGCGGCAATAATCGGGGGTTTTGGCTATTTGCTTGGATCTTTTACGAATTTGCTTTTTCCAAATTTGGGAAATTTATTGTTAGTTTTTGACATTATGACCTTTGGAGAGGTGGTATTTATTCTTTGGCTTGTAATCAGAGGTGCAAAAATACCTGAAATTAAATAGCTGCTCATTATTGTTGCCAAACTATTCTTTGCCCTGATTCCCAATTGCCAACTATCTCCATCAGTCCATTCATCAAGATATCCTGGATCATCCTGCCAAATCGTATCGGATACTGCCCTCGCCAGTTTATTTGTGCTGATTGCTCGGAAATCCCGCTTGCATGTTATCCGGCTGCCAGAGAGCGAGGCGCATTCCGGGCAGTTGCCCGCATCCGGAGTCCAGGCCGCGCTCGAGGCCTATCTGCTTTTTTCATTCTTGCCCCCCATAGGCCTCCAGAATCAGTTTTTTCGTTCTGTACTCGCCGTATTTTTCTTCGTCCCTTCGGCGAACCAGGGGGAAGGCGTCGAGCAGGTAGAAGAGTTCCTCTTCGGAAAGGCCGTAGATATCCCGGGCCACGATTGCATCGATTGCCGCGCGCGCGTTAAGGCGCTCTTCCCCCCTTGAGAGTCCGGGCGGCTCTGAATTCGGCCCGATGGGCTGAACCCAGCCATAGGATGCCATGGCGTTCCAGTATGCGTTCATCTCGGGCGTCGTGCAGGAAAGGCGAAGTACGAGGGGCGCCAGCCTGGCGAGTATCGAATCTTCCACCTTATAGCGGGGGAAGGGCAGGCTGTTCAAAACCGTGAAGGTGACATGAAGTCCAATCTTCTTTCTCACCAGAAAGTCCATGGTGAAGGAGTTGGCTGTAGCCAGCCATGGAATCAGGGCCCAGTCCTCCGCAAATACTATGGTTGGAACAGTATTCCCTGCGATGCAGGCATTTGGCAGCAGAGCCGCGATGAAGCTTCGCTCGTTTGTAGGGTTCGTGATATCATGGTATCCCGCGCGGTAGCTGAAGGGCCTTTCGCCGAGTCTGGCCGAAATGTTTTTTTTGAGCACCCGCCACTGAGGCTGAATAGACTTGGAGCCGAAGTCCAGCTTTTCCCATATGGTCGCGCGACCTCTTCCGGAGCGATACCCCTTGTAGCAGTGATCGTACTGTCCCAGCATCCTCGCCTGGTAGAGGGGAAGGCCGTCAGGGTTTTCGGAGAACAGTTCCCGGTCATTGCCCATATCGATTTCGCGAAGCTGATAGTACCTGGAGCCTCCCGCCTCTTCGCTCCCCAGCCGCGGCCAGCGGGCATAGAGTTTTTTGGCGATTTCGATGTCTTTCGGGCTTTCGAACTCCAGGATGTCCAGGTTTTCCGGCGACAAATCATGGACAAGGGACAGGGGCATGCTCAGGCAGTTCCCGGCCATAACGCTCGAGAGCCGCGGGCGGCTCCTGATGTTGAATGCGGTCTTGAAGCTCCTTGTTCGGCCAAAGCGGATGACGCTGTAGATTGCAAATTTGAACCGACTGTCAATCCCCTCGAACCAGATGCCTCCAGGGTTGTCAAAGCCGTAGATGCTTTCAAGCTGATGGTTTTCGAACAAGTCCTTTCTAACGGGCTTGCAGTGGACGCCGTTGTAGAACCCCGCCGGCACCAGCTGGGACGCGCGCCCCCTTGTTATCGTGAGCGCAACTTCGATAAACGCTTGATATAGATTGATATCTCCCACTCCCCTCTTGTCGTAGCGCCCGCTCTTCTTGATGAACAGCGCCTGGGCGTAGATGTTTCTTCGATATCGGGCCCATTTCGCGGCGGTGGCGTCATCCTCGAGCAGATCCGCCATCATGCGCCTCTCTCCGGCTAAATCCTGAAACCTGATATCGGGATTGTACTCGGAGAAGAATTCCTGCATATAAGGCTTAAGCTTGTCCCACGGCGGATTTCCGATAACCGCGTCAAATCCGACTTCCGAACCTGATTTTCCGGCCGGAAACACGGCTGGAAAGGCGAGCTGCCAGTGAAAGAAGCGATACTCCTCTGCCAGTTCGCACACGGAATTTCGGATAGCCTGCGGCACGGCGTCCCGGCTCAACCTGTTCCATAGATTTTCTGTAATCACCGGCGCGCCGCCAGTTTGCTTAACGGCGAAAAAGATGGATGTCCACGCGTCGGCTCTAAACCAGGCATCCCTGAATTCATGGGATTCGGTAAGCGCCTTCCAGTTCTTCTCCTTTATGCGAAGGCTCTTTATCCGGTTGTCGGGCGCATCTTCGATGTCCGCGGCCCTTTTCGATACCAGCGCCGCTTCCGCCGCCTCATCGAAATCCGCGAGCATGGTCTTCTGGCCGGCTTCCAGGTCTTTTCGTTCGCTCCTGTTCTGCTTTTTCAGCGCCTGGGCCGCCTTTCTGTCGTCTCCCTCTATGGCATCGAAGGCGCCGTCCGGAATGCCCCCCGCCATCAGGGCGGGCGTTGCGCCCAGCAGCGCGTTTCCGCATTGGATATGGCTGTCCAGGAAGGAGAGCGGCTTGCCAGGCTCGAGGGCCTCCATCCAGAGGCTCACCTTGCAGAGCTCCACGGCCATGGGGTTCAGGTCTACACCGAAGATGCACCTGCCCACAACATCGCGAAGCGCCGTTTGAACATCAGAGGGGCTCGGCTCATCATCGCCCAGGCGAACGGCGGCAAGGCGCCTGGCTATGCGGCGGGCGGCCGCCACCAGGAAGCACCCCGATCCGCAGGCCGGATCGCAAATCTTCAAGTTCAGAATGGCCTCTTCCGCATTGGGCTTCCTGCATGCCTCATCGAGCATCGGATTCAGAGTGGTGTCCAGCAGGCAGTCCACCAGGGTTGCCGAAGTGTAATAGCTGCCGGTGGTTTTGCGCTCGTGGCCGGCCTCGGTGGCGAGTTTGAAGTTGCCGAAACCGATGTGCGGGTGCAGTTCGAGCAGGCTCTCGTAAACGCTCCCCAGCTCGTCCGCGCCCACGTTGCGCCAGTTTACAGGCAGGCGGGTGGAGCCTTCCTGAATGTGTGAAAGAGAGCGAACGGCGCTGAGGACATGCTCGTTGGCGCACTCGGCGTCCATCAGATACGAACAGGCCTCCGGGTTCCAGAGCAGGCTGCCCAGGGCGGGGAGCGCCAAATCCTTGTAGCCGTTGTTCAGTTTATTCATAATCAGAGCGAGTCCCTGCCATAAGTCGCCATGGGGTCCGCCGCGCCTCTTGTCGGCCAGCTCCCGCAGCCTGCCCGCGGCGTAGTAGCGGCGGTAGCGTTCCCGCGCCTCTTCGGGCGCATTTGGATTTAGCAGGGCTTCCCGCTCCTCGGCCGCGAAGAGGAAGATAAGCCGGTAGGCCAGTCGAAGAATCTGCCTGTAGTATTCCTGCTTGTCGAGAGCTCCGGATTGCAGAGCTTCCTTCAGTCTTGTGTTGGCCTGATGGTTCAAAAATCCCGTGCCCAGACTCTCTATGGCCTTCTCCACGCCTCCTCGGAGCTTGTCCAGGGCTCGAACGCCCTCATCCTGCGAAATACCGAACCAGGTTTCGAGCCAGCAGTCCTCGGACTTCTCGGCTTCAACCCGACTCTGGTGGCATATCAGCCAGAGCAGCAGGAACTCGCTGTACTGCTCCCCGTCCATAATGGCCTGGAGATCGAACTCCACATAGGCCTGCCTGGTCAGGCTGTGATGATCGCGCAGCAGTCTCAGCCGATAGCCGTTGGCAACAAAGCCCCATAAATGCTTATCCGACTGGTTCAGGAAGGCCTGAACCAGGCCGTGAGGCGAAGACTGGGCCGCTCCGGCCACGCCCTTCTGCCTGCGGTCGAGGTCGACTCGGCATCCCAAGAGATGGATTGGGGAGTTATGCCATGTGTGGGAGATGGAGAAGCTTCTGCCCTCCGTCTTGATGGCTCTGCCCCTGGGGAGTCGTCCGTATTCCAACTCCTTGAAAAGCGGCAGGAGCCAGCGATCGCGGGTAAGGCCGCTTGCCGGTGAATGCTCCGGTTCCTTCTCCAGGTTTTTCCGAAAAACCCGCCAGGTGGCGATTAGCTGGTTCCAGGAGCGGTTGACAGCCTCGCCGATGCGTTCGTGCGGCCCTAAATTATAGGTGTCCGCCCTGGTTCCGGGCAGGGTTGAATCGCCGCTTTGGATGCGGCTCAGAATATCCTGCGGGAGGAGTCCTCCATCAGTGCGAACGGCGCTGAACCTGCGACTGGAGCGGCTCATGCCTTTTGTTCCGAGACTATTGGAAGATAGACGTAGATTCCAAGAACATCGACTGGCATGTGCACGTCAACTGAGCGAACCTCGTTCCGCGTTGTCTTGCGCACGCGTTTATGAGCTTTGAACAGGGCATCGCCCCGCTCCCTGGCCATCTGGCTGATGCGGGGACGGAGTTGATCGAAATTCTCCATTATTCTGCCTATCGCGTCCCGGGCCAAACCCCTGCCGATGTTGGCGTCCGCATCTGCCGAAAGCAGCGATTCGACATCCCCCTTCGCAATCCATTTGGCCTGCGCCGGGCTTCCGATAAAGCCCGCAAGGGCGACATCTTCCGCGAGCAGGGGGCGTTCTTTTCCGTCGCGGCCGCGGCTTACGATGTGGAAGCGCATGCGCAGCAGCAGCACACTCGTGCGGGAGGATACGGCCTTGCTGCGAATCACTCCGCAGCGCCTGCCCGGCCCCTTTCCTTCAAGGGCCGTCTCCAGCACATGCGCCGCCAGTCCCTCGATAACGGGGTGGGTGCGGGTAAGAAGCAGCACGTCTTTCTCGGGCTGGCCGTTGAAGGCGGCATCGAAGCCATCAGTTTTGCCGATTGCGTCTTTGAGCGCCCGGGATGTTTCACTTAAGTTTACGGTTAACCGCTCTTCTCCCGAAACTCTGGCGCCGAGCATTTTGAGCGCGGTTCGGGCAAAGCGGCTCACATCTTCCTCGCCGCCGAGTGCCTGGCGAACCTCTTCGAGCTCCTTTCGTACTTCGGTTTTCACCGTTTTGAGCATCTGATTTTGAGCGAAGAGCGTTCTGCTCCGCCTTTCCCGCTCAACCGCGGCTTCCCACTGGGTGTCCACGGGCTCTTGAATGGGCTCGAGGAAATCGAGGTCGAGCTGCTGATTGCCCGACGGCCCGTGGATTAGCAAACCCTCCAGTATGGCGTCTTCGATGACGCGCGTCTCCATGGGAACTGGAACGATAACTCCAAGCTTCCTGTGTATGGTTTTGTGCTTGCGCAGGAGTACCTGCAGCACGATGCCGTCAACGGGGTTGTCCTGGCCGTAGAAGGTTAGGGTTCGAACCTTCTTCCTGGGCTGTCCGTAGCGATCGACCCGCCCCTCCCGCTGTTCGTGCCGCGTAGGGTTCCAGGAAAGATCGTAGTGCATCATCGCGTCGAAACTGTGCTGCAGGTTGATGCCTTCGCTCAGACAGTCAGTGCAGACAAGCACGCGCCGCTCGTTGATTCTCAGCGCGTCCACTCGTTGTTCCCGTTCCTCCGGCGGCATGGAGCCGGTTATCGCTTCAATCACAACGCCCTTCTCTTCGAGCTTCGAGCGCAGGAATTTAGCCAGGTACTCGACGGTGGGAATGAAGCGGCAGAACAGAATCGGCGAATAGCCATCGGCCAGGAATTTCTTCACCAGTTCCAAAGCCCGGGCAAGCTTGGCATCTTCCCTGCCTTTAAGAGCTTCCGCTTC
>UWYT01000191.1 GCA_900608495.1 Olavius algarvensis spirochete endosymbiont | reverse complement strand
TGCCGGCGCCATTTGCAAAACCCTCTGTGCCTGTTCCGGCTAAGGTGCTTACCACTCCCGCAGGAGTGATTTTCCGGATGCGGTGATTGTTAGCATCTGCCACATAGACATTGTCCTCTGAGTCCACAGCCACTCCGAGGGGTAGTTAAACTGTGCTTCTGTGCCGATACCATCCGCAAAACCCTCTGTGTCTGTTCCGGCT
>UWYT01000190.1 GCA_900608495.1 Olavius algarvensis spirochete endosymbiont | reverse complement strand
ATGCAGTTACCTTTAACGCTGCGGGACTTCATGAAAGTAATATTGGGCCCCATGCTGATAAGGTGACCAACTACCATATGAGGGGAGATGCCCTTACTCGTATACAGAATCTAACTCCACTGCCGAATGCTGTCGGCACCCAGATACCTGTAAATCCGACCCGGGGCGATGCTTTAATTGGGGCAATACTTGGAGGACGTGTTTTTGGGGGAATCTATTTGCATGATATTGGGGTTATGGACCGCGCTCTAAATAAGTGAAGGTGGTTATGAAGATATTTATTGCATTTGGGCTTCTATTGTGCACTTCCATCTTATCCTCGTGTTACTTTGTACGTGTTGAGGGTGTTCCAGTTAATTGGATTTATAGAGGTAACCGTGATGGCCG
>UWYT01000188.1 GCA_900608495.1 Olavius algarvensis spirochete endosymbiont | reverse complement strand
GCTTAAGGCACGGCCAGTGCGGCGGCCCTTCTTTCGAGCTGGAATCTTCTAACTCCACCTGCGGCTTTGCTGCGAATCCCTTATAAGACTCAAGGAGCCGCCAGGGACGAAGGAAGAGCCTTTAGGAGGTTTTGCAAGCTGATACCTAAGGGCCTGGATGAGCCACTTGGGGCTGAGGAGAGAAGGCGCCCCTGGCCGAAACGATACTTCAGCTCCTGAAGTCAGGAACCGGCTGCTTTGGAGAGATGTGGAGCGATAATAATGGAAGCATGGACTTGGTTTTATCAATATTAGTTTTTATAATAAATTATCTTAGGGGGGAGATTGCTTTGCAGGAAGTAGACAGCGTTAGACGCTCTCGAAAACTTGAATGGTTTGCGGTGATATTTGCATTGCTCTTACTTTCCAGTATTGCGATCGTTTTCTACCTGTACAGTAGGAATCGGATTGCTGAGATCGAATTCCAATTATCTGTATACAAAGAGCTTGCCCGCAACAAAGTTCATTATCGGGACATACTTGAAAGAATTTCTTCACTTGAAGATCTGTTGGAAGGAAATGAGCCACTAGATGCAGCTTCTTTATCCCGTATTGAGAATAGAGTGGCATTGAGCGAGAATCGATTGAGGAATCTGCTCAATCAACTGAATGGAAGAATGAATGATTTGGAGACTTTGGTTTGGACTCGTGATAGAAGCAAATACGATCTTGCCAGTGAATACGCCGAACTGGGAGAACTTAGTGATAAATCCGGTTACCATTCTGAAGCAACTGGTTTTTATCGGGAATCGCTACAGTATGAACAGACTGAAGAAGCACTTATGTCCTATGCGCGTTCGATGTATATGGCCTCGTCGGATGTCAGGGATGATAGTGATATATTGAAGGCCCTGGATGCCATTTTGGTACGCAGCCCCTATAACCAGGAAGCACTTCAGCTTCGCGGACGCCTCTATCTGGAACAAGGGCACAAGGATCTGGCTTTGGAGTCCTATGAGGTTCTGGCTGCCCTTGCTCCTGAAAGTTTTCAAATACAGAGAGATACGGCCAGGCTGGCATTGTCGGAAGGACGTTTTGATAAAGCGTTAGTCTGCTATGAAAGGGCGCTTTCTTTAGAGTATGAGGAAAGCTCGCTTCATTACGAGCTGGGAGAGGTTTGGAAGCTATTGGGTGAAGTTGATAAGGCAGAGTCCTCTTGGCGGAGGGCATTGGAGATAGATCCGTCCTTTACTGCACCCGCGTTAAGTCTTGCGGAAGTCCTTGTTGCGAAGGGTCGCTATGAGGAAGCTGAAGAGTTTGTCAATTTCTATATACAGATTCGCGGGGATGATTATAAGGGGCATTTGCTTTTAGGTGATATACATCATCAGAATGAGCAGTTTCTGGAGGCGGAACTCTCGTGGAAGAAAGCTCAGAATGTACTTGTTCTAAATTCCGAAGTCGACATATCCCTTTGGGTGGATGCATCACTTCGAATCGCGAGGCTTTTTAAGGAAAGAGGAGAGGCTGGGAGAGCACTGGAATACAGCTTGGCTGCTCTCGCATACGAGGAGAGAGCTGAGTTACTTGATATCGCCATCTGGTCCAGCGAAAAACTTGGAGATGAGGATGCATTGTCTACCTATCGACGTCGCAGAGAAAAGTTGAGTTTGGGCTCATGAGTTTCAGAGTACTGTTTTTTGTCTTGCTATGGAGTCAGTGTGCAGTTTCGCTTCATTCGATCAGCATAGCGATAGCGCCACTGATTATCGGCAGTGATTCTGCCTTCGATTCCACAAGTTTCTCGGGTTATGATGAATCACGTAAGTTCAGGAATTATCTTCTCGATCTGGATCAGCAAGATACACTGAAAGCAAAGTTGCATCGGAATCCGGAAGGATTAGCCGGAGGTGTCAGCACGATATTGGATGCCGCCTATTTTTGCCAGTATTATGCCGCCGAATTTTTAATATACGGCCGGATTCGATATACGGAAGAGTATGCGGATATAGTTCTCAAGCTCTATGACCCGGGCCGTCAGGAGCTTATAGGAACCTTCTATGGGAAGGATGCAGCGACAGAACTGGAGCGACTCCTTGAAGATTCTGCGAAAAAGGTTTATGTATATCTCTCGGAGACATTGGGGTTAGCGCCTCTGTGGATTAAAAGGGAAGTGGAACGGTCTTTGTGGGATTTCCAGGGACGATTGGGATGGTGGACAACCGCCGGCAAATGGAGACAGTCCTTGGCAGGGATTGCTTCAATGGAAGCTGGGGCATATTTTACTCCGATTTATCCTCTATGGGAGAGACGAAGTTGGCAGCTCGGGGGACGGTTCGGATTCTCTTTCGAGTATCAGCTTGGGATGAACACCCATGGCGATGAGTCATTTACCTTTCACGGCCTTGGTTTTTCCTTCCCGGTTGAAGCGGTATTTGACTACAGGGAAGAGCATCGGTTTGCAGCATCAGTATTTCCTCTACTTCAGGTTGATATATTGAATCAGGATCGCAAATACTCTGCAACGTGGACTGGGGTCAGTGTTAGCGGAGGGCTTGGGAGCACACTTTCATACAGATTTCAACTAGATGTGAAACACGCTATCGGATTTGCAACTGGTTGGAGGCTGATTTTCTATAGGCCGTTAAGGAGTCATTTCCCTGTGAGCTTGTTTTACGAGTATTCTCTGCGATAATGAGGATGAATATGATTGTAGTAATGCTTTTCATACTTTTCTTGGTTACAGGCTGTACGGGGGGGCTTTTGGAAGAAATGGATCGGACAAATAAGGATCCTTTTGACGGAGGTTTGCACACCGTGTGCTTTGAAAAGGAAGGAATGGTCAGCCTTTCCTGGGAAGAGGATCCAGGTACCGATGAATACCTTATACTGCGAGGCCAGGACAGCGGATCGACAGGAGAGCCGGAGTGGAAGACTGCCTACCGAGGCAGGAAGCTTTCATGGACTGATAAAGGGCTGGCTAACGATGAGAGACGAATTTACACCTTACAGAAGAAGCGGGGCAAGCGGTTTTTTAGATCTACGACAGCTGCTTTAGGAGTTGGAAGTGAAGTTATCAGAGATATCTATGAGCCTAATGATTCTCGTGAATGGGCCAAAGAGCTGACACATGTTATTGAAGGGAATGTTCAGCATTATCGTTCCTATAATTACTCTAAGTATGGAAAGAGCCTGGAGTACTCCGATACTGATTGGTATTACGTGAGAATACCAACTGGTCGGAAAGCTACGATTACACTCACTCAGAAAGATATTAGGAGTAGCGAACCCATCAATCTTGCGGTTTTCAGCGAGCGGGCAAGCAGGAACCTGGAAGTTGAATCCGGAGTGCCCTTTACACTTGAGAATCGGGAAATTGTGGAGCGCACTTTTCGATTTAGGATAAAACCTACCAACATTTTTGGCCCGACTCTGGGTGCTGGCGGTAAAACGGTGAGTTATGAATTGAAGCTGGATTCCATATCAATTTTGACTGAACTCTAGAAGCTGTCCTTGATGGGAGGAAAATTTTGCTAATAAACAGGTTAATCAGAAAGGAGAAAAAACAAGGCATTATGTTCTTGGTAATTGCGATGATTTCTTCTTGCGATCTTAACCTGGTGGAAGAAGATTGGGGGGATGGTATTCCCAGTGGGGGGGTACAGGTTGTCGAAAAACTGTTTGAGCATAGTGCAGATACAGGCAGCTACCGTCTACATACCAATGATAAACAATTTAGCCGACTATACGGCAGCAGTGTATGGCTTCCGCTAAGTGCTAATCCCCAAAACCCCTTTGATGTCTGGAGGGTTACAGTTAGTAAAAGCAGTGGTGAAGAGAATGCCGGATATGGCATAGTGCTATGTCAGCAAATGGTTTCTAACGACGTTGAAGCGATGTTGACAGTTATGATTCGAGTTGATCGTTATTATCAGATTGGTAAGGTTATAGGTAAAAAGTACACAAAACTGACTGGGTGGAAGTATTCAAGGAATCTAAATGGAGGCTATGGTATTGTCAACGAAATTGAGGTGGAACGCGGAAGTGGTGAATGGGTTCTCTCTTTTAATGGGGAGGAGACGGAACGCTTTAAAGACGAAGAGGAACCTATGCTCGAAGGCGGTATTCAAGGTTTTTTGGCTGTTATCTCGCCGCTGGAAAGGTTTCCGAGCATTCCTGTTGATATAAAGTTTAAGGAGATGCCTGCTGGGACTCTTTAGGGAGGTGTCAGTTTGGGAGATTTTCTACGCCGGACATTGGGCCGGCGAGATGCTTCTGCTTGTTCCATCCTTTTGGGGTGAGAGTGCTAGTGGAGAGACCGCGACGAGACTCGGGAAACGCCGTTTTCGGAGCGGAAGATAGAATCGGTATCCTTGCAATCAGATGAATCACTCATTGCCATTTTTCCAGACAATCATTAACCGAACAAATCACCCAGTATATTGCGTTCCGTAGCATCAGTATCCGCCACCTTCTCCACACTGCGAAACAATTCCTTCAATGCCAGAATCTCTTCGGTTAACAGCAAACGAACAAAGCCTTCCTGTGCTGATGGAGCGTTTACCTGAATCAACCTATCCTGGCGTAGCAGAGTAATCTGTGCCGCATCTTTTTGCGCTATATAAACTGGCTTCCTGTGTCCCACTCGTCGCGGGAAATAATCTGCCCGTCGAAAAGCATCAAGCAATCGACTCAAGACAAAGTCTGCAAGATGGATCGTTGGCATGGCGAACGAAATAACTTTTAGATCGGCGCTCTTAACCTCTCCCAAGGTTTTCCTGAAGCCGCTGCCGCCTCTGAATGCCACCAGAAGAATCGGGGGTGCAACTAGGCTTGAGATGAGCATCGATATCACGGCGACGCCGAATAGACTAGGCCCAATCACCCCGGTAGTTAAACCCAATCCCGCCATAATTAGAGTAACTTCACCTCTCGGCAGCATACCCGTACCAATACGCAACGCCCCCTTACCGTTAAACCCAAGCATCAAAGCAGGTAATCCGCAACCTACAAGTTTCCCAAAAATTCCAAGGCCAGCGTAAATCAAACCATAGACAAAAACTTCGCCAAGTGCTCTAAAATCAACAAGCATCCCCATAACACAGAAAAAAACTGGCACGATAAACGCTTGAAGTCCTTCCAAACGACGTCGAATATCCTCCGCCACATCAGTACTTGAGAGAGCCAGGCCCATCACATAGGCTCCGATAATCATCGCCAGGCCCGCAAGCTCAGACAAACCCGCCAATAATAGGGCCAAACCAAAAGCAATCACCGCCAGAGTTTCCAAATCCTTCAATTCCTTCAGGCCCTTTGTAATCCTCGGTGCCAGAACAATCCCGATTACTGTACTTCCAATCCAAAAACCAAAAGCCTTCAAAGTGATTCGGCCAAGGAGTCGCCAATCCACTCCTTCTCCGCCACCCATGCGCACCAGGCCAATCACCAACGCAAGCAGCACAATACCCAGTACATCATCAAACACAACTGCCGAAAGGATGGTAACTCCCTCAGGACTCGAAAGTCTGCGTCGTTCAGAAAGAATACGAGCGGTTATACCAACACTGGTGGCGGTCGCAATAATTCCCATAAACATAGCCCGCGGATCAAAAATCGAAACAACATCGGGAATAAACGCCAAAGCCGATAAAGCTCCCAAAAAGTAGGAACAAACCACACCTCCGAATCCA
Organism: Olavius algarvensis spirochete endosymbiont; assembly: GCA_900608495.1. Taxonomy (GTDB): domain Bacteria; phylum Spirochaetota; class Spirochaetia; order DSM-2461; family DSM-2461; genus UBA2779. Next base: position 130,611 of record UWYT01000188.1, on the reverse strand, counting down.
ACCAGCGAGCCGGAGCCCGCGAACCTAAGAAAGGTTTTAAGATCGGTTTCCAAGCCAGAAATAAAAAGTAAAACAACAGAGCCCACAGTCGCAAAACCATAAAGCTGCGGCGTTACAGGGAGTACCATCTCGGAGGAGATAGCGAACAACGGCTCGCCGCCCAGAAAAGGCAGAGCGATTCCTCCCAGGGCAAAGGGTCCAACAATCATCCCGGCGACAAGCTCCCCCAGTACTGAAGGCTGCCGCAAAAATCGCACACAAACAAAGCCAAAACCCTTTGCAGCTAGCAGAATAACCGTCAGCTGCAGAACCAAAACCATCATCAAATGCGTTAATGAAGCCCCTTCATGCATCAGCTCTGCCCTCACAAAAAGCTTTCAACAGCTCATCCTCGTTTTTAGCAGCCAAAATCCGTCTCCTAAAATCATCATCGGCCAGAAGAGCGCTCACTTCCGCCAAAAATTGCAGGTGGGGTCCCGTCTGGTTAGTCGGAGAAACAGTCATAACAAAAATCTGCGCCGGCAGTCCATCCAAGCAGTCAAAGTCAACTGGTTCGGCGCTCACTGCGACAGCAGCATGCAAGCGAGTTACGCAATCCACCTTGCCATGGGGAATCGCGATACCGTTCTTCATCCCAGTCGACATCTGGGCCTCACGCTGGAAAACGGCATTTAGAATATCCTCTTTTATAAAATCTCTATCGTCCGCCAGGATTATTCCAACCATCTCCCGGATAATCTCATCCTTAGTGGAACCCGGCAAACCAACCCTAACCGAACTCCTGTTGAGCACTTTTTTCAATCTCATCCAATAAAGCTAGACCCCGCATGCATAGTGGTCAATACCCGAAACTACTCACGTTCAGCAAGCCACACCAATTTCCGGTTCCTATCAATATCCAACTTGACTGACTTCCGTTAGCGTATATATCATCCGCCACAAAGGCCCCGGTAGCTCAGGTAGGATAGAGCAACTGCCTCCTAAGCAGTAGGTCAGCCGTTCGAGTCGGCTCCGGGGTACCTGCTTCCCGTGAATCCATCTCAAATATCCTCGCTCAGGATGCGCCGCCACTCTAAGAGTGTGCGTTTCGGGTTAGGTTAACCGGATCTGCCCGCATAATAGACTGAGGAGCCGGCGAATTTTTCTTGTTCATAACTGCTAATCCTCACAACCTCGACCAGGCTTAAATTCGCGTCAGCAATATCGCACTTGAAGCCCTCTATTTCCGCCTTCGCAACTCCGCGATTGAGAAGGATATATCTTTTGACAAAAATCGCAATCAAAAAATCTCTCGCCCGGCTTCCCCATATTCCAGCGCTACCTTATGCCAAAGTAACAAGATATCTCAGGCGATTATTGCGTTCGCACGCCGATCTCATCCTGCCAACACTGATGAGATACGATTAATCTCCTACTCAGCTTGAAAGCATATATGCTTAGGGCGGACTCTCAAGGCCTGCTCCCTTCCCCCCGGCGCTTGACAAAACAGTCTGAAGCAGAATCAGGAGTGGCTAAATCATATCGTCAATGCTATTTCTACTGAAAACCAGAAAAGACACACTTCTTAGAACTTCTTTTGAGAGGGCTAGCCATTTGGAATATAAAAGGGCTTGAGAATCTTCACGGATTTTGTGCGCAGATATCAACTGGATTTCTGCAGGACACATTGGGGAGTACCGCTCCTTCAGGCAAAGAACATGAATACGCCGTTGATTTTTGGCGCAATGCCATGATAGCGCCTGATCGGAATCGAACCGACGTCTTTAGCTTGGAAGGCTAAGGTAATACCATTATACAACAGGCGCGATTATCAGAACCGTAGCGTTGCAGATGCGAGTTAGTCAAGTGGGCTTCCCGCTATAGCGCCTTGAGCCTTCTGCCAATGTGAGGTGAGAGCTAAGGGCGGCTAATTGCATTACAGACAAGCGTTTTGATGAAAAAATCAGCCTATCGGTTCTCCCAAAGGCTGCTTGCGAGCCTGAAAATCCCCGATGAATAAGCAGCGATCCCGAGAACATCCCCTTCTCCTTTTCTGCCGCTGCTCCTTCCCGAATCAGGAACGAAGCAGGCCTCATGGGGGCGGATGAGATATTTTGCTCGTTAGGTTCTGGAATTGTTCTGCTGTTGGTTATAGGGTTGACATGAAAATCCACTTGGGATATCCTGAATATGGGAAGTATGCTAAAAGGAGAAAAGAACATGAAAAAACGAATGTGTTTACTAATTTCTGCTATTATGGCGGTGCTATTGGCCGCATGTGCCTCGGTAAAAGTAAAAGCTCCAGACGGTGTTAATAATAATTTAGTTTACGGTCATCTTGATGCTGTCAATTGGGAAAAAAGTCAGCCATTGATGGAGATTATGCTTCTTCCCAAGGGATATGAATATGAAACTGATGTTTCCCCTCTGAGGAAATTCTTTGTGAGGGGCTATCCTATCACTCCTAAACTCAGTTTGAAAACGCAAGTCATGTTACATAGCCCAATAATAAACGGGGTTTTTGTTGTAGAAAACATAGAACCTGGCGAGTATTATTTGGCTTTCGTTAGAATAAACACTGTCGATACTCGGTATTCTGTTTACTTGCCCCATCCTTCAGAAGACGGTTTGTTTACCGTCAGGGAAGGTGAAGCTGTATTCTTTGGAAGCCGTGGGATTTATTCTGGAGTTAATAAGTGGTCATTGATATACCTTGATGACCCCCTTTCCCGGGAAGAGGTCGCAAAGGAGGTTGATAGGTTTATTGGCAGAAAAGGATGGTCCGACTTACTCGAATCGGAGATGTAAATGTCTGATGTGCTTTGGGGAATACGCTTAATCCTAAGTGGATGCCGCCTCCCAAAACACGGTGTTGGTTTCTTAACCGAGCCAAATTCGGTTATGTCAGACATTGGAAAATTGGAGCTCAGGGGGCTCATATAATACCTGAATTGGAGATTATTCATGAAAAGATACATTGTACTTATTCCATTTATGTTCGCGTCCGCTTTGATCTTCGGCAGCGATGACATCAGAGACAATGTCGTTATCGTTCAAACAGAATATACCGAAGAAGCCACGGACACCTACTCCTCAATTGCTGATTGGCTAATAAGTAGGGGGGAGAGGAATTTAGCAGGCAAATTTAGCAATACAGGAGGCGTCCGCGGTAGCGGCTTTCTTTTACAACTGTCAAACGGCACTCAAGTCGTAGTTACGAATCATCATGTTGTGAAATGGGCCGAGCGGATTGATGTGGAATTTCAAGACCGCGACGGTAATTCCATTGTTCATAATGACTGCCAACTTCTCGTATACGACCCAGATCGCGATCTGGCTATTCTCTCATTGAGTCCCATGAGTGAAATTCCCGGCAATGGACTGGCTCTGGAGACGGAACTAGTTGAAGATGGCCGAACGGTTTGGTCTGCCGGATATCCTGGTCTTATGTCTAAACCGGCGTGGCAACTTGGCCAGGGAATTATAACGAATCAGCAGGCTCGTATCGCGGAGCAATTCCGTTCTAAGAATCTTGACTACCTCATACAGCATTCGGCAATTATCGATTCCGGCAGCAGTGGGGGGCCACTGCTTGTGGGAGACGCTACTGGAGGATACCGTGTCGTAGGAGTCAATACCTGGGGCGTCGGATCCCGGGACAATACCTATTTTTCTGTGCCATCGGCAGAATTATTGAGCCACCTGGAAAGTATACAAGAGCAAAAAGCTCCGGAGGTTGAAGATCGAATCGAAGAATTCCTGGATACGATTTCATCCACAGATGACTATTTGGATTGGAGGGGTTTTTTATCTGATGATTTAGGAGTTCGCTACGGCTGGACATTGTATCTCAAGCAGCGGAGAGATGCCGATGAGGAATGGCTCGACGAAAACGATCCCTATATGTTCGGAGCGTGGACTTCCGATGCGCTGAAGGAAGCGGTGTTCAGAGGGCTGTTGAACAGCTTGACCTCTTCAGGAGAGGTTACCGTAGAAGATGACGACATTGAAGTCACTGTCAGTATAGCGAGAGTCACTTTTACCATAGCCGGTGGTACTGATGAAGACGATGAGGAAAAACAACTGAGAACCACCTGGCAACAGGAGGGCGCTCAGTGGCGCTTATCCAACTTCTCATCTGACGATCTTGACGATCTGGTGTTAGATGATTCGGCCGAAACTAGTGCTTTAGAGGAATTTGACTATGACTTTGCCCTCCGTATGAGCCTCGGGATGGGCGTCCCCATGCTGAGTGGAGCAGCCGATGGTTCTTCGATCAAACCTCAATTTGGTTTCGTTTTTGAGTCATCTGTTATTTTCCTTCCAGTGCGTTATGCGGGTGTTTCTATAGGTACCGAGTTTCCTGTGTACCTCTTTAAAGATGAACAAAAAAATAAATCACTCCTGGTTGCTTCCTTTGCAATTCCCTTAAAAGCTGTACTGCAATGGCCGATTCTTATAAGAGAGGAAAAAAACCTGCTTACGCCATTTGTCACAGGCGGAGCCGGTTTGGAATTCGCCTTCAATGTGGATGTTTTTGAATCTAGTGAAGATTTTGGATCTAGTGAAGATTTTGGATCTAGTAATGAAATCATTTCAGTCAAACCCTATTACATGGCTGGGGTAGGTTTGGAATTCGCTTCGAGCCCAACTGATACTCGGTGGGGATTTGAGATCATTTACAGACATCACGCTAGGAAGCTTGCAAAGCTCAAGGGGGGCAGGATGAGCAGTATAATGGTTGAAGGATATGCCAGGTTCTACTAGCTAGTTGAGGGGGCGGGGGTGGTGCAATCATCCCCGCTAGCTTAAGATGCTACCATTTGTCATTCCGGATGCCGAGTCGATGGGGGAGTCTTTTCCGCTTGACTTCTTTCTGATAGGGGCGCGGGGGCCGCCTGAGGGAGATCATCCAGAGATTGCTTCCCACCAAGAGCGCGAGCTGATAGAGCCTATATGGTGCGCGGTTTTTCGCCTTGACGTTTTTTGGACCGGTGGGTATGGCTAGGGCGTCATACTCACTGATTATTTATCCGTTTGGTTTCCACCCGCCTTACTCCCGTACAAGCCGTCATTCACAAAGACAATGGCGAGTGGGCAGGCAATTGATGATTTGGTAGTCATGAGAAGAACTCTGGCAGACTGCCGTGATTAGTTGAATGGCGTCTAGCCTCCCCCGGCATGAAGAGTAGCCAGGGTAGTGGCGGGATTCCGTATCGGGATTCTCGTTGCCGATGAACCAGAGAATAACGTCGACACGATTCTCATCTCATTGGAATGAGGAGCTTCCATCAAGCGACGAGCTTTTTCCGGAGTTTCGGATGCCGATAGACAGGAATTTCCTCCCAGAGCAAAATGCCGGTCTCGTCGCTTACTCTGAGCCATTTCGCAATGAGAGATGAGAGAGAGACATGGACAAGACATTGACCTCCCGGGGGCGCGTCCAATGCCAGGATGGTCTTGCATAAACTGCCAGCCCCCCCTGGACTTGAAAACATATATGCTTACTATAGACCCTCAAGGTGCGCCCCCAGCGCTAAATGGCTGAAGGATAGGTATCAGGATCGACTAAATCTTATTACTAATGTGTGAGTTCATTTTTACTGAGAGCCAGAAGAGACGCATTTTTCAGAACTTCATTTTTAGGAGTAACGAATTGGGAGGTTAACAATTTGGAATATAAGGAGTTAATTGTAACAACATATCCAAGCAGCATCCGACAAAAAAGCTTACTTATCTGCGTCGCTTATCTTCTTCAAGCTCGCCTTTCAGTGGTCAATCCAGCCATCCCAGACAGCAAAACCCTCGGCCTCAAAATACCTGACAGACAAATCCAACCATTTGTCCGCGGCTGATTCTCCTCCAAAACGTTCTCTTGGAGGCAGCTTCCTAATCCGCCAAACCTGCCGGCCATGTCTTCTACAAGCTAGTCGGCGCCGGTCAAAGTTACGAATCGGAGAGTGTGGGGCATCAAGCCGGCAGTTCAACAGCTTGACCAAGTATCACAGACAATCTATACTCTCTAACCGTATTGGAGGCGTAGCGAAGTCGGTTATCGCGCCGGCCTGTCAAGCCGGAGATCGCGGGTTCGATCCCCGTCGCTTCCGAAATCGAGCAGGCTAGCCTCCCGAACTAGGGTCTTTGCATCCAAACCTCGCTCTTCATAAACCCGGGTGGCCAGGGCGCGCATCTGTGGGACAGCAAATTCCCAGGTTCGTACAAGGAAATTCCTGATTTCCTCATATTTACCCTGCATCTTCTCACCTTTAACTCTTTCCTCCTCCGTCATACTTTCAATCACTCTTTCGTGCGTCCTGGCTGCATCCTCCAAATCCCTGCTTTTCTCACGCAGTTCCTTCGAACGTTGCAAATCCAATTGGTTGCCCGAATCAAAATAATCGTGTAGGGCATCAAAGGAATTCTCCAAGGTTTGCCTGGAGGTGGTCAGTAATAACTCCCGCTGGCGCCAATTATACAGATAATCACCAGTACCCCGAATGCTCAACGATTCGAGCTCAGTGAAACCAGGGGCGATTTCCCAGACATCCTTTAGAGAGAGTATCGTCTCTTCCTTTAACCTGGTTATACCACTGCTCTCCAGAAACAACTCTATTTCGCCCCTGCTCTTCTTTGTAAGCATTAAGTAAAGCGCATCAGTATTCGCTCCTCCATCATCACTGTCAACCAACCACGTATCTGGCTGACTCATAAGATAATCAAGCGCAATATCCACACCAATGGAACCACCGCCTAAGAGATGATTCCGCACAGCTGGCCAAGCCTCCCTATCATAGAGATTAAGAGATGCAAGCGCCGCCTGCCTAACCAATTCCGATTGATCATCCAAAGCACCAGTCAAAAGAGGAAGCGCCGAGGAAACCCTGATTTCGCCTATCAGGTGAAGAGTGTCGATACGATTCTTTTCCGTCGAATCCGCATAGAGTTTTGCAAGCTCCGAAATAGCCTCCGAACCATAAGTTTCCAGAATAGTTCGAGACTTCGTGGCAATCCGATCATCCGCATCATCGAGTAATGCCAGCAGAAAGGACAGACTCATCGTCGAACGCAAGCCCCCGATAACATCAAGCGCCGATAATCGGACACGGTAAGTCATCTGCGAATCACCCGCTACCGCATGGAGCGCAGGCAAGGCATCTTCCTTGAGTTTCAGAACGGCCAATTGAGCCTCCTGCCGAATTCGCGCTGACTGCGAGAAAAAGCCATCAACAAGGGTTTCAATATCAGCTATATCGGCAAAATGACCCAGAGTTCGATATGCCGTCGCGGCCACAAGTTCATTGGCACTCAGAAGGGCCTTGCGGAGCAGTGCATTCTCTCTATCCGCAATTTTCCAAAAAGACAGCGAAGCCTGATTACGCGTCTCGGCATCCACATCGGCAAAAAAATCAACAATAATCGGAATCTTGTCATCTCCCCCCAACTCGGCGAGCAGGAATAATCCATCCGAACGTACCGAAGAATCAGAATCACGCAATAAGTCCATAACCAGTGGATAAAATTCCGTCCACACAGTTCGAATCTTCACGAGCGCAAGTTCAGCAATTCTTGGATTCACGTCCAAAGCAGTCTGCACAATATCCGGATACAAGGCCTCATCTCCAGATTGCAGCGCCAGCATCAGTCCAGCCAAACGATAGTTATCCCGAGCATCCTGCATCAGTGCACGGACATGGGGGATGTCTTCCTCCCCAACACCATATCTTGTGCCTGCTAAAACCTTGCCAACTATCTGCTCCTGCAACAATGGCTCATCCAAATTGAGTTCCTTCACAGTTCTGCATCTGCTAAGCAAAACTACAAAAAAAGCGACATATAATAGAAAAACCTTCATAAGCCCATTCTCAGCTGATATCCCATAATTTGGAAGAGAAAAACGCGTTGTTGGTTACGGACGCCAAGTTATCTCGAGCGGGAAACTGTGGAGAAAACTCGTGGCAGAGAACGCCGCCTGCACACCATCAGTACGCCAGAGCTGTGCCTTCCCGCAGAACTCTCTCCCGCTTGACCTCGACACTTTGAAACTCCTACCCTTTTGTCACCATGATCCATCGCATAAAAGGCCCCAAACAGGGTGAAGGCCAACCGAAGCTTAGGGGTAGAATTCCCATTCCGCCCTCAAAATCACATACTATTCGGGCATTACTAATTGCTGCCTTCGCCAGGGGCAGCAGCCGACTGCGGCGACCCTTGATGAGTCTGGACACCAATAGCTGTCGCGCCGTGGTGGAAAACCTCGGCGCCGGAGTTGAAATTGACGGAGAAGACTGGGTGTTGCACGGCATAGGAGACAGAGTCAAACCGTCAAAACACCTCGTAACCAATATGAATGTTGGCAACTCCGGTACAACTTTGTATTTTGCCACGGCTCTTGCCGCGCTCTTCAGCAGTAAGTTTAGATTCGATGGAGATGTGCAAATTCGGAACCGTTCGGCCGCGCCACTACTCAGTGCTCTTGCCAGTTTGGGAGCGAAAATTGAGGGCGCCGAGGACGGCTGCGCACCATTTACAATTTGTGGGCCTCTTAACCCCGGTTCAATAACGGTGGATTGTCCAACAAGCCAGTTTCTTTCAGCTTTGCTGCTGACGGTTCCGCTAATCGCGCCAAACTATCGGAATAATGAAGTGAGCGCAGACGACGGGATGGCGTCTGAGGAATCCGGCAGCACGAAAACCAGAAGACGTCTCCAAAAGGCGGAGGCAACACAAATTGAGGTTCGTTCTTTGAATGAAGCTCCCTATGTAAACATCACGTTGCATTGGTTAGACAGTCAGGATATCACCTATACACAACAGGTTAAATGGCGCCGATTCAATATCCCCTCCGGGCAAAGTTATCAGGCCTTTGACAAAGTGATACCGGCCGATTGGTCATCGGCAACATTCTTCCTGGCGGCCGCCGCTATCACCGGAAGTGACGTGACGTTGGAAGGCTTGGATTTGGAAGATTCGCAGGGAGACAAGTCTGTGGTAGACATGCTTCGAACGATGGGCTGCAAAATTGACGGGGTTACCGGGGGGATTAGGTTGATTGGAGGACCGCTGCGCGGAGGAACTTTCAATCTCAATGCCACCCCTGATGCACTACCGGCTATGGCAGTGATTGGCTGCTATGCTTCGGGAACAACCAGACTAGTCAACGTGCCTCAGGCTCGCATTAAGGAAACAGATCGCATCTCCGTTATGTGCACCGAATTACGTCTTTTGGGTGCCGACATCGAGGAGTTGCCCGACGGACTCGTTATTCAAGGGAATTTAGGGTTGAAAAACTCCGTCACTATCTTGCAAGGCAACAGGAAATTTTCACAGATTCAACCCGATAGAGTAGCTAGCCATAGACGCGCCGGCGACTCCATAATCGTGGATGGCCATGGCGATCACCGTGTGGTAATGGCCCTGGCAGTCGCCGCCCTCGGAATTCGCAAAACCGTTTGCATTCAAAACACCGAAGCTGTCGAAGTGACATTTCCAGATTTTTTCAATCTACTCAATCATGCCCTCAAGCGAACCTAGATTGCTCGACAACTAGCGTTTGAATCTGGTTACTTTGTTCATGACATGAAAAACCGCGCACAGGTGTATTCCCCCCGCGCTATCTTATAAGGATAACAGTGTAGGCATTCTGAAAACTTCGCTGCATTTATCGGTTCGAAGTGATACCATCAAGTACCCGTGCAGCGGCATTCCTCAAAAGCTAAGTTACAAACTTTGCTGAATGTACCTCCCCATCATATTCTCATTATGAATTCAGGCAGACAGCCTTGAACACGCTGCTCAAGTTAAAAGATACTTGTAAGATAATGCGTCAAACAATCCATTTGCCCTTGACACGGTTTACTAATCTAGCTGCCCTAACCACCGCATTGCTAGTATGGCTTCCCCAGGCGGGCCTATCCGATGAGGCAGCCACACGGGAACCAAGTGAATACACTCAAGACGAATCAGTTCTCAGCGTTCTTCCGGTAGACGGAATTAACTCCGCCTCTCCGCATCCTGAAAATACTCAAGCCACATTGGATGAAGCACTCATATTTCTCAGCCCCGATGAACGCAGAAGCTTAATTGAAATCGGAGAGCTGCTGCAATTTCACCCCTCTCAAATGGACACCCATCTTCTTCCCGACACTCCCCTCTCCGCATCCATTGGCAAGCAGATGGGAGAAGCCGATTTGAACATTGGAATCGAAATGCTGCGCTTCATGTGCAATTCTTGGTTTCCATCAGCCTATCGCAACGCCCCCATCAACGAACGACAACTAACCCTCTATAATATCTTGCGTTCAATCTCCACCCTCCAGGGCTTGACATACTATTCGGCTTCCCGAGATGAATTCCGCACACTCTTCGAAGAATCGTGGGCAATTGCCAGCCTGAGGAAATCCAGAGAAGCCCTTCCCGACCCCATAGTCGACGACATAATCCCCCTGGACACTATCCTAATCCACCAGAAAGACAAATCTTTCGGTAACAACCAGTCCAAAGTAACCTACAGAGTTGTGGGCAGAGATATGTCCATCGCCATTGAAAATCTCACCCCAATGCGATACAAGGGTTTAGTTCGAGTGGTTAATTCAGGCAATATGCAAATACGTATCATTGTCATACCCGTTCAGGAAGGACTTCTAGTTTACGGCGCCATGGCCGCCAAAACTCTAAACGTGAAATCCTTCCTCAAACGCGCGCAATCTTCCTTTACCAACCGAATAATAGCAATCACGCAGTGGTACCTAAGCCGCATCAACGAAGAATTCCAGGAGTAGCACGGTAAGAACGCAAAATCGCCTTCCTTCCAAACTGCTTTCCCACATCGGCAACTCGATATCTTCCATTGACATAGTTTTCTTCAAAAGTGTATTTATGGACAGAAACAGGAGTTGGAAATGAACTCTATGAACTCCGAAATGGTTTTAACAAGAACTCTGGCAGGCGAGAAGTACACTCCCTTGGGACTCGCCGGCAAGCTAAATTCCAGGGTGATTCTGGAGTCATCCTCACTCTCCCGTGGTAGAGAGCGCTACTCGCTCCTGTTAGTGATGGAAGCATTCCAAGTGTGGCAGGAAGGCGAGATGGTTATCCTGCGGAAGGGAGCGGAGCGAAGAGTAATGGAAGGCAGGGACATTTTGGATGTACTTGCTGTAATAGCTTCCAGGAACGAGGGTTTCAAAACCGATTTTCCATTCCCGGCCGGCGGAATTGGGTTTCTTTCATTCGAATTTGCCTCCTTCTGCGATTCTTTTGGATTTCCGAATCGTTCTGATCCCCTGGGCCTTCCGCTCGCGGCCTTTATTTTCGGCCATGTTTATGTGGTGTTCGATCATTATACGGATCAGATTCACCTGATCGGCATAAATTACGAGGGGGAAGAAGAGCTTAACCTTAGAAAGGCCTTGGATGATGTCGAGGCAAAAATCGGTGATCTGAATTTCAATTACATGATGGAAAAACCAGTGGAGTATCCGGCGATTATAGCCTCATCCGTACAGGAAAGCGAGGATTACAAAGAGGCCGTATCCAAGGTGCGCCAGGAAATAATCAGAGGAAATCTTCTCCAAGCGGTTCCATCGCGACGCCTGGAAATCGCTACTCAGACGTCGGCATTCGATATATACCGGACACTGCGGAGTTCCAACCCATCGCCCTACCAGTTCTATCTGGATTTTGGATTCTGGCAACTCTTCGGCGCATCACCCGAAATGCATGTGAAGGTGCGTGACGGGCGTGTAACTTTGCGGCCAATAGCAGGCACCAGGCGCCGCGGCAAAAACGAAGCCGAAGACAGAGCCCTGGCGGCTGAACTGGCGGCTGACGAAAAAGAAAAAGCGGAACACCTGATGCTCGTCGATTTGGGACGTAACGACCTTGGAAGAATATGTAAGGTTGGCACGGTAGAGGTGAGCAAAAAAATGGTGATTGAGAAGTATTCAAAAGTGATGCACCTGGTAAGCCAGGTTGAGGGAAACTTGGTTGAAGATAAGAACGCCATTGATGCCATTCGGGCCACCTTTCCGGCCGGAACGGTTTCGGGGGCGCCCAAAATTCAAGCTGTGAAAACCATCGCGAGATTGGAAAAAATGCCACGCGGATTCTATGCCGGGCTCGTGGGCTATCTGGAATCAAGAGAGTCGCTTGACACCTGTATTACGATTCGAAGCGCCTTAAAGAAGGAAAATCGACTTTTTCTACAGGCCGGCGGGGGTGTTGTGTACGATTCGAACCCCAATAGAGAGCTTGAGGAAACCAATGAAAAATTAAGAGCAATTGCTGCGGCTGTGGGAGTAGAGATTTGATAGGTCCGACTGTAATAATCGATAATTATGATTCTTTTACCTACAACATTTATCAGATTCTCGGAGAAGTCATGAAGGATGCGGGGCTGAAGAATGATATTGAAGTATACCGGAATGATGGAATCTCAGTTGCACAACTGCTGGAGATGGCGCCGAGCCGACTGCTTATTTCACCAGGCCCGGGAACACCCAGTGATGCCGGCATCTCTGTGGAGGCTATCCGAAGCCTAGCCGGAAAAATTCCTATTCTGGGTATCTGCCTGGGCTTTCAATGCTTGGCAGTGGCCTTTGGCGGCAAAATTGTACAATCAAGGAACATTGTGCATGGTAAGGTTGAGCGGATTTCTATTGACGGTAAGGGAGTGTTGCGGAATTTGGGCAGTTCGGGCTTGTTTACCCGCTATCATTCCTTGGCGGTGGACCCCGCGCTGGTACCTGATGAACTGGAAGTGAGCGCTTGGGCAGCCGACGGGGAAATCATGGGGCTCAGGCACCGCAGCCTGCCGATTGAGGGTCTGCAATTCCATCCGGAATCGATTGGAAGCGAGTGCGGCCCTAGAATTCTGACCAACTTCTTGAACTGGCGACGCCAGCCTTTGAACAGAAGACACCTTTTGAACCAGGTGATTGATGGGAATGAATTAAGCAGGGAAGATGCCAGCGCCTTCATGGAGGAGCTGACGGATGGGGCACTTGATGATGGCTTCACCGCAGGAATACTGGTCGGGCTCGCCGCCAAGGGTATAAGCGCCAACGAACTGGCCGCTTGTGCCTCTGTGTTGATTAGAAAAAGAAAGGTGGTACCCTTTGATGAGGGCGGTGTGCTGGATACCTGTGGAACCGGAGGAGATGGAATAGGCACTTTCAATATTTCCTCACTCTCGGCACTCCTGGCAGCGAGCTGCGGTGCGAGAGTTGCCAAACATGGGAACAAAGCCGTAAGTTCCCGGTCGGGAAGTACGGATTTTTTCGCAGCACTCGGAATCAGGGTTGATTTGAATCCCGAGGGGGTTGCGCTGAGTATCAGAGAGGAGGGATTCGCCTATATGGCGGCGCCCATTTTTCATGGTGCGATGCGACATGCCGGTCCCGTGAGAGCCGCCCTGGGTGTAAAAACCATACTCAACTGCCTCGGGCCTCTGGTTAATCCGGTGGGTGCCGAATTTCAGATTATCGGTGTTTATGAGGAGAGTTTACTGCCTGTAATCGCGCGGGCAGCGAGAATTTTGGGAGTGAGGCGGGTTATGACGCTTCACTCTGAAGATGGTTTGGATGAGATTTCGCCAGCCGCGCCTACCAGGTGCTTTTTTATCGATGAAAACGGTCTCGAAACCGATAGCTATTTCAACCCGGCGGACTTGGGGATTTCAGGCTTCAGCGTCTCAGACTTAAAGGGGGGGGACGGAGCCGAGAATGCGCGTATAGCCGATGAAATAGTTCGTGGCAGAGGTTCCAGCGCAATTCGAGAGGCTGTCTACCTGAATACGGGAGCTGCTCTCTTTGTATGCGGCATTGCTGAAGAGATTGACACAGGATATCAACTTGCGAAAAGAGCCCTTATTGACGGTCGCCTCTCCGTCAAACTCGAATCGCTTCGGCGACGCAAATGAGCGAGCCATCTGATATACTCCTGCAAATAGCATCAGATAGAGCCGTTCGCATTCGTCAGAATGGCGCCACTGGAGGCTTTAGACTGCCGAACAGTCGCCGTCTACCCCTTGTTCCGTTTGCCAACAAGCATGGAAATGGCATTCTTATAGCGGAACTTAAAAGACGCAGTCCATCAAAGGGTGCCATCGCGAGTATCCCAAAACCGGCAGCCTTGGCCGCTGCATATAAGAAGGCTGGGTTCAGACGGCTCAGCGTCTTAACTGAAGAAACTAAATTCGCCGGCTCTTTGTCGGATCTTGTCGAAGTGAAGTCAGCTCATCCGGAATTGGCTGTACTTAGAAAGGACTTTCTTCTGAACCTGGAGGATGTGGAAGTCAGTTGCCTGGCCGGGGCGGATGCAATTTTGCTAATTGCGGCCCTTTTGGATACTAATCTGCTGGAGTCGATGTTTTTCCGGGCAAAGGAACTGGGCATGGATTGCCTGATTGAAGTCCATACTGCCGCCGATGTTGAGAAGGTGCGAAATCTCCGGCCTCCCCTTGTTGGCATAAATAGCCGCAATCTACGAAGCTTCCAGGTTGACCCACTCCTTCCAATCGCAATCCGAACATTTATTGATTGGCCCTGTGATGTAATCTATGAATCTGGAATAAGAGCCGCTGAAGATGCGCTATTTGTACGGGGGAGTGGATTTTCCGGCTTCCTTGTCGGGGAAGCGCTCTCCCGTGCGCCTGAATTGGGTAGTGAACTGCTCGACGCATGGGCGAATGAATCCGAAGCGCGACGCCGTTACGGGCCGTGGGAAAGGCTTTTTCGCGGTTATCAAGAAGGAACGCCGCTGGTTAAGATATGCGGTATCACCAGGCTGAAAGATGCCGAGATCGCCACTGATTTGGGAGCGGATATGATAGGCTTTGTGATGGCAGAATCTCCGCGACGCGCCGAGATAGACCTGATTCGCCAATGCGCCCAACTTGAAGTCTGTAAGACAGCTGTTGTAGTGCTTGACGCTGATGAATCCCTCCCACAGCCCTTAGCGGAACTTCTCACTGAAGGTGTACTGAACTTCATACAGTTTCACGGCGACGAGAGAGCTGAAACGGTGACGAATTGGCCGGGTTACAAGGCCATAAGACTTCAAAATGAGTCGGATTTAGAGGAGCTTAATCGCTATCCCGGCCCCACGATACTGATTGACGCTTTTGACGCCGAAGCGAGAGGGGGTACGGGCAAGCTTCTGCCGTCCAAACTACTAAGAGACGCTGCCCAGAAACGAAGCTTCTGGCTCGCCGGAGGCTTGAATCCAGAAAACGTCGGCCAAATCGTAAAAAAGTATGGTCCGGGCCTTGTGGATACCTCCAGTGGAGTTGAAGAGGTGATTGGTAGAAAGAATTACAGCAAAATTAGACAGTTCATCGCCGCGGCAAAGGACAAAAGCGGATGAACGAAGGTGGTTTTTTTGGTGAATACGGAGGACGCTATGTTGCCGAGGTACTCCGCGGACCCCTGGAAAACTTGGAGAATGAATTCAGACTTGCGCAGACGGATGAAGCCTTTTTCTCCGAACTCGAAAATCTCAGACGCAACTTCATTGGCCGTCCGACTCCGTTGCTGCCCGCGCTCAATGCATCGTCATCCATCGGTGGTGCGGATATCTATATTAAGTTGGAGGGACTTGCCAATACCGGTGCTCACAAAATCAACAATGCGATAGGACAGGCGCTTCTTGCAAAACGCATGGGCAAAACCAGAGTAATAGCAGAAAGCGGAGCCGGTCAGCACGGTGTTGCCTGTGCCGCCGCCTGTGCAAGACTTAAGATTGACTGCGTTGTATATATGGGCGAAGAAGACATTCGCCGACAAAGGCCCAATGTGTACTGGATGAAACTGTATGGCGCGGAAGTGAAATCGGTTTCTTCCGGAACTCGCACTTTGAAAGACTCGGTAAATGCGGCGCTCAGGGATTGGGCATCAAGCTGGGAGAATACGCATTACCTGCTAGGCTCAGCGCTGGGCCCCTCGCCCTTCCCCGATATGGTACGTAGTTTTCAATCAGTAATAGGCAGGGAAACAAAAGCTCAATTGGGCGATGTCACCCCAGATGCCCTGGTTGCATGTGTGGGTGGTGGTTCCAATGCCATCGGTTTTTTCGAACCTTATCTGGAGGGTGTGCGTCCAATCCTGCTAGGTGCCGAAGCAGGCGGCAGGGGAGCCGGAATCGGGAACAATGCCTCAAGGATATCTGGGGATGGTAGAATCAGTATAGTTCACGGATATAAAAGTCGTTTTTTGGTAGACCTCGACGGCCAGGTTTTGCCAACTCATTCCATTTCGGCGGGCTTAGACTACCCCGGAATTGGCCCTCAGCTCGCATATTTAGCAGAGAGCGGAAGAATTCGCTTTGTCAGCGTGCGCGACGATGAAGCCCTTGAGGCGCTCAAATTCTTCGCAATTGAGGAGGGTTTAATCTTCG
Source organism: Olavius algarvensis spirochete endosymbiont (assembly GCA_900608495.1). GTDB lineage: Bacteria > Spirochaetota > Spirochaetia > DSM-2461 > DSM-2461 > UBA2779. The sequence continues at coordinate 114,243 of UWYT01000188.1, read as the reverse complement.
CCATGGAATCTGCGCATGCCGGCGCCGCGGCCATTACTCTCGCCCGCAGTCTTGGCCCCGGAAAAACCGTGGTGGTTAACATGTCCGGCCGTGGCGACAAGGACATCTTCATCTCCGCAGCCGCCCTGGACGGTCCGGCCTGGAAAACCTTTCTCCGAGAGCAGAGCATAACGGAAGAGGACTCATGAACTCAGATGTCAAGGCTTCGCTTATCACTCACATGATTGCTGGTTATCCGGATTTCGAAAAATCTCTGGAGGTTGCCAGAGGTTTAATAGCCGGTGGCGCTTACGCCCTTGAAATTCAAATACCTTTCTCCGATCCCAACGCGGATGGTCCTTTAATCGAAAATGCTTGCAGGGTGGCTCTGAGCAGGGGCTTCAAGGTGGCGGACACGTGGAGGCTGCTTGAAGTCATCCGCGCAGAATCCTCAATTCCAATTTTTCTTATGAGTTATGCCAGCACAGCTATCAGTTGTGGGCTTGCAAACTTCCTGCGTCGTGCTGTCGAATTTGCCACCACTGGCATAATCATCCCAAACCTTGTGCCTGGAGCGGATGAAGGATTATTTCGCACTGCAGCCGAACTTGGCTGCCCGGCGGTGCCGGTGCTAGTTCCATGGATTAGCGATCAAAGATTGGATGAAATTCTCTCAATGCCAATCGACTGGATTTACGTGGCGCTACGCAGTGGAATCACTGGCGCCTACACACAAATCGAAGCCCCTCAACGTAGCTTCCTAGCAAAAATCAGAACACGTCAACGCCGTCCAAGGATAATGGCTGGCTTCGGTATACAAAAAACCGCTCAAGTAGCGAATTTGCTGGAATTCGTCGAGGCCGCGGTGGTGGGATCGGCTATAGTGAAAACCATTAGCGGCGCCCGGCACCCAGGCGAAGCGGTACGAAAGCTAGTGGGAGAACTTCAAAATATCAAGCTCCCAAAAACGCCAGGCTAAACCAAGGAACATAGGTGATGAGCAACACCGCTATTAGAAGAATTACAAAGAAAGGCAGCACCTGCCGATAGATCCGAATCATCGGCTCCTCAAAGGTATAACTTGCCAGAAAAAGATTCATTCCAACCGGAGGTGTCAGATAGCCCAACTGCAAATTTGCAAGAAAGATAATCCCCAATTGCACCGGATGTACGTTGTATAGAACGCCCAGGGGTATAACCAGCGGCGCCATTACAAGAATCGCGGAATAAATATCCATCAATGTGCCGGTTATCAGCAGGGCCAGGTTCAGCAGAATCAAGAACATGAAGCGTGATGAAACATTTTCACGAAAAAATGCGGTGAGCATTGTGGGCACCTGGGCATCGATAATGAAATAGCTAAGCCCCTTAGCCATCGCTAAAATCACCAACACTCCCCCTATTACTGGTACACCCCGCCGCAGTACTCGCAATATCAACTCAAGCTTCAGCTCCCCGGCAACAAGAGTGAGAATAAGACTGTACACAACAGCCAGCGCCGCTGTCTCAACCACCGTTGTGATGCCCGTGAAGTACGAGACGAGCAGTATAACCGGTAGAAGAAGGTCGCCGATTGCCGCCTTCAAGGAAGCAATACAATTGCTGAAGACAAAGGGAACCCGTTTTGTCCCGTACTTAAATGCTCGGATAATACCCATTCCGGAAAGAGCCAGCACCAGAAGTGTTCCTGGAATAAGTCCTCCAAGAAACATATCTCTGATGCTAACCTGAGCGACAACACCATACATGATGATAGGAAGAGCGGGTGGAAACAGAAGTCCTACACTGCCAGATGAAGTAATCAGCCCCCTCGAAAAATCCCTTCCATACTGCTTGCTTTCAATCAACACCGAAGACAGCAAACCACCCAAGGCTAAAATCGTAACTCCAGAGGCTCCGGTGAAAGTAGTGAAATACGCACAGGCCACCACAGTTACAACCGCAAGCCCACCAGGAAGCCAGCCCAGAGTCGCCCTGAAGAAGCGAACCAGGCGCTTGCCGGACGAGCTTTGTGATAACAGATATCCAGCGAAGGTAAATAGGGGAATTGCCGGGATAATATTCTTGATGAGTAAATTATATGCCTCGTTGGGCAACACGGCCAAATGCCCCCAATTACCCGCAAATAGAAACAAAGCCGTACCACCCAACAAAATATAAATTGGAAGACCACGTGTAGCCAAAAGGATAATAACCATGATTAACGGCCATCTGGCCCATCGGAAAAAAGTCCAATACAAATCCTGACTCTTATAAAGAAACTCCGGAATATCGGGACTCGCTGCCTCTATTAGACTAATCACACTTGCCCACGCAAAAATCACTCCAAGCAAAATCCCAAGCCAAAGCCAGGCAGAAGGTTTTTTGCGAGGCCGCCACAGAGCCCTTAGCGACATGGAGAAATAGCCGATAGGGAGAATTACAAGTATCAGCCTCATTGACACGCCGCCTATTTCTTCCCTTGGTGTAAAACCCCAAACCAGAAAGGCGGCAGAGGCAATGGCGAAAGCCATATTTACAGCGGTAATCGTTACGGCCTTAGCCGTTTCGATGGTTTTCCAAAATGATTCTGTCGGTTTAGATCCTGAGCTCAAAGAAAGATGCACGCCCTCCCGAGAAGCAATAATTCCGCCAAGCCACGATACCCAGACAACCAGATGTGTGAGAAATCCATCTGACCAGGTAAAACCAGATCCGCTCGCTTTTCGAATAACAATTTCCGAAATTGGAACCACTGCCAGAGTCAGTAAAAGAACTCCAGAAATTATATCCTCGATTAGCGCAATTTTGTCATCCCACACTTCTCTCATCATCTATCCTATGTTCGCACAATGCCTTACCTGTTTCTAAGCTTCTCCAACTCGTCCAGTAGCTTCTCGTATATTTCCGTGGGAATGATTTTATCGCTGCCTACAGCTAAATCGTGCCAGCCTATCATCGCATCATACCATTCGTGCCGTGCGTCCTCATTCAAAACAACCATTTGTAAACCGTTATCTTTCATCACGGTCATCGCTACATCGTTTAGACGAACCGATGCAGAGTTAAAAGCCCTGGCAGTCCTTACCATGGAAGCTCTAAGGGCACTGCGATATTCACTTGGCACTTGAAGCCAAACTTTTCGATTAAGCATCAATCCACCGATAATCGGGCTCAGATTCAGATTTGTCATATAGGGTACCAAGGCAAACCATTGAAAAGCGGCGGCAATCATCGGCGACGCGGTAACAGAATCAATCAAACCAGTCTGTAAGGCGACAATGATTTCGTTCATTCCAACCGGGACAATATTGAATCCTAAGGTTTTAAATCCGGAAACTGTGGCGCTCTCAGTATTGTCTATCGGCAAATGCAGTTTCTTAAATTCTGTTAAATTGGTTACCGGTGTACTGCTGTAAACATTCGCCCACCCCGATTGAACCCAAGCCAGAATTGCAAAACCTTCTTCGTGAAATCTCTCATCGAATCGCCATACAAAGTTATCCAGTATGAAATTGAGTTCTTCTTCGTTTTGAATCAAACCCGGAAGGGTTAGTACGAGGGTTTCAGGAACAATCGCTTGTAAGCCGAAAGCCGAAAATATACCGCTGTCAAGCTGACCCATTCGCATCTTGCGAATTATGTCGCCTTCTTTCCCAGCAATCCCCCCCGGATAAATTTTTACCTTTACCAGACCGTCAGTAATCGCACTCCACTCCTCAGCCATACGCAACAGGGAGTTATGCCACTCTGTTGCTTCCGGAAATGGACTTGCCAATTTAATTGTTAGCGCCCAGGCGTTCTCTGCCAGACAAAGAAGAACGAACATCAGGTACAAGGCCAGTTTTTTCTTCCATGTCGCTAAGTTCAGAAAAGGCCAATATTTACCTGAGATTTTCAAGCACAAAGACAAACCTTTCGTAAGTATCATTGTCGATCCATTTATTCTCCCCCACAACCAATTTATGCCCCTCTTTTATGAATTCGTACCAATCGGCTTTTTCTTCCTCATTGAGTTCCTGCCTTATGAAACCATGCTTAGACATTACTCGAATGGCTTCCGCATTTAATTGCTCCGATTCCAGATAAAAATCCTGTGCCACTATTTCGATAGCCTTCCTCAAGTCTTCGTGGAATTTAGCCGGAATTCGTTTCCATGTCCGCTCGCTAATAACAATTCCACCCAATACCGGGGCTATAGGGAAATTCATCATGTACGGGGCCAGGGCAAACCACTGGTAGGCTACCGCGGCCATTGGTGCAGTGTAGAAGACATTAACCATACCACTTTGTAGAGACATCATCAACTCGTTGAAATCCATGGGAACCACATTCAAACCAATCGACTTGAAAATCGTGGCAACCTCATTGTCCGTCTTCGGAATTGCCAGTTTTCCCGACTTTATCTCATCGGGGGTAGTGATGGCATTCTTGGAGAAGAAGTAAGCCCAACCGCTCTTAGACCATGCCAGCACTCGAAATCCCTTGTCTATGAAGTCATCATTGAAGGTGGGCAGAAACTCATCAATAGCATAATCAAGTTCAGCTTCGGAATTTAGCATTCCGGGTAAGCTGAGAACAAAGGTTTCTGGAACTATTATTCGCATACCAAAGGAAGTCAGGACACTCGCGTCTAACTGTCCGAAACGCATCTTACGAATCATATCGGCCTGATCACCGGCTATTCCCCCTGGGTATACCCTCATCTTAACTTCGCCGTCCGTTATTCTCGCCCAGCTTGCAGCCACGCGTTTTAGAGATGAATCCCACGCCGAACCCTCGGGGAACGGGCTTCCAAGCTTCACGGTTATAGCTGGAAGGCTTCCGCAAAAGATAATAAGCAAAAATGTTCCCAACAGTCCAACACGGCCAATCGAATTTATAGTCTTCATCATCTCAGCATCCTTAAATGAAAAAGTTCTCAACGTTATCAAGCAACCATCTAGCCCTTTCCTGATAAATAATCACCATCAGGCGAAAATCAGGGTTTGCATCGGGTTTGATGGCGAGCGCAGCCTCAAGATATCTCCTAAAACCGTCGATATCTTGCTCTTTTATTGAAAGTGCCGTGGCCATGGTAATATGTGGTGATGGTTCAAGACCTTTTGACAATTCCAGGGCGCGATTATAGTGAAAAAACGCTCGATTTACTGGGTTTTCATCAATTCCGGCCGCCGAATAATACTCGTCCATATATGATGCCATGTGCGGACTGCGATTGCGTAAGTTCACAAGGATTGAAGAGGGCAATGTCAGATTAATCTGAATCATGACATCTTGAATTCTGAAGTCAGCCTCGTTCAGTTTCATTGAACCAAGGAGCAGCAAGACGGCAATATCGAGTGTGCTTATTAATTCCATATCAAGCGGATCGGTACTGGCCATTCCGAGCCAGGCCAAACCCGCCCAATATGCAATTTCCGCATCATCTTCGTTCAGAAGAGCTATCGCATCGTCATATTTCTTTTCTTCCAAGAGTTCTTCGAATTCGCTGTGTCGTAGATATAACGCTCGCATAAGATAATCTCTGCCACGAAGATATAATTTCTTGGCTCGTTTTCTGGCAGCATCGGCTTCCTTCCAGAATGTATCGTTCAGCATATCGCTTGGCATGTGCACAAATGCGCCCGAATACATCACGAAATTTCGCCCTGTAGCCGCCGCTAATTCGGAGTTTTCAGGATCTTTCTCCAGAACGATTTCATAGAGTTTCAGAGCTAAGGGAAAAGAATCACCAACCAGTTCTGGATCGTTATCCGATGTGAAGGTATTGGTTCCCTCAGGTGAAGACAGTATGTTTGCCACTGCATTAATGGTGATATTCTGCAATGTTTTACAAGAGCTGAGCGTCAGCAGGGAAGCTATAAGAATAATAGAAATTGTCCCCATATCTCCATTATGGTTTTTCACTGTCCCATACACAAGTAACATTTTTCCTACCTATGGCGCACGAGACACCCTGCTGGCGCTTCTGGGCGGAAGAAATTTCGCAAAGAGGCGCCAGGGCGGCTTGTCGGGCGGAGGGGCGGCGATGCTCAGGGCAGCTACGCGAGTGGGGTGGGCTATTTCGATAAGGTGTGAATGCAGGCACAATTCTCCACCCAGGTTGGACTTTTTCGCGCCGTATTTTATATCCCCCTTTATGGGACAGGATATGGCCGCCATTTGTGCCCGTATTTGATGATGTCGTCCGCTTAGCATTTCTATTTCCACTAGGAAACAGCGTTTCGAAGCTCCCAGCAAGCGATACCGCAGGCGCGCCTCTTTTGCACCTATACTCCCGGCCTCGACAATTCTGGCCATGTTGGCGTGTCCATCTTTTTTCAGCCAATGAACTAGCTCGTCTTCAGGTTTTCGCGGCGCGCTTTCCGTGATTGCCCAATAAATCTTGCGGCAGTTTCGTTCTCGAAATGATGCGTTAAGCCGGCCAAGAGCTTTAGAAGTTTTCGCCAGTACGATAACACCACTTGTAGATCTATCCAATCGATGGGGTAAGCCGAGGAATACTTCACCTGGTTTGCTGTCCCTCGTCTTGATGTAGGCTTTTACCATATCGAGCAGGCAGGCATCTCCGCTCCTATCGGCCTGAACCAGTTGCCCCGGATTCTTGTTCAACGCGAGGAGATGATTGTCTTCGTATAGGAACTGGCTATCTATCATCTGTTGCGCCAGAGGTCAACAAGAAAAAGGATACCTATGAGGCCTGAGAATATGAACCCGATTATCCCAATGGCGGGAATTCCAAAAATCAACGGAGGAATCAGGGACTGTACAAGAATGGAGGAACCCATAATCATAGCGGCTAGGAGCACTGAAGCTGAAAGTCGAGTTGCCACTTTTCTGAGCGTGGTGATGAGTATTCTTGTGTCTTTAATCTCAATTTCGGTGCGAATTTTCCCCTCTTTGATTAAGCTGAGAATATCATGTGCTTCTGCAGGAAGATTTTGTATCAATCGAAGAGTATCGTTACTGGTTTGTACCATTTTCTCCGCGATTCTCTTTGGGCTGAGTTCCTTGGCTATCATTTTCCTTACGAAAGGAGTGGAAACCTGTTTGAAATTAAAGGATGGTTCTAAGGAACTCGCGATATTTTCAATGGTTAAGAGAGCCTTTGCCAGTAAATAGAAATTCGAGGGAATCTTTATTTCGTAGTGCTTGATTAGACTTATAATAGCGGAAACCATCTCGCTAATCTCAATGCGCCCGAAGGGACGCGTTATGTAGCGCTGGATTAGCAGTTCCATATCTATGGTGAAGCGACGAATAATCTCCGGTTCGCGATAGCCCGACCATCTGGAAACTGCTCTTACTGCACGAGAGGCATCGGAGTTAATTATAGCCGCTAATAAATCGGCAAGGAAAATTCGTTGGCTAGGAAGAATCGTTCCCACTTGCCCAAAGTCCAGGAAGGCAATTTTGTTCCCGGGAATTATTAAAATGTTCCCTCCGTGCGGGTCTGAATGAAAAAACCCGTGTTCAAAAATTTGTCTAAGTACCGTTTCGGCGACAAGTCTTGCAATGCTCGGCTTATGGATGCTTTCCGAATCAATTTCCAGACAGTCGCCAACTGGGATACCATCAATGAAATTCATTGTTAATACTCGTCTGCTGGAATAGTGTGGGAGCGGTTCTGGCACGCTGATCAAGGGGTTGTCCTCGAAATTGCGCCGGAAACATCTGAGATTGTCTGCTTCGTTTCGGAAATCGAGTTCCTGAAGCAGAGCGTATTCCAATTCCCGGATAGCCTCGACGGGTTTGAATTGGGCGATTGATGCGTTTGTGCGTTCGGAAATTCGAGCCATGTCCCGTATGATGGATAGATCGATTTCAATTGTACGGCGTATGCCCGGGCGCTGAATTTTCACGGCCACATCAACGGTCCGTGCTGTACCTGTTGGTAGTTTGAGCTTCAATTGGGCCCGATGAACCTGGGCTATGGAGGCAGAGGCAATCGGCGATGAGCTGAAGTTTTGAAAAACTGCCTTTGGCGGCGCACCGAGTTCCTGTTCCACAACTTCGGCTATTCCTTCGCTGTTAACCGGAGGTACCTTGCCGCGAAGCTTCTCAAATTCCGCAATCCAATCGGATGGAAGAATATCAGGACGATGACTTAGAAGCTGGCCTATTTTGACAAAGGTGGGACCCAGTTCTTCCAGAGCGCGGCGCATCCTTTCCGGCTTTGTCCAGGTTCGTTTTTGCCGTTGAAATCTTTTACTTCGAAGCCCAACCTTGACATCGAACTTCCTCGCCACGTCGTAAAAGCCATATCGCACTAAAACCCCAAGTATCTCCCTGTAGCGGTTCATTCGCCGCAAGGCGCGCTCCACTTGAACTCGAAGCGCCGATTCCTTACGTTTTTCTATCATCTCAAGCTTTTTTCTTATCTCCAAGCTTTGCCAGTCTTTTCTCGAGATTGACTACTCTTTTACTTAAAGCATCGATTTCCTCGGATTTTGCAAGCTTAGCCTTCGAGAGAGCTTTTTCCACGGCTGTGGTTACGATCTCGTCGAATTTCCTGCGTGCAGTTTCGGCATGTTCCTTCATCTCCTTCGCAAAGTTTCGGCCCTCCTCTTCGGTAAAACCCCTTTCCTTTTTGATTTTTTCCAGTGCTTCATCAAGTTTTTCCTTGGTTAAAGCGGCTAATCCAAGGCCTGTATAAGCCGCTTTTTCAAGCACATCCCATATTGACATAATCACCTCCTTAAAGGGCCCCGCCGGAATATGCCGCCGCGGCCCAATCTCGAATCCTGGAATTTCTTGTTACTTCCCGAGCCAAAATGGACTCTACCTCCGTGAATTCGGCAAACATACTTACTCTCTTCTTAGCTCTGGTTATTGCCGTATACAGGGTTTCGCGCGTAAGAAAGTGTTCTGTTCCCTGAGGCAGTATTACAACCACCTCATCGAATTCCGAACCCTGGCTTTTATGAATAGTTTGAACCCAAGCCGGCTCCCATCCGGGTAGGGCGGCCAGCGGGAATTCCCTCCCCTCAAATCCTATACTGGCCCAGCATTTGCTTCCTCGAAAAACTATTCTTCCCCTGTCTCCGTTCCACAGATTTCTAGACGCATCATTACGGATAATCATCACGGGCATTCCCTCAAACGGAGTTGTTTTCCCCCCAATAATTTTGGAAATCTTATCGTTAAGAACGGAAACGCTCCAGTATCCACGACGCAATGGGATTAAAACACTTAGTTCAGAGAAATCGGGATGTTTTTTGTATTTGCTCGCAATTATTTGTGCCATCTCCGAGGGATTCACCATTTCATGCCATGTAAGGGACTCATCGACCTCGAACGCAGTCCTTAGAGCCTTCGCATCACCCGCCCTTACAGCCGCGGATGCATCCAATATTCCTGTATCGGATCGATACACTTTTTCAAGAGAAAGCACGGCTTCCCATAGAGGACCACGCCGATTGGCATTTTCTGCCTCCTTCGCCCCCGATAGCAAGTCTGAAAGCAGTGCCCCCGATTCCACGGAGGGAAGTTGATTCGGATCGCCTGCCAGGATTAGTGCCGCATTCATGGGAAGAGCGTCAAGCAATTGGTTCATAAGTGCAACGTCTACCATCGAAACCTCATCTACTATCACCAAATCTGCCACAAGTGGATTGTTCGCATTGCGTCGTGGTTCCCGATTCGGTGTCATTTCAAGTAAGCTTTGTATGGTCCGGCCAAATAAATTCTTATCGGCCCTGATTTTTCCCTTCAGACTTTCGGTAATTCTAGCCGCTGCACGTCCAGTGGGCGCCGCCATTATCACTTTGAGTTCGCTTCGCGACAAGAGGTCCAGCAAATTGACAATAGCGGTGGTTTTGCCCGTCCCGGGGCCGCCGCTCAGCAGGATTAAACGCAGACCATTTGTAATTTTGTCGAGCAGTATCGCAGCGACATCCATTTTCGAATCCGCCGCCATTACGGCGCCCTGCGAGCCTTGTGCATACAAGTTTTCTGCAACCGACATTCGCTTTGAGCGAGCTTCGAGCTTTTCCAAGAGTGAATCCTCCCCCTTCCTCCTTCGTAAAAAATATAAATACCTCCCATCACTGCTTAAAACCAAGGGGGGACGCGGCTTTTCAAGCAAACTGACGGGGCTGTCGGGCTCTGCGAGCCTGACGATAAGCCTGTTCTTCTCCCCCAGTGAAATCAGGTGCTCAAGATTGCTTGTCACCTGCTCGGGGAGTCTATCCGAGATTCCTTCTAAATCTTCAAGCGATGAGAGCCACTCCGTCATTTCCTGCCTAAGCCTGTTAAGATCGGTTCTCAGATGCCCCCGTTGCGCCTGTTCAGCCAGATGTAACAACAACCAGTGCCCCAACTCCTCGCTTCCCGGACTAAAACCCCAAATCAAGGAATCCGCCAGGTATCCTGAGTACAGTCCAATCTGTCCCCGGTGCTTCACTTCAGTACATCACCCACACCCATCTTCGAAGCAAGAGTAAGTATACGCTCCCGTGAGGGTTTTCCAAAATAAATTCCTCTTGATTCTCCCTCTCCTGTCCCTCGAACAAACACATAAGCCGCTCCCCCTATTTCCTCCATCCAGTCCACTGCCCGTCCCAATTCAGCGGAAAGCGATCCACACAAGGCCAGTAAATAAAGCTCATATTGAAAATTATAATGGTTTTCATTCATGATTAATTCTAGAATCGCATCATCATATACACCTTTCCAGTGCTTCTCCGGAGGCAGATTAGTTTTCCAATCCACCACCCACCAGCGCCCTTTCACACAAGCTAAAAGATCGATATAGCCCTTCAAGAAACCGTGGGAGACGTGCACATCGATATTTTTCAGATTGAGCCAATTATCCTTCCGAACTCTCATAACAAACTCAATCTCGGTTTTTCTCGCACGCATTCCAACATCGCACAAGCTACCCAGCTCCGGAATCTTGGCACGCAAACTTCGCCAAACCATCTTCTTCAAACTCAAAGCCCTTGTTGAATACCAGGTCAAATCATAAAAGCGCAGCGTGGTGTTCAGGAAAAACGCGTCAATCTCGCTATCAACGCACCACTGATCTTCCAGGAGTTCCCGCGCTCGTTCAAAGTCGCAGAATTCAAACAATTCATGCATCAAATTACCGAAAACAGTCCCAGCATCCGATGCCAACATTACACTGCCCACATTCAATGATACGCCAAAAACGGATTTTTTTCCTGATGTAAGCGAACTAAACGAACTCTGAACTAAATTACGATCATCAGAAGGAGCGGCTGGCAAACTGATTCCGACAGGCTCCGGAGTTACCGGGGGCTCCAGCGGTGGCAGTTCCAAATACTCCGCGATAGAGAAGGAAAACAGTTCTGGTGCCTCTTGGCACAAGCGAGTTAAGCGCTTACTCAACTTCGCACGGAAAACTTCGGCATCTTTTTTAGCTAAAAGCTGATAGGGAGGAATTTTGCTAATCCCACTCTCGCCGTTCATTCCCAACGCCTGGGCAAGTAGAGACTCTCCCTGAGTAAATGCCCCTTCCAACACAATGGGATTCCATAACTTCTCAACGGCTCTTGTGAATGCAACATACCATAGTCGTTTGTCTTCCTCCCATTCGAACAGAAGATGCCGCATCCGGTTTGGATTCAATTGCAAACGGTCAATCACTAATTCGTCTTCCTCCATGAAGCGATACTCTCCCCAGGGCCATTGCCTGCTCTTCCTGCTCTTAATGTCATAGCCCCCGTGGATGAACACCAGCGGGAACTCAAGTCCCTTCGCCTTATGCATCGTAAGTACCCGAACAGCAGGCTCCTCAGATTCCAACCGAACCGCATTCTCCGAATCAACCGAAAGCGTCGCGCTTTCTTGTATCCATTCCCTAATCAGGGATATATCCCACATGCCATCTGACTGTCTGCTCTGAATAAGTTCGCAAATATGCCGCCAATCCTGCCATATACGTTCCCCATCTGGCTCGGCGAGAATTCGCTCCGGCCAGGACCGCGTCAAATAAGTTCCCAGTTCCTTATCCCCAGCCGCACATATCCAATTACCCAATACCGTCGAAAAACCAAAGAATTCCTCCATTGCCTTGGTAGCGCTTCCCGAATTAAACAAAGTCCGGCATTCATTTCCCTTCTCGACAAATTCATCCAATCTGCCTTCTCTCTCGAATTGATCCAGATACACAGGGGGAAGGGAAAAGAAATCTCCAAGCAGCAAGGAACGCCAATGGGGTGCATCCCGAGGATTGTCGAAGGCGCTCAGCACTCCATCAAGCAATCCCACAATCTCCTGAGTGAAAACAGAGCAGCTTCTAAGCCTCCGTGCCCGGATGCCAAGGCCTTTTAGTCGCAGAAAAATCTCCTCTTCCTCTGATTCTTTCCGAACCAGAACTGCTATGTCAGAGGCTAGCACTCTTTCTTTGTTCCCATCCGCCTTGCGCCAAAACGCTCCTGAATTGACATCCAACAGTCTTCGAATATGGTTGGCTATCAGCGCGGCGGAATCTTGTCTGGATTTCACGCCCAGCATGGTTATCGCCGACTTGGCATCCGCCCACTCCAGAACTCTCTCCCCTTTGTATCCCGATTCCACTGGTTCAAAACCAACCTCGGTAGATTCAAATAGAGGCGCAAATAATCTGTTTACAGCCCTAACCAGGTTTTCTTTTGAACGATAGTTCGTACCCAATCGAAATATCCTGTCCCGCGGAATCACATTTCTTGCCTCCAGGTAGGTCTGCAGGCCCGTCCCGCGAAAACCGTAAACCGACTGTTTAGGGTCGCCAATCAATCCCAGAACATGCCCCGTGTCCTTTTCGCCAAAAACCCGCTTGAAAAGAGTCCACTGCCTTGGGTCGGTGTCTTGAAACTCGTCAATCAATGCCGCGGAAAACCTATTCCTCAGTATGGACAGAAGGGGAGAATTCAACTCCAGTATACTCTCAACAACCCTGCGAATCAAATCGGCATAGCCCCATTGTCCAGAACCGAGTTTCACACGCTCAATTTTCTTCCGGATTTCGCGCACAGCAAAGTCAATAAAAGCAAAATGCATATAGCGATCAACCAGCGAGATTGGAAATTCACCTTTCTCGAGAGGACGCTTTACGTAAGGTTCCATTTGCGTGAAGAAATTGATCAGCGCATCCGCTAACGATCTGCCAAGCTTGAAATTCTCGGATTCGGACGCCAAGGCGACACTGAGCAGTTCCCGAAAATGGTCTTCTGAATCCTTGCCGAAAACCACCTCCGAAAGCGCCCCCGGGCTCCTAACCTTTCGGCAGGCTCTCATATGACTCTGAATTTTTCCGATGCTTCCATCCGTTTTTTTCTTTCCTCCCCCCTCATTGAACACGGCTGAAATTTCCGTTCTGCTCCAATCGGGTCCGAAAAGTTCATTGGTCACCTTTTCCAGGGCACTTCCCGGCGTTACGACAGATTCAAAAAAATCTACAAAGTCCGCCAAATCCTTCGCGTCTGGTTCCACCCGGGCCCCAGCCGGAATCTTGTCTGAGGTGATTCTGTACACCAAATCCAGAATCAATCTTTCAATTTTCCGCGAATAACGATATGCGGGTCTAATCAAATTCCAGTTGAAATCTTCCTTACGAAGGCTCGCAATCCATGTTCTAGCCTCTTGCCTCTCGATTTCCCCACCGATAAGTAGCTTCTGCTTAAAGGGTGAAGCGCTTTCAAAAGGCCAATTAGCTAACACCATCTGACAGAAACCATGAATCGTGTAGATGGCCGCCCTATCAAAACTCGAAATTGCTCTACGATAATGGTTTAGCTTCTCTTCCTTTCCATCTCTCGATAAACTCAGTAGATGATTTCTGATACGTTCCTTCATCTCTCGTGCAGTTTTATTGGTAAACGTAACTACTAGAATATTCTCAATTTTCAGTGGGTTCTCATTCCGTCCGACAAGTTGAGCTATTATTCTTTCAAGTGTATGAGTCTTACCCGTGCCAGCCGAGGCCTCAAGGAAGAAAATTCCTTCTTTCGGGCAAGATTCAGGTCGAAAAATCTTTCTCATGAAGCACCTGCTGCCAAAGGAACGTTCACTTCGTGAGGTTGCACTTTGTTCCAAAAGCATTGGCAGTGAAGCATCTCATCTTACCTGTTTCCGCTCGCTTGCCGGAGCAGCAACCCGCCTCTAAGATAGAGTTCCTTCCAGGCGCGCGAAAATACCTTGGATGCAAAATTGGGCGGGCCTAGGAAGCATCTCCGGTAGTAACAGCTCCGAACCGTATTGAAGACATCCCATCTGGAATTTATCAACTCGCCCCAGGCTCTTTCCGCAAGACTCGCGAGATATCCTTCCCTTTCGACACCATTCAACTCATCCTCCGTTATCACATTCAATCTCTTCTCACTCAATTTGGCAATCCTGTCTGCCAATTCCGGATAGAGCGGTATTGGCGCCCGCTGCCCGGCCCAAAATATCTCCAGCAGTATTCCCAGTAATGCTTTCGGATTCACCATGAAAACGGAATCTTGTTCGCTCTCAGACGGGCAGCCTTCGATATGAAAAAAATAACGCCTAAGTTCTTTAAGGCCTCGGCCCAAGCGAAATACTCGCAGTTCCCGTGGTCCATTAGAACCCAGTGTGCTGCCGATTATGAGTGCGGCAATCCAAGTACGCAAATTATGTTTGGAACCGGGTTCCCGCGCACTTGCAAAATCCAGCATTGTCCAAACCGTCCCTTCCGGTTCCCTGGAAGACAGTCTCAATCCCCCAATGAGTCCGACAATTTGCAGTGCATGTTCCCCTCCTGCCCGTGGAGCCGGAAGATAGAGTTCTTCCCCAGGCACAGGCTGGATTCTGCCGCCTGCTTCAGTGGTGTGCATAAGCCGATCAGATCGATGCGGATAATCAGGCTCCGACGAGAAACGGCAGCAGAAGGGCAATTCAAGTTCAAAACCTTCGGATTGCAAATCTTCTAAACTGGAGACAAGTGACTCCGATTCTTTCAACCACTGCTCTGACTGCAACTCTCCTACCAAACTGTTCGAAACCGAACCTTTACGACGAATGTAATTGCGAAAACCGTCTACCAATGCAGAGGCGGAATTCAGAGTTTCAGGGTTTTCCAAAACCGCCTTTCTGCACCAGTTATACCACTCTGAATAATCCGGCTCTAATACATCGCACTCACCGAGGTCACTCGGCATTTCCGGCCAGGCAGCACCCATCCGTCTGCGGTAGAAATATTCTACCGGGTTGCGCAAAAACGCCACGAGCATATTCCAGTCGATACTGTCTGATTCCATTGAGGGGAGTGGGAGGATTGTCGAAGAGGCTGCAGGTCGTCTTCTTTTTTCACGGAGTGATCGTGCCAGGGCAAGATGCTGCGGCAAGGGGGAATCAATCTGCCTCTTTTTTTCAGATGTTCGCGTCTTCCCCTCGTACCCTCTTGCAACACTGGAGAGAACTGTCCGATCACTCTCTCCGAATGAGTGGTAGTAGTGATAAGGGGCTAGTGGATGGCGCCTAATCAAATTTTGAGCGCCTTCACCCAGGTGTTCCATCAGTTCAACTATTGGCGCGGCGGGAGAAAGCCGATCTCCGAGTTCACTGTCTCTCCCAGTATATAGGAGTGAAACATTGTCGCTGGCTGAAAAAAATACTTCCAGGAAGCAAAGTCGATCGTCCGCCTCGCGCGAGAAGTCATCATAGTTTTCCATGTCATTCCTGAAATCGAAACCTGGCAAAATTTGCCTGGGAGGCCAGGCACCCTCGTTCATTCCCAGTATGTAGATGCGACGAAAGGGTATGCAGCGAAGGCTTCGAATCGACGAGCAAATAACCCCGCGACCCGAACTATAGCTGTGGTGTATGTGGCTGGGAAAGCATAACTCATCCAGGAGAACTGAAAATACTGGCCAGGGTATCGTTCGATTGGAGAAATCAGAGAAATCATCCAGTCTTCTGCTGAGTACAACCAGATTCCCGAGCGCTTTCTGTATGCGCAGCTCATCTTCGCTGTCAGGCTGAGCCACGAGCCAATTTTTTGTGATTTCCAACCAGCAATCAGCCCATTCTGTGAGAGGAAGGGCTTTTTTGTGAAGTTGGCGCAGCTGCACATCGAGTGTGCGAATTATATGTATCAGTTGACCTGCGCCCTCCGTGAAGGTATCGCCAAAATATCTGGCCGGAAATAAATCCAAACTGTCGTCCTCGTCATGATAGTAGGAGGCCAGCAGACGTTCAAAGGCGTTCTCCCAAGTTCCTGTTACTACATCGGAGGCGCCCTCCTCTCGTCGATGCTCCGCGGTGCTACCCCAACGGACATTGAGCTCTTGAACAATATTCTTCCACTCATGCGCTAATTCCGATTGACCGGTCGTGGGTGCGAAACAAGGGTTGTCAAATAGAGTTAGCAATGTGCGTTTGCCGAAGTGAGAACCCGGCAGCGAAGCAAGCGTTTTAAAGGCCATTGGATAGGGGGCCAGAGAGAGATTCGGAATGTCCATGAGCTCATATCCAAGATGGTCGACGCCCTTCGAGGATTTATCACCCACGGAGGGAAAGACTGTTTCGATATATGGAGCATAGAAGCTGATATCCGGAGCCAACACTGCTATTTCGGAAGGGGCAAGGCTCTTATCGTCTCGAAGTGCAGCAAGTATGAGATTCTTGAGTACCTCGATTTCCCGGCGTGGTCCGCATACGTCGTGTATGTCAAAACTGTCATCATCAAGAATAGTTCCCCGCACAGGCTCATCATTCCTAAGCGATTCCCGCAGCCGTTCCAGAAGTGTTTTTTTATTTTCATCTCTTCCCTTGAGGGAAATGGATTCAAGCCTTGTTTCTTTCAATCGACTGCAAAGCAAAACCATACGTCGCGCTGGTTTTGAATTATTGAACACGAAGGCTCGAACTGGTTTCTCCGCCCACATAGGCATAATAAGTAGATGATGAATCTCGTGTTCTTTCCCCATATGCTGAATGAACCGCAGCGTCGATTCACTGAGCAAACCTGGAAGAAGAATTACAATTCGAGTCGAATTCTTCCCCGATACTCTTTCCGAAGCTACAATCCCAGACAATTTACTACCAAGAGAGCTATACGGGAGATCGGTATGGAAAATCCTCTTCCAAAGCAGATGCTGCCATGTTGTTTCCGATTCTTTCCATTGCTCCGAAAAATTCAAATCATAGAAAATAAAGGCATCTGCAACTGAGTTGGCAAACTGCCAGAGCCATTCAGACTCTCCGCCATGAGGCGCCTTGGCAAGATAGGCTTGTATGGACTTGAAAGGTACAATTTCCTCCACAAGAAGCTCTTCCAATGCCTTGTAAATAGCAAGTCTCATTTCGCTTCTGGAGAGCAGCGCCATCGGTGCGACATTCGCCTCCTCTGCGGCGCCCGAATTCGCCATAGTGCCGTTCGAAGCATCCGAATACTTCCTGTTCTCTGTCATCCCTCTTCGATGACTAAGAGAACTTCCGTACCAGCTATTGAATTCTTGTATGGCCCGACTAATTTCCAGAATACGAAGTCCCAGCACCGTGCCAAACTTATCAGCCAAGTATCGTTTCAGCCATTCTCCCATTTCGTGATTCTTAACAACGTAGTAGGTAGGCTCAGATAAAGGATTCTCCTGGCAGAACAAATTTGGATATTCATCTACGAATGAATTGATTTTACAGGATTGGTAAACGAAATAACCTGTCATGTATGTATCATAACTCCAAAATGCATCTTTGCATTGTGACAAAGTTCTGTCATAATAATCAGTTGTTCTTTATTAAATTTATGCTTTGCTTTGTACCGGCAGTGAATAGTCGTCCATGTCCTCGGCCTGCTCCTATGAGGGGTTTGTTGACATCTATTGGGTTGAAAGAAGGAAATGGTGCTTCGGCAGCTTGAACTGAACGATTTGCAAGCACTGAAGCTGAGGAGGCCGAGAGTAACTATTAGGCCGCGGGTACTTTGAATCTCTTTCTGAGCAGAGAAACTTATTTCTTCCGGAAGAGACTATGGCGACACTCGCCCATAGGTTGTCTGCACGATAAGGAATCGTTCTGCGAGATGTCGCCCGAGGTTAATTGTTGGTTCGGATCAGTGAAATGACATTGATAGAAGTATCCAATCCCACATTTAATTTGAATTCTTTTTGTTTCTTTCCCTGTGGAATTGGAAAAACTGGGTTAACTTTATTTTTAGGATACGTAAGGGAGGGATGATGCATATTACTATCTTGGGCTCAGGTTACGAAGGAGTAATCATTTCGGTTGGTCTTGCCATATTGGGACACACAGTAACCACTATTGATGTGAATCCAACAAGAGCAAGACGTTTGCAGCGTGGCATGTTAAGCATAAATGATGAGGAACTATCTTCTCATATGAAATCGGTTCTAAGGGAAGGACAGCTGAGATTTACATCTGAACTGGAGAAATGCCTCTTAGAGGCCAAAGTTGTGGTAATCTCCGAAGTACCCAGTTCCGACAGTGACACTATGCCTGATAAGGAAGCGTTACTGCGGGCAGCGGAGTGTTTAACGGGCATCATGGGTTCCTTTTCCATGGTAATTGTGAGCGCCAAGGTACCAAGTGGCTCTTGTCACGTCCTGCAGGATTGGTTAAACGAGACCATGTATTCCGACATGATAAATGTAGTGGCCTTCCCGGCTTTTTTTGGCAAAGACAGAAACCTCAACGATTTCCTACACCCTAAACAAATCATCCTTGGATACGAAGGGGACCAACCCAGGCGAGTAATAGACGAACTCTTTGCAAACTCCCTGGCCAAAGAGACTTCGATTTGTCATGTTTCCTGGGAAACTGCCGAGATGATGCGGACTGGAGTTTCTATGCTTTCTTCCAGCGTGCCCGATTATTCCAAGGTTGTTCACAATTTATCCACAAGCAAAACATCCACAATTTGGGAGACAGAGATGACCCATAGACGGGATTTTCTGTCTACCGATGGGGAAAACATGAGAAAAGCGCTCAGAAAAATCCAAAATGTCAGCTAAAAAGGTTCATTCAATGTATATGCACGGGTTCAATGATTCAATTCATACGAAAAAAGAGGAAAAAGCGGATTTTTGAGTATTTTCGACTTTTCTCAAACTATCCACAAGTTATCCACAAGAGTCCCTGTTTTTACGCCGCATCCACCGGAGAACCCCACTCACGAAGATGATTCGAAATAAAATCTACAATCATTTGTTGTTCATTTTTGCCTCGCCCGCTGGCTCTGATTGGACCCCCAAAAGATATATTCACTCGCCTATCTCTGTGAAGAGCTCCAAATTCCTTTATCAGTTTACCGGCTCCCCAAAAATCCGTTTTAAGAGCAACGGGGACAATTTGTACTTCTGCCTTGAGAGCGAGTTTGACAGCTAGGCTGTTGAAACGTCGTGGTGAGAAAACATCCTGGCGGGTACCTTCCGGAAAGAGTATCACTGAAGTGCCCTCGGAGAGCATTTTTTTGCCCACTCTGATAACTTGTATCAAATCTTCGCCAGGATGACACCTTTTAACGGGAATGGCCCTAAGTCTGCGTAGAATTTTTCCGAAAAACGGCGTTTTCAGTAGACTTTGCTTAACTACAAAGGTCATGGGAATTCTTGAAGCAATCAATCCTGGCAAGACGTTCACTTCCAAAGTGCTCATATGATTGCAGGCAAACACATAAGGCCCGCTCTCGGCCGGATATTTGCTTAATCCTTCAAATGTTAGATGCACTCCTTGCCTTTCCACAATCCGCATTACAAGAAGTGCCTGGCGAACAACCGTGCGCTGAGGGTCTTTCGCAAAAAAGAATTTTATCCCAGAGCAGATAACTAAGATTATATATCGCAGGTAAAACCAAATTGCACTAGTGAACATGCGTCGAGACGAATAGCGACAATGACGAATCGGATCGGTCTCATAGCGATCCTTTAAAATGTTGGGAAGATACATTGCTATTAATGAGGTTCTGTCCCCTCTTACACTCCTTTGTAATACTCCTTTCCCAGTACGCCTCTATGGAAGCCGGAAGATCGTTAAACGACAACCTCAAGTCCTTAAGTGCTCCGAGTGTGCACAGGGAATCTGGAACAACTTTCAAGCGGTTCATGGATAGGTCCAGAACACGAAGATTCTGCATCCTATGCCAATCCTCTGGAATTCTTCCAATAACGTTTCCTTTGAGGCTTAGGACTCGCAGACGCTTCAATCTACATAAAGCACTTGGAAGTTCCTCAATCTTATTGTAAGCGAGGTTCAGTATAGACAAATTTGGCAACCGAAGGAGTCCATCGGGGAAAATTCCAATTTCGTTACCCTCTAAATCTATAACTGTAATGGTTTTATTGACATTGGGAATCGTGGGAAGCTGGTTTATTCCCATGTCACGTACGGTCAGCGCCTGTAAGCGGGGTAGTGAAAACAGCTTCGAGGGAAACCGAAATGCTCCGTTAAGCCGACTTCGAACAAATTTCACTCTGGTAACTCTGTGTTTCAACAAAAAAGTATCCGGAGTTCGACTCAATAACTCATACATCACATATTGTAAGGAGGCCGAGCAGTTTTCATCCGTGAAAAAGCCACCAGGGACTAGATAGCCATTGTCAGCTATTGAACACCCTCGAAAGAGTTTTTCACATAAATCTTCAAAATTGTTCTTGTCGTGCAATGCGGCGATTAACGCATCTATCTCCTGATATACGCCACGGACAAAAATATATTGCAACTTATCAATTAGTTCACTATGCCAGTTGTTCACTCTTTCATCCAAGTTCCCATGGATCTCGCTCTATTCCATCCTCTTCATCATTGTACCGATCTTCCCACGCTCCGCTGTCCAAATCATCGAAGGAATCACCCCAGCCATCCTCGTCCACAAAATCGCCAGTTTGATTACTCTCTTCGTCTTCCATGCTCTCAAGGTCTTCTAGGGATATTTCATCGGTTTTTTCGTCGTTGTCTTCGGCATCGATAGACCTATTCAAATCGAACATGACTTCCTCCTACATAAATAATAATTTCCTGGATGAAAGTCTTCCATAGTCTACATGATTTTTCGAGATTTTTTTACCAGAGCATATCTGAAAAAAAATTCAATGAAATCAAGTGGCTGGATAATCCGATAATCGGCTACCCGGGAGTGAAAACATGAATCGATATAAGCGTATCAGGCAGGGAGTTATTGCAGCGGAACAGGAAATCGTCGTCCTCGGCACCGTGGCAGCAAGGAAAAACAGAGGGAAGCAAAATTTGAAGAATGGTATTATCAGGCAAAACAGACGTAGTTTACCGAATAACGAACGCGCACTCTAACTAAGAATAATCCTATTATCAAGATTATGAGCAGCTCTGCTGAAGTCATCCAGGAATGACTGAAAGTGTTTTGCAGACGGGGCAAGATAAATGAAGGAATCCGCAAATCCCTCATTTCTGGCCCATCTATCCCAATTATTGGTGATTTCACTTGCATCCGCAGAATCAAGCTTTAGCGACTTGAGCAGATCTTGATGAGCCTGCTCTATAATTAGACTTATGGAAGCTGGTTTTGGCGAGCTACCCAGTCGCATCTGAACCGGCCAAACCAGAGTGAGCGTCACTTCATAATCGAAGTACGTCGGCTCCATCTCCCTGAGCGCCTTCTTGTAGATTAATTCCATTCCTATGGAATCTGCAATTAGACGGTCAACTCCCTCAAATGCTCTAAGAAGTGAATCGACTGAAGCAAGCATTCGCTCTTGATTTCTAAACTCGCTGGGAACGCCAAACTTTAACTGATACGAAATTCTATGTGTCATGCTTCGTGGGCTTTAATCCTCCTGAGAGCATTTTACACCTCTGCGATTAGCAGCGTCCTCGGATCCAATTTCAGAGGGAGATCCTTTATGTTGATTCTCTCATGATCCTTCACCAGATACAGATGAAGATAGTCTCTCTCGGCTTTTATTGTGATAATTACCCCTATCAAATCAAGAAAAGGAATCAAATTGGTGGGTATCCCTTCATCGCTTAGTACAGGGCCATCGATATCGGTTCTGTGGTAATCATCCGTAAACCAAAGTTCTACCTCTTTATCGGAGGCAAATTTCTTGAATGCATAGACATCCTGATAATCGGATCGAGTGAAATCATATCCATCGAAAACAATAACTTCTGCATCCATTCGACCATTATTCATCATAGCCGAGAGACCCGAGATAACCTGCGCCACCGAAGTACCATGTTGACTGAAATTCATGATTACGCGATTGTGAATTATCTCATCGTGAATTTCCATTGCGTTTTCCAAATCGCGTTTCTGACTGATTTCTTTAAAAATATCCTCATACCAATCAACAATGTGATCCACTCTCTTTGCATAGGAAACATGGATAACCCGCTGCCCGGCAATCAGCTTATCGGTGGCAATATGAACAAGGCATGCAGTTTTCCCAATACCCTTGCGAGAGGCAATCACGCCAATACTCCCCCGGCTCAATCCACCTCGGATTGATTGATCAAGTTTCCGAAGCGGGCTTTTCTTAATCAGCTCATTTTTTATCACAAATCCCCCTATTTGCCGAGCTTACTGGTTTGAATTTCCAGCAATTCTTCGGCAATCGATCGAGGCACTTTCACAAACTTAGCAAACTCCATTGTGAACTCTGCTTTCCCCTGAGTGGAGGAACGCAGTGTTGTGGAGTAACCGAACATCTCGCTAAGCGGCACCTCCGCTTCCACTATACAATTATGTCCTTCATCCTGCGATGCCAGTATAATACCTCGTCGCTGATTTATGCTGCCAAATATACTGCCCTGAAACTCGGTTGGCCCTTCCACCACGACTTTCATTATCGGTTCAAGCATGACGGCCCCTGCTTCCCTGTAGGCCTTCTTGAAACCCAGAATAGCGGCTGTTTGGAACGCCATATCTGAGGAATCAACAGAGTGTGAGCCCCCATCCACAACTGTCATCTTCACGTTGACAATCGGAAAACCCAGTAGAGGACCTTTTTGCATCGCGGTTTGAAATCCCTTGTCGCACGAGGGAATGTAATCAGTGGGGATACTGCCTCCTCTCACCTTATTTTCGAAAATATAGTTTTCTCCTTCGCAGGGTTCCATGATTCCAAGTAACTTCGCATATTGACCACTGCCGCCTGTTTGTTTTTTGTGCGTATACTCCCATTCCACTCTTCTGGTTATCGTCTCACGATATGCCACCTGAGGCGCACCGGTTTCCATTTCAATTTTGTACTCGCGACGCATGCGTTCCAAGTAAACCTCAAGATGCAACTCTCCCATTCCTTGAACAACGGTATCATTCGTTTCCGCATCCACATAACTGCGAAATGTCGGATCCTCCTTGGCAAAACGATTCAAAGCCTTAATCACCTTGTCCGATGCCGATTTGTTCTTCGCCTTCACCGATAGAGAAACAACTGGATTGGGAACATACATGGATGTCATCGAGAAGTTCAACTTGGAACCGCAAAAGGTATCTCCCGAAGCGCATTCAATTCCGAAGAGTGCAACTATGTCCCCGGGTCCCGCCTCGTTAATATCCTCCGTTGAATCGGCATGCATTCGAACAAGGCGGCCAACCTTAAACTTCCGTTGACTGCGAACATTATACAAATCAGCGCCCTTCCTGATGACCCCCTGATAGATTCGTATATATGTCAGCTGCCCATACTGCCCATCTTCCAGTTTGAACGCCAGTGCAACAGCTGGCTTCGTAAAATCTGATGTAAAAACTACTTTTTCTTCATTCTTGCTTAAGTCAAGGGCTTCATTAGTGACATCTGTCGGAGAGGGGAGGTAGCGAATAACCGCATCCAATAAAGGCTGCACACCCTTATTTCTATATGCGCTCCCTATGTAAACAGGAACCAAATTATTTGCCAGGGTGCCGACACGAGCGGCCCTGTGAATGAGATCTTCCGGAATCTCATCGCCATCCATCACCCTTTCTAATAATTGGTCGTCAAACATGGTGAGAGCTTCAAGCATGATTTCACGTTTCTCCGTCGCTTCAGCCTGAAGCTCAGCTGGCACTTCCGCAATGCGAGTTTCGTGGACTACATCGGTATCAAAGTAGATTGCTTTCATGCTAACCAAATCCACTACGCCTTCATGTTTTTCTTCCAGTCCGATTGGAATCTGCATCATCACTGCATTTAGTCCCAGCTTGTCTACAAGCTGCTGGCAAACCTTATAAGGGTTTGCGCCAGTTCGATCGGTTTTGTTAACAAAGACCACCCTGGGTACGTTGTAACGCTTCAGTTGCCGATCGACGGTAATCGACTGGCTTTGAACACCGCCTACTGAACAGAGAACCAGGATGGCTCCATCCAGAACATGCAGCGCTCTTTCAACTTCTATTGTAAAATCGACATGGCCAGGAGTATCGATGATATTTATCTGGTGATACTTCCAGTTAACACTGGTTGCAGCAGAGACAATCGTAATACCACGTTCCTTCTCAAGTTCCATGAAATCCATGGTGGCTCCGACGCCATCTTTGCCACGCACCTCATGAATGGAGTGTATTTTCTGGCAGAAAAATAGAATTCGCTCTGTAAGTGTTGTCTTTCCTGAGTCAATATGAGCGCTTATTCCAATATTACGCAGTTTTTCAGTATCAAAACTCATGCGTTCCTACCTCGTATCGAAAACCCCATCTGGCGGGATTTCTCTAAACTAAATATTTACTTATTGGGGGATTGTACCAAGAAGTCGGCGTAGTATAGCTATCGTCACATCTTTGGTCTACACTTTTTTGCTCTTGAAAAGAATCGTCACTTCAAGCTAGTCTTCCGCGAAAATCTTATCGCTTTGGATACATAAATGAAATTAGTTTGTCTAGACCTTGAAGGAGTTTTAGTTCCGGAAATATGGATTGCGATAGCTGAAGAAACTGGACTCAAGGAACTCAGCCTTACAACCCGGGATAGAAATGACTACAACGAACTTATGAAATACCGTCTGTCGATTCTGGACAAAGAAGGGTTGATTCTAGAGGATATCCAAACGATAATCAGCAAACTTGAGCCCCTGGACGGAGCCTGCGACTTTGTTCAACAGGTTCGAATGGAGACGCAGTTGGTGGTGCTTTCAGATACCTTCGATCAGTTTGCCACCCCACTGATGAACAAGCTCAATTTTCCAACTTTGTTCTGCAACACACTGTTGGTGGAAAAGGGCGGTCGAATTTCTTCCTACAGACTCCGCCAAAACGATGGTAAGCGAGAAGCAGTGAAGGCCTTTCGTACAATGGGCTTGGAGGTTTTTGCCGCGGGCGATTCGTACAATGATATTTCCATGTTGAAAGCAGCCCATAAAAGTGTGCTTTTTCGCGCACCAGATTTGATTAAGAAAAAATATCCTGACTTCGATTGCGCCGAAAACCATTCTCAACTGTTGGCAGGTGTCCGCAATTTCCTGAAACATGTTCATCTACCTGTATGACACTGCAGCTTCATCAAAGTAAGCAAATCCGCGCATCTTGAATGTGACACTGTTAAAATCCAGTTTAGTTCTCCTGCAAAACAGTTTCGAATTCTTCGCCTTCGAGATATGCCGTTATAATGATGCTTGCTATGCACGGGTGATTCTCAAACTCGGCGCTTCTCATAGATAAAGGTTTTGTCGCTTACAATTATTGCCGAAAATTTTGAGTTCTGCTGATTTTTTCGATTTCTGTTTTCAGACGAGGGATTTCACGCTCAAGATTTTTGAGGCCAGTAAGCGCCACTGTCTCCAAGGCATTGTTCGCGGCAATTTCAAGATTCTTCGCGATACTTGCGCAGCGCAGCATTGCCATGTTACTGCAGCTACCCTTCATGGAATGAGCGATGTTGCCAAGTGATTTCCAATCCCTGGAAGAAACGGCATTTTTGATCAGTTCCAAATCCTCCTCCATCTTCTCTATTTGAATTTCCATAAGATTCCTAACGGTATCTTCATTTCCGAGGAAAATACTTACTGCTGCCTTATAATCGAAGATTGGCCGATCCACATATTCATCTGTGTTGATATTCACACCTTTCTCAGAGCCTTCCATCAGTTCCTTGCCGACACCGAGATATCGTTCAATCATCATATAAATATCGGATTGCTTGAACGGTTTAGTTATCAAATCGTTCATACCGCAGGCCAGGCATTTCTTTCGCTCTTCGGCTAAGGCACTGGCAGTAACCGCGATAATTGGCGTATGAATCCCCGCCTCTCGAACTTTCCGCGTGGACTCATAGCCATTCATAACTGGCATTTGGCAATCCATGAAAATCAAGTCCGGTCTCTTAGTTAGAATTATACTTAGAGCCAACTCACCGTTTGCTGTTTCCCATACCTCATGACCATCCTTTTTCAATATAGTTTGAAGTAATTTTCGGTTGATTATGTGATCTTCGGCTATCAATATCCGATAACCTTTGCCACGGGTTCGAGATTCATCAACGAAATCCACATCCCTCACCTCCTCCGCTATTTCCAACTCGGAATTGACACTAAGGAGACGAAGCAATGTGGAAAAAAGGTCTTTCTGCCGCATTGGCTTGGTGAGATAAGAATTATACCAACCAAGAAGTTTCATCTTCGTTTCGGACGAGTGCTGCTCGCCCTTCATGGACATTAGTATCATTCGAGGTGGAACTATTGTTGGATTGGAATGTACCTTGCTGGCGAATTGCCAACCATCCATGCTGGGCATTGTCTGATCAACGAAAACCAGCTCGAAGCTTTCGGATTTCGCGGAACTCAGCATGCGTAGAGCTGCTTCTGCACCATCGGCCTGGTGCATTACAAAACCCCAGGATTCAAGAGTTCTTGCTATTCTATCGCGTATCGCCTCGTTATCGTCCACCACCAGAATTCTTTTGCCTAGGAAAAAATCCCTATGTATATTGGTTGTCGGTACATCAATTTCAGCATTTTCGAGTTCAATTTCGAAAAAGAACGATGAGCCCTTGGCAACTTCACTGATAAATGAGAGGGCTCCCCCCATCTGGGAAACAATGCTTTTCGAAATAAACAGGCCTAAGCCGCTTCCCTTATATTGACGCGCAGCTGAATTATTGGCTTGTTGGAAGGCCTCGAAGAGTTTCGCACGCTTTTCCTCGGGTATGCCTATTCCGGAGTCGCTTACCGTAAATTTGAGCCTCACGCCGACTCTGCTAACCGAAATCATTTCCACGTCCAATACAACCTGACCTTGATAGGTAAATTTAACAGCATTATTCATCAGATTTACGATAACCTGTCTCAGCTTCCCGGGATCTCCATACAAAATCGATGGAATCCGTGGATCCATATAGAACCCAACATCAATCTTCTTTCTGTGCGCCTCCAGAGTGCTTAAATCAATGGCATCTTCGAGCATTCTTATCAGATTGAACTTTGTTTTCTCTAAACGCAGGTGGCCTGCTTCGATTTTTGAGAAATCCAACAGATCGTTGATCAAAGTAATTAGTACCCCGGCGGCGAAACGTATTTGGTCCAGGTAATCGGACTGCTCTTGATCCAACGCCGTATCAGCAAGCAATTCTGACATCCCGGTTATAGTGTGAATAGGGGTTCGAATCTCATGGCTGGTATTCGCTAAGAAGTTGCTCTTTGATTGGGCAGCCTTCTCAGCATTATCACGAGCCAGAGTAAGCTTCATTTCAAGCTTTTTCTGACTTGTAATATCAAGAAGCAGAAGTAAATAGCCGTCGATTTCCAGAGGCAACAGAGTTAAACGAATCCATCGATCATTCTTTCTCTTCCCATACAGTTTGAGTACTAAACGGGTGACTTTCGATCGCTCGCCAAGAAATTTTGCTAGCACCCGTCTCCATTTTTTGATATAATTGAGGTGAACTAGGGAATTGAAGCGTTCCAGAGGTCCTTCGCCAAAACCAGTTAATTCTCTAAAAGCTTGATTGGAATCCTCTATTTCCCCAGTCGAACCGATGTAAGCAATACCTTCGGGATATTTTTCTACCGTCTTCGCAAATGGAAGTTTGTCGAATTCGCGAGTCATGTCAGCATTATCGGGCAATGACTTTTTAAGTAGCAACAAGAAATTGCATTAATCATAATAAGCGCATGCTTGAAGATTTTCTAACCGATACAGCCGGTCCAGTGGATATCCTTACCCTGGAGCGCCAGGAATTCAGTCGGAAATACTTTTTCTGGAAAGGAGGCGAGCGGCGCTTTGACGCCCGATATAGCTGGAACGCGATGGGGAAGCTTACTTCAATCGAGGAAGAGGACGGAGTTCAACTCTTTACATACAACGACCGCAATGACAAGATTGCTCGCTACAAATTGGACTTGAAAGGAGAAGTAAAAGAGCGGGAGCTATGGGAATGGGATGAAAACCATAAGCTTCAAAAGCGTACCTTGAAAACTAAAGGCGACCAAGTCGAAACTGTCTGGACCTACGAACACAATGGAGAAGAGCGCATGGTTGCTGAACGGCAGGATCGGCGGGTACGAGTGGAAAAGAGAGATGATGAGGGAAGACTTTTACAGGAGTATCTCTACGATGAGAACAGGGCCGATTTAATTATCTGGCACAAATATGATTCTGAGAACCGCCGCGTTTCTATTGTGATTGGGAAAACGGAAGGAGAAATCCAGCGTAAAACGCTTTTCACTTACGACGAGGAAGGCCGTCCGGAATCGGAACTCGTGTTTGATGCAGAGGGAAGGAAAATCAAAGACGAGTTGTATATTTATGGTGCAACAACACGCGGGGCAAGATGGCTTGAGTGTACAATTTGGGTTCCGGGTTCCAGCAGAAAACGACGACCATTGGAAACTGTTTTCCGCTCGTTCACTTTCAGCGAGTTCCAACCCCTCTCAGAAGGCAACAAGAACCAGCCTCAGGCTTTGCCGGAAAGCCTGAGGCTGGATTCGATCGCCTTTAGGAACGGGGTTTATAGAGGCGAACTTAGAGGGGAGATACCCGAGGGTCATGGAGTGTTTCAGTATAACGACTCAAGCCTTTACGAGGGAGAATTCCGAAATGGACTTATGGAGGGTCCCGGCAAGTTGAGTTGGCCAGATGGGAGGATTATGGAGGGACAGTTTTCCGCAGGTCGATTGGAGGGACAAGGACGCTGCACATGGGAGGACGGCAGCAACTATGTTGGCGAGTTTCAAAGAGGAAAAATGCACGGAGTGGGAGTGTTCACTTGGGCAAATGGTGAACGCTATGAGGGACGCTTCAATAACGGTAGGCGGGCCTGAATTTGAAGAACTTCGTGCGTTCGGTTTTCAAAAATACGAATACTCTTTCGTAAAACTATGTGCCGTTTCGGTAAGAAATCTGTGCTTCGAAAGTGTAGTTCCTAATAACCTGCAATATTGAGAAAATGTACTACTAAGAGTTGTGATGAATTTGGTGGGAATAAAGGTAATTTCTTATTTGCTGTCGAGTTTTCCGCTGCCCGCTGAT
This sequence comes from Olavius algarvensis spirochete endosymbiont, assembly GCA_900608495.1. Lineage (GTDB taxonomy): Bacteria > Spirochaetota > Spirochaetia > DSM-2461 > DSM-2461 > UBA2779. The sequence goes on along the minus strand of UWYT01000188.1, from coordinate 84,941 downwards.
AAGAGTTCCGATGACTTCACCCTTATGAAATGAGACGAAACTAGGAACGCCTAGAATGCTATACTCTTCCGAGAGGTTTTTGAAGGCATCCCAATCGACCGTGGCAAACATGTATAGATTGTCAAATTCTTTCTCAATATCAGGCAGCATCGGTTTCAACACTTTGCAGTCGACACACCAGTCAGCTGTAAAAATGGCGCAAAATGGCTTTGCGCCATTAGCGAGGGTTCGAAATTCTTCTACCGTTTGAATCGCATTCACAGTATCCAAAATATTGCCCTTCCCACCAGAAAGGGTCAAGCACTTTTGCGGAGGAATCCTATGTTAAGTAGTACGCTCAGTGTTCCAAGATTTCGTGGAGCAGGGAAACTTTGCTGTGTATCATAAAATTGCCGAATTGTCTCTAATGAATATATCGATTGGACCCGCTAAGGGTTTATGTCAATTCCTCCCATACTGGCAAGTTGCTCGATGGCCGTATCTTTCTGTTTAACCTTGGTTCTCTTCACCGCTTTCCGAATCACATTGGCCCATTGTCTGTCAGGTAGATCTTCTTTCATTTCTTCCAGGAGCATCAGGATATCCTCGCTCTGTTCTATGTTGTATATTCTTTCACTGTCGTAAAAAAGGCGTTCGCTTAAAAGGTTGATGTAATCCCCAGCCGAGCGGCCTTCCCGCTGGCTTTTACGCTCCAAAACCATCTCCCGCTTGCGAGCCTTTCTGATTTCTCTGTCTCGTCTCGCCAGATCTGTACTTTTCATTGGAACAACTCCAAGTTTTTGTTCCTAACGATAGTACTGTTTGAGCTAAGAAAAAGGCAAGTCAGCTTGAATCTGAGACGCCGAGTTAGCGACTATAATTAGACAATGCCGACGAGCCGGAACGTGTCAGCAACAGAAAGACAAAAAGAGGAATTGAACCGGGACTTGTTATTGGGCCATGAATTCCGCGTTTCGCAGCGGATAACCGGCGGCATCTAGCGAAGCAATAACCTTGTTCTGGGCCTCTTTGATAGCGGTTGGATTCAAGGTTTTCCTCGAATCCCTGAATTCCACCCGTAGAGTCAGAGCACGCGCGTCACTGCTTAAGTTGAAACTATCGAGTACGCCCACCTTGCGTATTTCTTTCATGCCCAGATTCTTCACAACGGATAGGACTTCCGCTCCATAATGCGCTTTCGGCACCACCACGGTTAAATCAAAATCCGCGCGCGGATAGCGATCAAGCGATGTGAAGACATATTCGCTTTCCTCTTGCATATCCATCAGCGCATCGAAATCCAACACCGCAATCGCTGTTCTCCCCTTAATCCGAAAGGCCTGCCCCACTCGGGAATGCAGGGAAAAAACTGTGCCCACATCAAGCTCTCCAATCTTGACATCCAGAAGTTCAATCGGATGAAGACCAGGCCAATCGACAGGAATAAGCGCGTGATTTTTACTGAACTCACCTGGAATTAAGCTTACATCCCTTCCTGCATAACGGCAAAGTCCTTCGATTATATCCGCTAATTCAACGAAGGGATTGTGGTTTAAATCTTGAAACACCACTCCTAAATGGAGATTTTCAGCGAAAAATTCGGGACTATCCAACTGCTTATAAGCTCGGCCAAATTCGAAAATCCGAAAACCAGAGTGTTCCTTCAAATTATTCGCTGTCGCCTGCAGAAGACTTGGAATCAGAGTGGGGCGCATTCTATCGATATCGGGGTTAAGGGCATTGGCTAAAACCAGCCCTTCATTGAGATCGGGCCAGAATGCGCATGAAAGCAGGGCTTCGCCAAGTAAAGGATAATTATAGATTTCCAGAGCCTGCCCTCTGAGAACCATGAAATCTTGGGCGCGGCGTACCGTAGTTTTTTTCGGTGAAAGTCGCAGAGCCTCTATGTTGTGCACAGCGCTAAGAGGAGCAATGGAATCATAACCGATGAATCTGCCAATTTCCTCGGCAATATCAGCCTCACATTCAATATCCTTGGTAGATCTCCAAGTTGGAACGCTTACCTTGTGGCTATATTGGCTGCTTCTCTCCTCGTCTAGCTTTCTCACTCCAAATCCCAGAGCCTTGAGAATGCTTCCGAAGCGGTTTTCATCCACTGCAATCCCTAAAACCGAGCCAATCCGTTTCGGTCCTGTTTCTATCTCCAGTGGAATGGGACTGGGCATGTTAGCGGCCTGGATTTCACCAACAGAATGCGCCCCCGGGTTTAACTCCAGCACCAATTCAAATATTCGCAGGAGGGTTTTCTCCAACTGAGCGCTATCCAAACTCTTCTCATAGCGAACAGAGGCATCAGTACGAAGCCCTAGTCGCGTACTAGTTTGCCGAATTTCCACATCCTTCCAATTGGCCACCTCTATCATAATTTGAGATGTACTTTCAGACACCGAACTACCAAGTCCGCCCATGATGCCGGCAATTCCCGAAGGTTTGTAAGCATCGCAAACCAGGGTATCATCTGCAACCAGATGACGCGCCAATCCATCCAGAGTTACAAAATGCTGAGTAGAACCGGCGCGGCGCACGATAATTTTCCCCTCGCGTATGGTGGAGTTATCAAATATGTGATTGGGGATTCCAGTTTCGAGCATCACGTAGTTGGAGATGTCTACGATTGAATTAATGGGACGCAGTCCAACTTCCATAAGGCGTCTCTGCATCCAAAGAGGGCTCTGAGCTACGCGGATGTCATTCATAACTAGCCCCAAAAACCCCAGATTAGCGGTATCGCCCTCTACTTCTATTGTGATTGGCGCAGCCGGGACTGACGCAGATGCAGCTTCCTTGGCTTCCTCTATTCTTCTCTTGAGCGAATCGGTCCACTTTGCGTCAAACTTATCCCGAAATGGAGAATCGAAAACCAACGCGAATTCCCGCGCCATCCCGTAGTGGCCCCAGAGATCGGGTCGGTGTGTAAGCGATTTATTGTCGATATTGAGCACCAGGTTGCCATGATTTGGGTTGGTGACTACACCATGTTCCGAGCTTGATTCGTATTCCTCCACTTCGCATACCTTCAGTGTTATCCGTCTAGTGATTTCTCTATCACTCAGACCCTCTGGAAGGTCAACAAAATCTCCAATCCAATCGAGCGAGATTTTCATACTGCGAACTGCTTGCTAAAATCGATGTTTCCACTGTGAATCAGTCGTACATCGTCAATTCCGTAACGCATCATCACCAGCCTGTCCAAACCCAAACCGAAGGCAAAACCATTATATTCATCCGGATCTATTCCTCCGTGTTTAAGAACATTTGGATGAGTCATCCCGCAGGGCAAAAGTTCAACCCAGCCGCTTCCTTTACAAACCCTGCAACCCGAACCGTGACAAATCAAACAGGCAATATCAAGTTCGAAACCGGGCTCAACGAAGGGAAAGAACCCGGGGCGCAGACGAATCTCAACCTCTTTCCCAAAAATTTCATTGAGCAGCACCTTTTCGAAATAGATGAGATTAGCCACCGTAATCGAACGTCCAATTAGCATTCCCTCCATCTGATGAAACACCGCTTCATGCGATGCGTCGATTGCTTCACACCGAAACACCTTTCCCGGCCCAACGAAGCGGAACGGTGGCTTAATTTTCTGCTTCATCCCACGAATCTGAATGGTGGAAGTATGCGTCCGTAGAAGATGTTTCAGGTCCTTGAACCAAAAGGTGTCCTGCATATCCCTCGCCGGGTGCGATTCGGGAATGTTCAACGCAGTGAAGTTGTGAAAATCATCCTCAATATGCGGTCCATCAAGTATATCAAAACCCATCGAAAGGAAGATATCCTCTAGCTCGCGTTGAACAATTGTAACTGGATGCAGTCCGGCCTCCCACACGCGTCCGGCGCGATCGCGCTCTCTAAGCGAGATATCTATCCAGTTCTCCTTGAGTTTTTTGTCGATGGAAATTTTCTCGATATCTGCCCTGGCATCTACCCACTTACGGAGTAAGCGGTTCTTCAAGTCATTGGCAGCTCTGCCCAATTCCCTGCGCTCCTCCATTGGCATCTGGCCCAGGGCTTTTAAGATAGCGGCAAGTTTGCCCTTCCTGCCGAGGAACTGCGCCTTGATATTTGCCAGTTCGGCCTCGCTGTCCCCATCGCGCAACGCGCAGTTGAAGGTTTCTTCCAAAACTTTTAATTTCTCAAACATCATTCTAACCAATGTGTGCGGCTTCAACCTCGCTGCAAAATGTACCACCCGGACAAAGCCTCTGCACAAACAGATGCGTGTCCTCTTCCTTCTAAAATGCTCCGCGCTTATCCGTGAGCGATAAATTTCCGATAGCAAACAGACGCATCGTTACTCGCGAGACTGTCCAAGCACTTCACCAGAAACTCTTTTAAAATCAACTGTCCCTTCTCATCATGGACCGCCCGCTAAAAGCTTCTCGATCTCTTCAGAAACTCCGTTTCGTATTCCAATTCGCTAAATCGCCGGGCTATTATCTTAAGACAACCAAGTAGCGGTCAAGGGTAGACGTTGGATTTTTCATCGCCGAGCCTGGGTTCGGGGGGGTTGTTAATGAGATAAGCTGTTTCCAATCTTAGGAAACCGAAGCGCCAGAGGCATTGGGAGATGTCGCCTCCTAGGGCAAGATCGACTCAAAATGACAAGCATCTGAAGGATATCAGCCTTCATGAAGCACTTGAGCGCCGGGTTCTTCCTTCTCGGCTCCACTCACCTTAATTTGCATGACGAAAAATCACTTAAGAGATTATGATTGAATGTCGGAGGAAATCATGGCTGATACATTCGCGAAACGTCTCTTTCTGCTCGGTATGCTTGCCGTCACATGGTTAGGTGCGATTGATGCTCAAGACGCAAACACCAATGCAAAGGTAGTCGAAATTATCGAAGCCTACCAGGAGCTGCTCGCGCAGGAATTGGACCCGAGCATGGAGGACCAACCAGCTGAATCTTGGAATTATGTGAGCAGGGCGATCAACAAAGGCTTCCTGCGTTTTACGGTTGACCCGACAGATAACAACCTATTAAGAGGTGTATATTTCAGGGCGATGCCGGGCTCGAATACTACTCATATTGTTCTCTCGCAGTGGCTAGTCGATATTTGGCCAGATTATCCCTCAATGGTTTTTTCCCTCTTTTCCCTGGGAGTGGAAGATGCATATATCTTTTTTAAGGATCCACAGGCCTGGGGCGTCTCTCAAATCAATAAACTGGATTTACTTCTGATTCGCATAGAGGGTTATAACAGCGCGGCGCTGTTGATTCGCGATCGACTTCTGCCCAGAGGATATCTACTTAGCCCATACGAATCCTTCCTGCTTGATAGCTACGAAGAAGACAAGCTTGCCAGCGCAATTATGTATCTTGAGCGATTTTCATCCTTAGTAGCACAAGGACTTTATATCGCAACTCGCACATTTGAGGAGAAGGGGGATGCAGATGAATTAAGGGATTTCATTAACAGCTTGGGGGAAGGATTGTTGAATAACCGACTTGAGCTTCCGCCCCTGAGCGACGATGCAACAATTTATCCATATGCGGTGGCGGTACACAGTTGGCTGGAACTCACTCCATCGCTCATATCCCACATCCACAACAAAAACAACGCCTCACCCCTCAGCTTTCTGGAAGTGCTTGAACTTGAACAACGCTATGAAGAACTTCGCGAAAAACTGGAGACTAGCCGTATTGGAGATATGCCTATACTGATTCGAATACATGAGGATATCATGGCCGGCTTTGAAAACGAATTTAAGCTCTAAGGACATTGCAAATTTTATCAAGGCCAATCTCCAGCCGCGATCGAGGACAGGCGATGTTCATTCGCAGAAAGCCAGTACCGGTCATTCCGAACTGACTTCCCCTGCTCAGCCAAACCCCTGCATCTAAGAGGCTATTCCAAACTGTCTCCTCCTCTTTCAAGCTTCCAGCAACGCAAATCCATTCCAGATAGGTGCCCTCCAGCATTGCAATCGAATCGGGACCAAGTAGACTAGCAAGAGCACTCCGAACCAAATCATCGTTCTCCTTAACATAGGCCAACATCGAATCGAGCCAGTCCTCACTTTCTCGCCAAGCAGCCTCCGCCGCGGCATAATTGAGTGGAGCGGAGGCTCCTTTCGAAATGCCATATGTCTCAAGCATTCCGTGAACCTGCCTGCGCAGTTTCTGATCGGAGAAAACCGCAAAAGCTATATTCAGACCCGGAATATTGAACGCCTTAGTGGGAGAAACAAGCGTAATCGACTGTGGCAGGCTTTCCTTTGGCAAACTGAGCCAGGGTACAAACTGATGCTTCTGAAAAACTAAATCCGCGTGAATCTCATCGCTAATTACAGTAATCTCCGCTTCGCGACAGATATCGGCAAGCCTTAACAGTTCCTCCTTTTCCCAAACCCGGGCCACTGGATTGTGTGGATTGCAAAGCAGCAAGAGTCTTGCTCCGCACTCTGCTATCTGTGTGGCCAGATTCTCCAAATCCATCTTCCAGCGCCCATCTTTGCCGCGGCGCAGCTCGTTCACAACCAGCCGCCGCGCACCACCTTTCACTGCCTCCCGAAACGGGTAATAAACGGGTTCCTGAATGACAACTCCATCTCCAGGCTCACATAATTCTCGTATAAGCATGTGAATAGATTGAACAATGCCAGGCATTTCAAGGATTTCATTCTTCCTTGCTTTCCAACCCTGACGACGCTCCAGCCAGCCAGTCAGCGCATCATCCAAAGACTTCGGTCTACCCGTATAACCAAATATCCCATGTTCCAATCGCTTCCCGATTCTCCTCAGAATTGCAGGCGCCGTGCGAAAATCCATATCTGCCACCCAGAAAGCGAGCAAACCCGTGTGCCCTGTTATGCGCGAATCATAATCCCACTTGTAACATGAGGTACCCCGCCTCTCAATGCATTCATCGAAGCCGAAGTCTGTAGAGACCATAACAAAGTATACTGGCCTCTGACATCTTTCTCATCAAGTCTCCGGCGCCTTCGCGGTTTCCGACGCCTGCTTCCTAGTTCATTCCCCTAAAACAGCTCAAGCTGCTTGCCCCCCAGAATGGCATCGAAGCTCTCACCACTATGAATCAGAACGTCATCAGCCAGAGATCGCAATTGTTTCTCGATGTAATGATTGTAGTCTATCTCGTCCGGTTTCAGCTCCAAGGGAACAGGCCCTGTCGGTGTCATCAAATACTCAACTCTGCGAATATTCCTGGAACCATCAGGATCAAGCAGTTTCGCCGCCCTAACATGGGGTGGTGGCGATTTATAATCCGCTGCTCGCCTGGAAAGTCTGCGTTTATAGACTAACTTATCATCGAACTCGCCGTTGCGAAGCCGTCCGACAACTCCTCGGATCCATGGTGCCAGGGCCTCGCCATTGAAATAGCGCCGAAAGAGTTCATATTGAAAATCCCGCGCAAGCGGGGTGGAATCCGAGCGCACAAACTCCATCCCTTTGATATCCAAACTCCCATCTGACAACAAACCCACATATCTCTTAACCGCGGTCTCCTCGTCGTTTGTGCGCATCCTCGGTAAGAACAGTTTTACATAGTGCTTCTCGAACTCAAGTTCCAAAAAAGAAGGAACTCCAAAATTCGACTGGATAACTTCGCGGAAATATCCATCCACTCTCTGAGCTAAATCCCGCCCCGCTGCATTGGCATCAAGTCGTTCATCATCCTTGAGTTGAACGAAAACTGAATCGGTATCGCCATAAAGCACTTTGTAACCCCAATCTCGAAGTTGCTTGGCGGTGGATTCAAGCACCCATCTGCCGATGGCAGTTATGGCAGTGGGCAGTTTGGTGTTATAGAAACGGCAGTTCGCGGCACCCATAACTCCATACATAGAATTCATCAGAATTTTAATGGCGTAAGCAAGCGCATCGTTTTTGGCGTCGTGGGCCTCCGTCCTTCGTTGCATCAGCTTGCAAATATAATCCGGCAGAATATGCTCGCTGACAGAAAAGTCAATGTTTACCGGAGTGACAAGCGGATCTTCTGCAGCCTTCAGTAGAGAATATGGATCGATGTGGAAGGTTTGAATCAAGCTTGGGTAAAGACTCTTGAAATCCAGAACTGTCACCTCTTCAAACAATCCAAACCCTCCGGCAAAAACCATCGCGCCTGGAGTTGTTGCCCCGGCGTGCACATCACTTCGGTTTGGAGCAACATAACCCTTACGGTGCAAGCGAGGCAAAAAAAAATGTTCGAAGGCCGCAACGGAACGGTGTATCTGATCGGGCGGAAGGCCGGTAATCAAACTGCGGGTTGTCATCAATTTCAAAACTCCGGTTTTCTCAAAAATCTCAGTTACAAGAATCGCATCTTCCAGGTTGTATCGAGCCAGAGCTTCTTTGTCCTCCCGAAAGCGACGTTCAATTTCGGCCACTTTATCCCTGCCTTCATCTGGAATACTCTTCCCTCGTCCAAGTACATCGTTTGCAACCGTGTTAAGTCGCCACTCAGAAAACCGAATTGAAGCTCCACGCAATAGTGGCGGTCCATCGATAACAAGCCTACCTTCCAGATTAACAATCGGCAGCGATCCTTGCTGCTTAACCAACCTCAGAACTGATTTGCTCCTACCTATCCGCAACGGAAAATTGAGTCGTCGCGAGCGCTCCAAGAGAAAGGTTAAATCAAAACCAATTACATGCCAGCCAATAATCAGATCGGGATCGAGTTCAGTGATTTTCTCGACAAAAAATTCCAACAACGAAATTTCGGTTGGCAAATAACAAAGCTGTGCTGGAGCTTCCTCTTCATTTAATTGGAGTTCCTCGCTTCTATAACCCGGTCCAGGCAACCGCTCATCCAACAGTCCCACAATTCGAATGCGCTTGCCGCCTTTCGAAGAACTCCCTGTATCTATCCCTTCAGCACTGCGATCCATAGCAACGCTATAAAGTGTACCATTCGTTCCTGTTTCGATATCCAGTGACACAGTGCTAAGTTGCGGACACCATTCCGATGGCTCAAATCTCGGATTGACAAACTCCCTGTATCTATCCCTTATGAGCGCTTTTCCTCTCAACCTAGCCGATCCGTGAATAAGCCTCTCCATGAGAAAACGTTCTTCGGGGCGGACATCCGACTCCCAAGTTCTAATTCCAGCCTCTGCCAGTTTACGCCGTCCCTCATGGTATGCCGCCAACGAGGGGAAATAGAGTCCATCTACCGCCTTTCCATCAAACGATCTCATTTCCAATCGACGACGTTCCACCTCGAAATCAGCTGGCAAATGCACATCAGCATAGATAAAAAACACAGGCCGGTGCCTGGGAATGCGAACCAGAATTGCTCCCTCAGAGTCACAGCCCCAGAAGAGTAATTCGCAAAAACCCCTTACATCTATACACCCCGAGGTCAACAAAAAGAAGTTGCTGGAAGTTTCCATCAAAAAAGAATTTCCTGCACCGCTTGCATGCGCCCTCTCAAACAAACAGACCATCCAATAATTATAACTCAAACACGCCACCTCAGTCGAAGATACCTGATTGCATTGGTGAATTTCAGAATTTGAGACTGCTCGCGTTGTCGAGCCTACGATTAAGACAAACTGAGGTAGAACAAGAGCCTGATTAAATCAAGCGACTCTAGGAATCACTAAAGGTTTGTCGAATCACGGTACGCCATGCTGCCTTGGGAGTTCTGCGAATATCGTTCAAGTATATCTCGTGGTACTTACCCGTGAACGCTTTGCCGGAGGATTTGATATTATGGCGCACAGCAACAACTGTCGGTTCCATATCGCTGAGGAAACCTACATGCATCGCCTGCATTGCAGATCCTTCTTTCAAGCTCTCAAATCTCATCAATTCGAGTGAACGATACTTCTTCTTCAGGTAAGCGCCTCTAATTCCTTCTTTCATCATATCAGCACTGATGTAGTCAGGTTGCATAATCATAAGAGTCCATTTCCAATTCGACTTGTTCCTGAGTGTGAATCTCTTCATGTTTTCTGTCCAAAAAAGCATCTCTAGAGGCATCACTCGATAATCAATCTGCTTATGGTTCTTAATATGAAACTTGAATACATAAGAAACAGAATGAAGTGCCATAACCGCGTCGATAAAATGCGGTGAGTCGTATGAACCGCCTTTGCCATCTACCATCAAGAAATTGAATTCGGGCACCTCCACTTCGTGCACACTGCCAACCCTGGGTTTGTACAAACCGGCAAATTTTTTCCGATGATCAATTTTTTCAATTTTAGATTCTAGTATCATACTTGATCTAACCTCCACTTCTGTCACTTTGCTTCAAATATGCTCAATCCCTCCGTGATAAACAGACTAGCGGCCTTAATCTCACTGAGAGTTGTATTTAAACTAGTCAATAAGACTTGCTCCGGAAACTGTAGCCTATAAGCTCCGGTTTTTGTGATCTTTGTAAAAATTGAGAAACACCGAGATATTCCTACTCTTCTCAACACGCTTTTGCTTCTTTCCACGCGGGATATCATTCAAGCACGCTCACATATTGTTGAACCCACTTTCTCTTCTTCAAGCATTTCAGCTGCACTTTCATGTTAAACACCACATCCATTGTTTTTATCGCTGTACCTCTCGAAGTTCGAGAATACATCTCATAATGGGTTCATTAGCAGAACTCAAAACCGTCAGCCGTGTTCTCACTGTCCGAAACAGTGTAATGGGTGAATTTCATAGCAGCTCATAGTGGAATTAAAGCTCCGCTGGCCCGTTGGTTGATTTGGCCGGTCAAGTTGAGATCCATCCGCTTTGCTAAATCCAATGTTTCCTCATGCGTTCACGCAGACCTGCGGCGTAAGAATCCCAATTCTTGATCGGTTTGGTGGCTAGAGATTCCGCGCAGGCTGTTTTGGCCACTGCCACCGCCTCCCACTCAATCACCCTGGGATCGAAGGGTTTGGGAACAACATATTCCGGTCCGAATTCAAAATTCTGGCCATAGGCCCGCCTAACCTCATCTGGTATTGGCTCCTTCGCCAATTCCGCCAAAGCTCTGGCCGCCGCCATTTTCATACCCTCGGAAATACGCCTGGAGCGAACATCCATCGCTCCTCTGAAAATGAACGGAAAGCCAAGCACATTGTTAACTTGATTCGGATAATCAGATCTTCCCGTTCCCATAATCACGCCATCTCGTGTTTTCTTAGCAAGTGGATAGGAAATTTCAGGATCTGGATTTGCCATGGCAAATACAACTGGAGAATCATTCATTGAAAGCAGCATATCAGGGCTAAGCACATCGGCTACCGAAAGTCCAATAAAGGCATCGGCACCACGCATAGCTTCCGCCAGGCTTCGCTCAGATCGATCCGTTGCAAAAAGCTTTTTCTCCTCGCTTAATTCTTTCCTATCTGCCGAAATCACACCTTTGGAGTCACACATTATGATATTGCTTCTCTTCACTCCGGCCTCAATAAACATCTTCGCGCAACTAATACCAGCCGCCCCGGCTCCATTAAACACCACCTTCATTTCTCCAAGTTTGCGTTTCGTTATTTCGGCCGCATTGATCACTCCAGCCGTGCAGATTATCGCGGTGCCGTGCTGATCATCATGAAAAATTGGAATATTGCAAGCCTCAATTAAGGCTCTCTCAATTTCGAAGCATTCCGGAGCCGCAATATCCTCCAGATTAATTCCACCAAACGTCGGCTCCAGGGTCTTTACAATTTCTACCAATTTCCGAGGATCTTTCTCGTTCACCTCGATATCAAAAACATCGATGTCCGCGAAACGCTTGAAGAGCACTCCCTTTCCTTCCATCACCGGTTTAGAAGCGAGCGCTCCTCGATCACCAAGACCCAAAATTGCCGTACCATTTGAAACCACTGCCACTAGATTTCCCTTTCCAGTGTAGCGGAAAGCCGCCTCCTCATCTCTGTCAATCTCCAGAACTGGGAAGGCCACCCCCGGAGAATACGCCAACGACAAATCATCTGCCGTAAAGCAAGGCTTAGTCGCAATCACCTCTGTCTTGCCCGGTCGTCCGTTAAGCTCGTGATACTCCAATGCCCTTTCTTTCATGCTATTCATAACCACCATCCTCATATAAGGCGATTCTAGCAGTTAGTGATATTCTAAGATAAGTGGTGTACCTTATGACACCCAGCGTTGAAACCCGCCAAAAAATCGGGCAAATTGATACCCGTTAACCAATCTGAGTTGGAAACTTATGAACTGCATTGGCAGAATAAATTTTCGGAGGCTATTCTTCTGTCTCCGAGAAAGCGATATTCTCGGCGTTCTCGTCGGGCTCCAACAACTTCGAGGCTTGCATGGTGGGCATTGGACTTACGCCCTTATTCCAGCCAATGAGTACAGTCGTCGTAACTAAGAAACCGACAAATACGACAAACCCAATTAAGACCACAAAAAAATTCTCTTTCATAGCTTTGCTCCTGTTTCCTCATTCTTTATATCGCACACGATCAAAGCTAACGCACAGCATTTTTTCATCCCCTATAGAAAAAATCATAAAAAAGTGATCAATTATTGAGCTTGAATTGAAGTCCAGGCTACTCCAGATTGCCGGAAGCATAGTTCAGCAGTGCAGGTAGACCAACGCTATGTTACTATCAGCACAGCTTGAAGAAGCATTGAATGAAGAATTTCTTTTACAAAAAACCGGAGTGATTCTCACCACTCCGGCACGCTTCGGTAGGGCCGGTTACCTATGCGGTACTAGCAAATCCTGCCATAAAGGGCAATAATGTATAATATGTTTATTTTTAACACCTGTTATATCTTCGGTAACTGTAGTACATTTCTAATCTATTTTGTCCTTTCTTCAGAAAAACGTAGAAAAAACGTTTGAATTCGCTCATTAGAAGAGATTGTTTATTCGTTCTATCGACAATAAGAGTATTCCTACTCCCAGGGAAAATCGAGCTGAAGCTGCCAACGCTCCTTCAAACTGGTTATCACCACTTGAAGTGGCTTTGGGATGGGGCAACCATGCTTCCGGCGATAAATCCATGTCTCATATTCTTTTTCGCCAGCTGTATAAATACGTTCCTCCCCAGGAACCTTTTCAGATTGCCGCAAGTCTCGCATAATGGACCCCGCGATTTTTTTAAACAACGACGGTGATATGAAATTTTCGATATTTATGGCCAGGAAGAAATGACCTAAAGGATAGGGGATTTTCTTGCCATCCTTATCAACACCGTTGAGGGCCTTGAGATAGGAACCATTTTGTAAGGCAGCCGAGAGCACCTCCACAACCGTGGCATAGCCATAACCTTTGTAGCCACCGTTTTCCTCGCCTATTCCCCCCAGAGGGCTAAGCGCCACTATTCCCTGCTTAAGATGCCTTAGCACTTCCTCGGTATCGGTTCGGGTTTTGCCGTCTTTCCCAATCACCCACCCGGGTGGGAGACTCTTCCCTAATCGTGCATACATCTCAATCTTTCCTCGTTGACTAACGCTTGTCGCACAATCGATAACAAACGGAAAGGGCTCATCAGTTGGAATTCCAAACACCAGGGGGTTTGTGCCGAGCATATTTTCCACACCGTGAGTGGGAGCAATGGAAGGACGTGCGTTGGTGCCTGTCACTCCTATCATATCGGCATCCGTAGCCATTGTGGCATAGTAGCCGGCTATTCCATAATGGGTGGAGTTTCGCACAACCACCATGCCTAAGCCCTGCTTCTGCGCCTTTTCAACGGCCATCTGCATAGCCTTTTTTGAGATAACATGGCCCATGCCGTTATTCCCATCCAACACCGCGGTGCTGGGAGTTTCCTTAATCATAGTTATCTTTGTGACTGGTTTCAGAATTCCTTGGTCTATGCGATCAATATAAATGGGTTTGAGTCTACCGATGCCGTGAGAATCGATTCCTCTCTTATCAGATTCTATTAGTACATCTGTCACTATAGCTGCATCTGCTTCAGGTACGCCGCTCTTACAAAGACACTGGTACACGAAGGTTTCCAGGAGCTTGAAATCAACCCACTCGCAATCAGGATAATCGTGTTGATTCATCATTTTCTCGCTATTATGCGCCGTCGTGAGAGGCTTTGTCCAGTTCTATCTGCAATCCTGTATGCGGGCAATATACCACTATTCTCGAATTCATGAATGCTAAACGCGAAGTGTTAGCTAAACGTCTGACAGATTCCTTGACGAAACTACGCTTTATTGAATCCCGTTACAGTAGGCTAACAGATAGCTTGCCTGCAAGGTCAGCTTGGGCTTCCAGTTGATGAAGTAAAGACGGCATGAGCTATTGCAGGGATTGGATTTCCTCCTTAATCGGATGGGATAAATCTTAAGGAGTGGTACATCAAGAACAATTTATCACCTCAAACAGTGCTGAAGTAATGAAGCCGCTAAACCTTATGAATCAGGGTGGATTTGCACCACGGGTCTGCCTTTGTTAAGTCTCTGTGTTCATACCTGAGTCAATCAAATGAATGAGAGCGGTTCTGGCTTGGTTGTCTGGCAGTAGTTTCTTTAGTTCGTCGCGTCCTTGCATTAGCAGGCGCTGCCCCTTCATCTGTGCTTCCATTGCAGCACCCGAGCTTATCAAAAGTTCTGCAGCCTCATTTATTGCCTTTCTGTCGTTCCGGGTCGCGGTTTTTTTGGCCTGTTCGAAAAGGTTTTGCAAGTGGGATGAGTCTTCGGGATTTTTCGCAACGTGATAAATTACTGGTAGACTTTTCTTCCCTTCGATTATATCGTCGCCTCGTCTCTTACCGGCCACACCGTCAGTTAAATTCAACACATCATCAATGATTTGAAAACCACAACCCAATGTCTCCCATGTGCAACCCAATTCCTGCACGCTTCCCTGCTCAGCATAATCCTTCAAGACAGACTGGGCAGCACTTCCTCCAATTCTTGCAGCTAATCCGGCTAATGAACCTGTCTTAAGTCTACACATTTGCAAGTAGGCTTGTTCATCTGGAAAACAGTTAGACCTCTTATGCCATATGATATCATAACCCTGCCCAAGGTGGAGGCGTCTCATCACCGTTAGCCAATCGTTTGTAATGGCAGTCAGTAAGGTGGGATGGAAACTGCTCCTTGCCAGTATGATACTGGGCAAAAAATACATCAGGTTACCCATATTGATAGCTAAATCCTCGCCAAAAATCTTATGTATGGCGGGTTTTCCTCGGCGAGTGGGGGAAGTATCTTCAATATCATCGATGATGAGCGAACCATTGTGAGGAATTTCTATTAGGGGTGCTAACTCGTCTGCGGCTTCCCCTCCACCAAGTGCCTCACAGGTAAGCACGCAAACCAGGGATCTCCAACGCTTCCCTCCGCGTCTAAGCAATGCCCTTCCGGGTTCAGTCAACTCTCTAGCCCAATTATGATTGACATGTGAGGTTTTCATTCCCACGACACTTGCAATCCAAGTTGAGTCTATGTCTTCGGGCAGAATTTTATCGATGGCTGTCTCTATGCGTCTAAGTTGCTCGTCGTACATATTGCTATATTGACTGCTTGCAGCGCAAATTTCCAGCTAAAGGCCAGAAATCGCACTGAGCGAGTTAGTTGTATATATTTATTTAGCTAATATATATTGTGTCATGGTATATCGAATGTGTGTTCTTGCTTTTTCCGCGATTGCGCTTATTGCCTGCAAGAGCACTGAAACGCCTGAATCAGTATCAATAACTCCACCTCCTGTATCTGAAGGAATTGATATCAATTTGGGGGGCTTTGCCTGGATATTCGAATTCGAGGAAACAGCCAGATTCCCCGGCTACCGAGGAATTTTTCTGAGCAAAGATGGTAGATTGCTCTTGATCAATTTCCCAAATGAGATAGGTGACAAATGGGAAATTCAAGGAAATTGGCTATCGCTAAGCTTTCTGCAAGGCGCTCCAGAATTGATGGATATACCCTTAACCAATAATTTTTTTATTCTCGTAGACGATGTTGAAGACGGCTTTCCAAAGCATATAAGACTCATTCCCGAGTACCACTGCGATACCATGGGAATATCCCTTATACGCGGCACCGCCGAAGTGGATCTTGTGGGGAATTACTGGCTCCTCAAGACACTCGTAGGAGCTGAGGATGTTAACTGGCCCATCGATACTGATATACACATGATTCTACTTCCGGGCGAAAATGGCCTTAGCATTCTAAGCTACGGTGGTGTTAATCGATTCAGGGGCAGTATTGAGCTCGGAGATGAGTTATTTAAGGTGGGTCCCCTGGCAAGTACACTCATGAACGGCCCCTATTTAGACTTCGAGAATTACTATGTTTCAGGTCTCACGAGTGTGAACAGTTACATTCAGGTGGATTTCAACCTTTTCCTATATTCCGACACCATGCCGGTAGTCGCTTTTCGGGCCCACATATTCGACTAAATCACGCCTCCAGCAAGATTGTCACTTCCCAGCCATCTCAATCCGTGCACAAATTGAACACAAGAATCGCTGGAGCAATCCTGTACGTGGATAAACGATGAGTTCCAGGCCTAAACTACTTGTTCGCGACAATCTTTTCGGCCATTTCGTAACCGACGCTGAGTATTCGTAAATTGAGAGAATTGTATTTGCGGTTTCGAGAAGAAATCACCTCATCCAAGGCCGCTTCGATTGATTTCATTGACACCAGGTTAGGTTTCAATCGCAATAGGGCACCAATGGCCACCATGTTTGCCGCCCGTTCAGTTCCATTTGCCAGGGAGATATCAGTTGCATCGAGCGGAAAGCTAAACAAATCCGAACGACTTGGCGCAATCGCTATCAACGAGCGATTCCAAATCAGCATGCCCCCGAGCCTTATTCTGGGCAAAAATTTCACCAGTGAGGGACCATTTAAAGCTATTACAACACTGGGGCATTCAATTACCGGCGAAGGTATGTCCTCAGTGCTAATTACCACAGAACAATTTGCCGTCCCACCTCGCATTTCAGCACCGTAGGAGGGGATGTGTGAAACCTGAAGTCCCCGGCGCATAGCAGCGACACAAAGCAACTTGCCCGCTAGTAAAACACCCTGCCCTCCGAAACCAGCGATGACTATTTCTTCGGTCACGAAGCTTCTTTTTCCACTGCTGCTTCCATGGGCCTATCACGAAATTTCTTTAAGGGGAAGCTTTTAAGCATATCAGTTTTTATCCATTCCGCCGCAGTTGCCGGTTCAACACCCCAGTTAGTTGGGCACATAGAAAGAATTTCCACAAAGGAATAGCCTATGCCTTCTTTCTGATAACTAAGCGCCTTCAGAATTGCCTTCTTAGTTTTCTTAACCGCACCCGGATTATGAACCGAGGTTCGTTCAATGTAGGCGGGTGCTACCAAAGTATCAATCAACTCACAGGCTCGAATCGGGTAACCCACCTCAGTACCGTCTCTTCCATGGGGTGTGGTTGTGGTTTTCTGACCCTCCAGACTAGTTGGCGCCATCTGGCCACCGGTCATACCATAGTTTGCGTTGTTGACGAAAAAGACTGTAATTTTTTCGCCACGGTTTGCCGCATGCACTGTTTCGCCGACACCAATGGCCAGCAAGTCGCCGTCACCCTGGTAGGAAATGACTATTCTATTTGGTAGAGCTCTTTTCAATCCCGTGGCCACCGCTGGCGCCCTGCCATGGGCCGCCTCCAGCCCATCCACCTCGATATACTTGTAAGCCAGCACCGAGCAACCTACAGGCGCGATGATTATCGTTTTGCCAATTATGTCAAGCTCCACCAAAACTTCGGCAATAAGCTTATGAATAATCCCATGTCCACAGCCAGGGCAGTAGTGGGTTCTAACATCACTTAGTCCCTCAGGACGCCTGTACATGGGTATGGTCTTGATGCTCATAACTGTAAATCCTCCCTATGATATCATCGAGTGTGGGCACCGCCCCCCCCGCACGACCATAAAAATCCACCTCGGCTTCTCCGTTCACCGAAAGTTTCACATCCTCAATTAGTTGTCCCAAACTCATCTCCACCGTTAGAACTTTTTCCACTTCTTTGGCAAATTCGTTTAGTTCTCTATCGGGAAAGGGCCAAAGGGACAGTGGTCGAAACAAACCCACTCTTGTGCCTCCGGTTCGCAGACTATCCACCGCCTTCCTGGCTACTCGGGCCGCCGCACCATAGGCAACAATCAGCCATTCGGCATCCTCACAGCGATACTCATCCACGTGCCTGACTTCTTCGGTAATCTTTTCATATTTGTCCTGAAGATGGAGATTGTGTACCTCTAATGCACTATCGGGAACCAGCCTCAGAGATGCGATTATGTTCTTGCTCTTACCTTCAGATCCCCTTACAGCCCAGGATTTCTCGAATTTTTTCCCATTAGGCTTTGGAAGCGTTAAAGGTTCGGACATCTGGCCTAAATAGCCGTCTACCAAAATAAGGACTGGTATTCTATACTCATCTGCCAAATCAAACGCGTCTACAGTGAAATCTGCCAGTTCCTGAGCGTTGCCCGGTGCAAGAACGATGGTGCGGTAGTCGCCATTGCCGCCCCCGCGGGTTGCCTGAAAGTAATCTCCCTGAGAACCGGCGATGCCGCCGAGTCCTGGCCCGCCACGCATAACATTAACCAGAACACAGGGCAACTCCGCTCCCGCTAAATAGGAAATGCCTTCCTGTTTCAACGCCATCCCCGGCGACGAAGAACTAGTCATAGTTCTAACCCCACCGGCAGAGGCGCCCATTACCATGCTTATAGCTGCAAGCTCACTCTCAGCCTGAATGAATGTGCCTCCCAGCTCCGCCATCCGGCGAGCCATGTAGACGGGTATTTCATTCTGTGGCGTAATCGGATAAGCAAAATAATGCCTGCAACCAGCAATAAGAGCTGCCTCTGCCAAGGCCTCGTTTCCCTTCATCAGTACTTTTCCCAACATTTAGACCGCCTCCGCCTCTACAAACTTATCGATTTCGATTGCGGCATCTGGACACATGAGCGCACAGGCACCGCAGGCAATGCATATGGATTCATCAATACAAACGGTATAATGAAGCCCCTGGCTGTTTAGTTCTTTCGACTTGGCCAGTATCTTTTTTGGGCAGTTTGCAATACACAAACCACAACCCTTGCATCTTTCTTTATCTATTATTGGCACTCCCCTGTTGCCATTATTTCCCACTCTAAGGACCCTCCAACTTTTTTATTATTGACAAATTAAGCCATTTGTCATGAAAGCGCAAGGTTTATTTTGATTATTCTTCAAGATAAAAACACTTTTCTTGTAATATTTCCGGTTTTTTTGAGCTTAGTTCCTAATCACTAGTATGTAATTACTAGACTCTTTTCGTTGTTTTTAATCTTGCTACTGGAAATTTTTCAAGAATATGACGGGAAAAGGTTAAAATTCACTTCTAAACGCAGTTTTGCCAGTAAAAGTCTTTTCAGTTCGTAAATGCTGGGAATAAGTTGCTTCTTATTGAGTATACAAATGGTAGTTTTATACTATTTTTAGTCGATTTTGTAATCTTGAACGCTATGTGGATTCATCCTAATACGTACCAGTGCACGATATATGCCATTACTAAGACCGATTTGGGGGAAATCAATCAACGCCACTCTGGCTTGTACACTTTTAGGGCGATTGAAATTACGTCTCATGAGATAGTTCTTGACAGCCTCCTTGATAGCCATTTCCAACGCCTCACGTCGAGAACCTCCCATAGTTGGTGAATTGCCTTCGCCGGCGGTAAATGGGAACTGGGTACTTCTCCAAGCTTCAAGACGTTTTTGTTGCGCGGAATCGCTTGAGTATTCCATAAGCACGTACGTTATCCCATCTATCTTATCAGCACTGAGCGTTTTCAGCTTTTCATCTCCTGTTGGTATTTGTGCCACGAGTTCTATTGTGAATTTCTCTTTCACTCCCCGACTGCTGAATGGAGGAACCCAAGTGACTATATATCCATATATCATGCCCGAAAAAATCCACCTGGCATCGTCAATTAATTCATTGGCACTGTGGTCGGAATAGTCTTGCACGGTGGTTTCGATGGGCTCTGGAAACAGTTGGAATTCCCCCCGCAAGGGCTCTGCGGCCAAAGGAACGCTTACCTGAATCAGCAATAATCCGCTCCCAAGCAACCACCAGCCAAACGGCAAGCGCCGAATTGCAGCTGATTGTAAAACAGCATCGTCGTATCTCAGTGCCAGTTCCTCATCGCCTTGATTGGATTTATTCTTAGTCGTATGGAGAAGTATAGCAAACCGAAAGCCAGGCCACTAAGATGTGTGAGATGTGCTGCGTTGCCCCCAAATTGAAAGACATGAGAAAGCAAATCAATTGCCGCGAATACCGCCAGGAGTATGGGTGCCCTCATCGGGATGAGCCCGAATAGCAGAAGAACAGCACGTGGCTCCAATATCGCATATGCCAACAGGACCGCATATATGGCTCCTGAAGCGCCGATTATTGGTGTGAAACTGGCGCGAGACATGTAGGCTACCACCGAGAAAACCCCGGCTAGTGCGCCGCAGATTAGATAATAGGCGAGATATTCCCCACTTCCGAGATGCCTTTCCACGTGATGTCCAATGGAAATTAGCACTATCATATTGAAGATGATGTGCATGAAGCCGCTATGCGTGAACATGTAGGTTATGGGTGTCCAGAGGAATTTCCTGAGGAGTAAACCGTGTGCATAGATGGCCAGATACTCCAGAATACCCGGCGACAGGTACACCAGAAAGAAAACTGCAATATTTGCGGCCACAATTATTAAGTTATAATTGTAGACTCTTCCACTTGTTCTCATAACAGGTTTTAAGTTTAGCTTAAATTCATTCTGGAGTTCAATAACACAATGGTGCACAGCCGACGATTGGTTGTTGGACACATGAGAAGATGACAGGCCCGTCATGAAAGTGCCAGCACCACGAGACGACTGGTAAACGTAATTCAATTAACGGCGTAGAGACGGAAACCTCGATAAGGTATGCCGGTGCTATGAATTATGGTGTCGGTAATAAGCTGTAACCTACCCCGTGTCTCCGAGAAGTCGTATTCCAGTACGAATTCCGGCTGACTCCCCTTCAGATAAGGGAAGTAGTCTATTTGCAGGGATTCCGGAGGTAGAAGATTTTCGTTTTCCACGGAAACAATTGCTATCAGCAGAAAGCGACGAAAGCGGATTATCCACCAGGCCTGGCGTTCGTCGAAATGTCCATCAAGTCGTTCTCCGTTTCTTAATACATCTTTGTAGTAGTTCGCGACATCCTCGATATTGTTCGACTTCTTTGCTTCGACTGAATTCGGCATCCAACCCAGGGTGACTGATTCTTTGAGAGTGCTCATGTAGCCCCAAGCCCCTTCGAGAGCACCCATGGTTTCCAGCAAGGGGCGCCGCGCGGGTCCAACCCCGAGAAAACGTGCAACAAACCTCTTCATATGCGCCCGTTCACGCCGTGGCTTGCTTTCCTTTTCTCCCGGGTTAATTGAAAGCGGCACTGAAAATTTCAACTTCCGCCCCAGATTGACGTGCCTAAGTTTCTCATCAAGTGCAAAGGTAGTTTCAAACCAGGCTCGGTTGGCCTTACTTTCAGCGATGTCATCTTGCACAAGATCGATTCCATGGATTCCAAAAGTCTCGATTTGCATCGGGTTGCCCTCTGCCATCACGCCCATATTATTTCGAACCCCGCCTTTGCGCACTATCTGGGCGATTGTTTTCAGATGGCTCAGATTCAAACCCACATCTTTTTGACGGCTAGCCGCTCTAGTACCACTTAGACTTAAAAAATCAAAACCGTAACGATCGCGCCAAAGCTCGAATATCCTGCCCCAGTAGGACAGCGCGACATCACTATAATCCAGTGCAAGAGAGCAGAGTTGTTTATCATCAGCTTTGCTTAGCGGCGCCAAACCAGCCTGACTAAGCGCGCTTGCATAGTCACTGAATTTGAGTCCCTGTTTTGTTCGCTTAAGCGTGGACACAATCGATTCAACTTGTCGATTGAGGATACTTTGATAGGCTTTGTCGGAATTGAATTCTCCGCCTTTGGTCCAGAGAAACAACTGGGGTTTATTGTAGACCACGGCAGCCTGAATATGAACGCTACTATCTAACTGATAACCAACTGCCAAATCCAGTAGATGAGCCGCTTCGACGAGAGTTCTTATCTGAATCGCGGAATCAAATCCAACTTCGAGAGCCTGGGGTGACGCCAATGTACTACGCACTATCACATGAGACTGGAGTCGAGCAAGATTGGGGCCCTCGCCGATAGTAAAGGGGGCGAGGATGATGGCCCGTGTACGAAGCGTGGTGAGATACATGGCGGTACTCAAGATATTTGCCGGACAATCTTGAGTGCCGGCGGCGCGGATATTTATCAAAGTGTAGTCATATTCGCTCATCCATCGGGTGTCGCGTCGTCTAAGAATGGGACTCTCAGCCGAGTGCATTAACAGCACTCGATTGAAAAAATCTGCAATTAGCGGAAGTGGGAGCGATACCAGAACTGTTCCGCTGTACCGCAAGTAGCCCTCTGATTCGTATTCGCGAAAGAGCTCTGCCGCTTGACTGCTTTGCTGGGAACTGGATGGCAGATTGTGTGCCAGCGTTTTCCACAAATGATGAGGAGGAGTATTCATAAATTTATGATATCATATAATGGAGTTTTATTGGATTTTCTGAACACAAAAGCGCTATATTTGGGGTGTATCGATGGCGCAAAACTTGACTGTACACTGATGTTTGGATACCGGACTGAACGATTGAGGTTGACGCAGGTGTGAGAACGGAACAAATTTGATGCGAGAATTCTGAACATGCAGGACAGGAAGAGGGCGGATTACTATGCCATGGAGGCTAGACGACTTGGTTATCCTTCTCGCTCGGTTTTCAAGCTGCAGGAAATTCAGAGGAAATGGAAACTGTTAAAGGAACCAATACTGGATGTAGGAGCGGCGCCGGGTGGATGGACGCTTTTTGTGCTTAGAACCCTGGGACTCGGGACGCGGATAGTTGCTATTGATCTCGAGAATTTGGATGTCAAGACGCCACCCGGCTGTAAGATCAGTTTTTTAAAGGGTGATGTTTTTTCGCAGGAGGGGATGGAGTTTGTGAAACAGGGGGGGCCCTATGGGTGCGTGTTAAGCGATGCCGCGCCTGCAACGACTGGTAATCGAGTAGTGGACACTAGTCGCTCTTATAATCTGGTCTTACAGATTATAAGTATTGCGGAAATGAATTTGGCGGTTGGAGGCAATCTAGTGCTCAAGCTTTTCCAAGGAGGTGATGCAGGAAAAGTGCGGGAGAGAATGGAGATGATTTTTGGCAGAGTGAAATTGTTTAAACCAAGGGCGGTGAGACAGAACTCGATGGAGGTTTATATCATTGGTATGGGACACCGCCCGTAAAAATTGCCAAACCAGATGCCGGGAAGGCACACACGCTGGGTGGTAATAACCTGCGATATCACTCGAAATGAAAAACTCGGAATGCGGCAATTTTTATTTGGAACAATCAGAGGCGAGCTTGATGATAATCAGGATTGAGCGCTACTTCGCGTTTTTGGTAAGTAAAACCGGCTAGACGTCCGAATAGAACGAGAGCCGCTGTTCTTCTTGCACTGAGTTTGTCTGGACATCGCCAAGAACTGTGTCATTTGAACCTTTCCTATGCTTTTTTTGACAATGCATGATAAGATGCTGATCAAATGAATAAGCATCATGAAACAGGTTCGGAACCTGCAAAATTTGATGGAAGGATGAAAAACATGTCGAGCATTGTTTTTTATGTGACGGTTAGGGAAGATTATCAAAAAGCACGAGAAGATTACTTCCCTCACATTGCAGCTTCCTACACAACGATCTCAAAAAGTTTCACCAAGGGAAAATCCTATCCTGTTTTGGCAGTTAGGCATATGACTATGATTGCAGAAGATGAAAAAAACGTGGAAACTTCACAGTTCCTGGTTCCGACGGAGAGCGGAAATTTCATTTGGGTGCAATCAGAGATTTTTCGTTTCTCCGGTTTGAATCCCGAAAGCAAATAACGAATGTGAAGGTTGCAACTGCGCTAGATATCCAGCGTTTGGACAGCTCTGCAATCGTGAACTATGGAATAAGTGAGTCCATTTTGATGGAAAATGCGGCTATCGCCGCACGAGGGGTGATTGCCAGACGCTGGGGGGTGCCTGGAAGACGGGTGTTGGTGGCTTGCGGACCGGGAAATAACGGGGGAGATGGATTTGCACTGGCAAGGTTGCTATATTCGCAGGGCGCGACTGTTACTGTGTTGGTGGCTGGTAGATCGGATATAAACAGCAGAGGTGGCGCGACTGTCGGAGCCGCAACAAACAGAGGTTTTGACAATTCAAGCAGGCTCCAGGATTCGGAAGGAGCCGCGGGAGATAATCTGCGAATTGCGCAGCGCTTGCCTCTGAAATTTCTGCAATTATACTCGCTTACCAGTTTGCTCGCAAAAACGGATTTTGATTCGTTTGATGTTATTGTCGATGCTCTTCTCGGGGTGGGACTCTCCCGCAATCTGGAAGGCCCGATGGCAGCTTTAGTTGAGAGAATTAATGCCTCTGATACTCCGATTTTATCTTTGGATATTCCCTCGGGAGTGAACGCTGATACTGGGGAGGTGCTCGGAGTGGCAGTTCGAGCGGAAGTGACGGTTGTCTTTGGGCTTTTGAAAAGAGGAAATTTGCTATATCCGGGATTCGACTTGGGGGGTGATTTGTATTGCTCGGAGATCTCTTACCCGCCGGAGCTGTGCAACGATGATTCGATTGCTCTTTCGGTGAATGTGCCGCCAGTACTGAGCGCGAGAGAACCAGCGGGACATAAGGGGACTTTCGGGAAGATTCTGATCGTTGGCGGTTCGCCTGGATATTGCGGAGCAGTGGCGTTGGCGGGGGGAGCCGCACTGAGGAGCGGTGTGGGCTATGTCTACTTGGCGATTCCCTCGGCTATGGTTTCACAGGCTTTCCCGCTAGTACCGGAGGCGGTGTTCTTACCTCAGGGCGAATCGAGCTATCTGGGGAGTGAGCATCTTCCGAAGCTGCTTGAAGCTAGCAGTCGGGCAGATGCGGTTGTCTTGGGGTCGGGCCTTTCCACTCAACCAGAATCCATCCGACTGGCGCTGGAACTCATTGCCTTGATAGAAGCACCGCTTATTATCGATGGCGACGGACTTACTGCGCTAGCCGGTCGCGATGAGTTGAGTCGAAGTCGAACCTATCCTACCTTTTTAACTCCACACTCGAAAGAAATGGCCCGGCTTCTTGGTTCATCACCGAGCGAGGTGTCGACACGACGGATTGATACCGCCCTGGAAGCAGCCGATCGCTATGGGGCCATGATTGTTCTCAAGGGAGCACATAGCATCATTGCCAATCCCAATGGAAAGGTTTGGATAAACCTAACGGGAAATGCCGGAATGGGAACTGCTGGTTCGGGTGATGTGCTTGCAGGTTTACTCGGAGCTCTGGCGGCCTCGCATCCGAATCTGGATTCTGCTGATCTCCTGCGTTTAGCTGTTTATCTACATGGGCTTGCGGGTGATTTGGCATCATTGAACCTTGGACAAATCAGTCTAAACGCTCGTGATATTGTTACTTTTTTGCCCCAAGCCTTCATGGAACACAAAAAGAAACTTACTTTCAACCCATTTTCCGGCAAAATAATGCAAATCTAATTTCTGCAGTAACACGGAGGTAGCGATGATAGTCTATTGCGTGTCGGTATCAGTGAAACATGGATGCGTGGACAATTTCATAAAAGAAACTAGCATCAACCGTGAGGAAACCCTGAAAGAGAAAGGGAACCTGCGCTTTGATATACTTCAAAGTGAGAACGAACCTGGCCGTTTCATGCTATACGAGGTTTATCGTTCAGAAGAAGCGGTGAGGGCCCATAAGGAAACTTACCATTACAAGAACTGGAGAAAAAAAGTTGCGCCTTGGATGGCCTGCGACCGACAGGGCGAAAAATTTCTTGCTATCTATCCAAAAGAAGACGAAGATTGGTAAGCGCATTTCGACACAAAGGGAATTCTAATCTCATTTTTGGCGCCGGTTCCGCGGCAAGTTTACCAGAGCTTGTCTCAAAGGAAGGATTGATTCTCATACTTACCGGCGGCCATTTTCTACAAAGCCAAGCATGGACGCTGCTTGAAACCGGACTTAAAAAAGCTGGCATTGCTTATGTGCATGAAACAATCAGCGGAGAGCCGTCGCCTGATACTGTCGATAGCTTAGTGGAAATCGCCAGGGGAGCCGCCGCCGTGTCGGTGCTGGCAATTGGCGGTGGCAGTGTGCTTGATGCCGGCAAGGCCGTTGCGGCAATGGTATGTCACGAAGGCAGTGTGATAGAATATTTGGAGGGTGTCGGCACCCGCCTTCCAGGCGGTCGTACGCTACCTATGATAGCCGTGCCTACAACCGCTGGAACTGGCAGTGAGGCGACAAAAAACGCCGTAATCAGCAAGCATGGAGATTCCCCCTTTAAAAAATCGCTTCGACATGATGCCTTTGTGCCTGCTACTGCCGTTATAGATCCCGAACTCACGCTTGGCTGTCCGATGAATGTGACATTGGCCTGCGGCATGGATGCTCTTTGCCAGCTTATTGAATCCTATATCTCAACCAGAGCCACTCTGTTTACAAACATGTTGGCCAAAGAAGGACTGCGGTTATTTGGCAGCGCTTGCGAACTTCTTTCCGGAGAAGAGCTTGGAATCAACGAAGAAAGTCAAAGGGGCAGTTTGGCGCTGGCGGCATATCTTTCCGGTCTCTGCCTGGCAAACGCGGGGCTTGGAACCGTTCATGGCCTTGCAGGACCGCTTGGAGCTCATCTGGAGATTCCTCATGGACTGGCCTGTGCACTGTTAGCCGTCCCTGTGTTCCGCCTGCTAGTCAAACGGCTTTCCCAAGATAGCAATCAGGCTGTGCTGGATAAACTCGCATTTGCCGGGGCTCAAATAAACCGTGGTTCCAATGCCAATCCTGGGGCCCGGGATGTGGAGTGTTTAATAGACCATTTAGAGAACTGGGCGGGGAGATTGAGGCCGCTGGTTGACTATGGGCTTGAGCGCTCCGACATAAACCTCATCGTAAGTGCTTCAGACAATAAGAATTCTCCCGTGAACTTCAGCTATTCCGAGCGCCGAGAGTTTCTCCTTCAACTCATCTAGCTGCCACTGCCGGTTCAAACACTGCCTATCTCCTCAACAAGGCTATTGCTGCTTACAAATCATCGCGCCGCCAAGACAAATATCCTCGTGGTACAGCACCGCGAATTGTCCGGGTGCCACACCCCGGTCTGCTTCATCCATATCCACCCGCAATCGCCCCCTTTGCTCAGAACCAAGTTCTTCGATTGTAGCTCCTACGTTTTTGGGACCATGCCTCAACTTCAGGTTAACCCGAGTTTTTCGCGGTGGACCGGAAATCCAATTTGGTCTTTCAGTAACGAAGGAAGTGCGTGCCTTCGCCTCCGCATCCATGCCTCTCGCTATCGTTACCGTGTTCTCTTCGTGATTTTTGGCTACTACATACCAGGGACCACCCGAAAGCCTCAATCCCGTCCGTTGACCGATTGTATAGAACCAGCTGCCCCTTTGAGTGCCAAGTTCCCTACCTGTCTCAAGTTCCAATATTTTTCCATTCTTCTCTCCCATATAATGCCGCACGAAATCTCGATATTTTATTTTCCCGAGGAAGCAAATGCCTTGACTGTCCTTTCTCGTCTTCGCCGGCACATTTAACTCCACCGCCAGCCGACGTACTTCGGATTTGGTCATTCGACCAATAGGGAACATTGCCATCGAGGCTTGCTCCTGTGTGAGTTGAGAGAGGAAATAGGTTTGATCTTTGATTGGATCGGGTGATTTTCGGATATAATGGATTCCATCGAAGCCCCGAGTGCAAACCGCGTAGTGACCAGAAGCAACCTTATCCAGGGATTCACCGACACGGTGAAAAAAGGTATCAAACTTGATTAGTCGGTTGCATAGAATATCCGGACTTGGCGTGCGACCGGCTTTCAATTCGGCCAAAGTGTAGGAGACTATGCGCTCCCAATACTCTTTTTGTAGACTTATTACTTTTAGTGGTGTTTTCGCGATATCACAAACCGCGCGCGCGTAGTTCAAATCTTCCTCCCAAGGGCAAGTCCCCAGAGAGGTGAGTTCATCTTCGAGCCATATTTTTAGATAGTATGCGTGGATCGTTGCCTCAGGATAATTCTTTTTTATAGATAGTAAGGCTGTTGAGCTATCCACACCCCCGGACAACAACACTCCTATTTTCATCCAGACATCATCTCATTACGTGTATCGGAATTGCAAGATAGGCATGCATATAGTGAGGTGTTGGTAGATTCACCGATCGGTTACGGAACTTACTCAGTAACCCAATCCAGCAATTTCTCTTGGTCTTAAAACAAAATCCAAGTTGCCGATGTTCTCATCCAATTGCTCACCAGGAAATAGAATCGATATTGCTGTTGCGGTTGGCAATTCTCCGATGGTTTCTTTGCAAAACCAAGCGGCGAATTCACCAAGTTCAGGCTGATGCCCACAGGCCAGGAGGTGGCTGGCATCATCCCTGTAAGTTTTGACAGCGTTTATCCAATCGGCCATGTCCGCTCGGTAAAGTTCGTTCACCCTGACAATCTTCGGCGTGGCCGTTGTCCAGGCTTCAAAAAAAAGTTCGATGGTTTCACTCACCCTTCTTGCCGGAGAAACGAGAGCTATCTCCGGTAGAGGCATACGTCCGGCACAGGCAGCACCAATGATTTTTGCATCCGAACGGCCACGGCTATTCAGCGGCCTATCTATATCGGCGAGTTCGGTGTTTTTCCAGGAACTCTTTGCATGCCTCAGAAGGGTTAATCTTCTCACGTAGATGAGTATAGCACATGCGACGCCGGTGGGAAGAACAATTGATGCCTGACTTGAAAATAGATTAGGCTATTTAGCCTATTGGCGTTTAAAAAAGTGGGCATGTGAAATCTCTCACAAGCCCACATAAGGATTAAGTTTCCCTGGATGGTCCAACACTAGTGGTTTCGGCGCTCGCTTCCCCATTAGTCTCAGCACAGTGCTTATTGAAATGTTCCTTCATCTCTTTCTTCCACTTCTTCCCACCGCGGCCTTTTTTGCACTTGCACTTACACCGTTTTCCACAGATGTTGCCAAAAAGGAACTGGGCTAGAACAATCAGGCCCACCCCTTGCCAAAACGAAATTACTGGCAAACCGAAAATCTCAGTCATCAACACGTTCCAAATCAGCATGAAAACCCAAGCAGCAAGGAACAGCAAACCCGGGATAATTATCACGCCTCCCAGGATTTTCCAACCAATCCACTTCTTATTCATCATCCTACCTCCTGTAGCATTACGATATTCTTGTAATCGTCGAGGTATTCTCTAAGCCGGATAATGGCATAACGTTTCCTCGACATAGCTGTATTAATCGAAATATTCAATAATTCCGCCGTCTCGCGAAAAGTATAACCGTAAACCGTTTGAAGGAGAAAAACCTCTCTCTGACTCTCAGGCAACATTTCGATGGCCTCTTCCAGGGCCTCATAGGTCTGCGCCCTTCGAAATATCTCCTCTGGATCAAGAACAGCAGTTTCATCAAAAAATTCTATGGAAGTTTCGGCTAGCGCTTCCGAATTCAATTCGAAATGTTGCTTGTCCCTGCCTCTCCAAGTGTCAATCACTGCATTTCTTGCACTTACATAAAGCCAGGAAACTAGATTGTTGGCATTATGAAGAGTTGTCAAAGCACTCGCAGCCCCGGCAAAAATATCCTGCAATATATCCTCCGCATCCTCGTTCACCTTCAGGCGAATTCGAATCCATTTGAGTAAGCGCGGACCTTCATCTCTAAAAATTTTTTCCAAAACTACCATATCAATTCTTGATACTAGACGGAAAATTATACTTTTTCGTCTAATTCCTCAAATACACCCCCTGTATGAGATGCCTGATTCATACCCACAATTGAATTTTGGATATCCATCAAGTTTCGCTAGCCATTCCACTGCAATTGCTCGCAATCTCCAAATCCACTACCTCAATCAACAAGAATTCTAATCCCTGAAACTCAACATCAACGCTTGCATTGAAACTCAGTCTTAGTATATAAATCAAACGTCGTATGCGAAAGGAATTTTTCCTCACCGATTGACACCGGATATGAGCTGACACCTGAAGTGAGAGCGTTTTCAGTAAAAACCTAATTAGTACTTTGTGGAGATTATAGTGGATCTAACTCAAATTTTTAGCGGATATGGTTGGATATTTGTTCCAATTGGATTGTTCTTGGGTTTGCTCGGTTATCGAGCTTATCGGATATCGCTCTTTTTAGTCGCGCTGTTAGCAGGACTCGCGCTCGGTGTATGGGTTGGTTCCAAAAGCGAAAACAGCCAGTTGTATCTGATATTGGGCTTAATAATCGGAGCGATCCTTGGACTTGTATCGCATTTTCTGGTCAGACTCAGCTTCTTTGTGCTCGGCATGGTAGGAGGATTAGTACTTAGCTTCCCTATTATCGAACAAGCTGGATGGGACCTGGAGGCCACTGGGAAACTTATCTTGCAGTTGGCATCTAGCCTCGTCGGCGGAATACTTACAGTATTGTTGTACAGAAGTCTAATTCTTGTCTTCACTTCAGTAGTCGGAACCTACCTAATCTACCATTCCACCATTCACTTTTTCCCCTCTAATTCAGATAACTGGTCGTGGATACTTTATGCTATACTTCTATTGGTATTTATAGTTGTTCAAATAAGCTCTCGTAAATCTCACCCAAATCCAGTCGAAAGGAATCGCTAAGTCTACTGGGTTTTGTCAATCTTTTTCACCTCCAGCGCACACCCAAGAAAGTTTCTTAGCGTCTCTGCCACCTCCATTCCAACACCCGCTGTTTTCGCGATTTCATTCAAAGTCCGATCATATATACCCTCAAGGGATTTGTACTGCCCAAGCAACTTCGCGCTTCTGGCAGGTCCAATACCCGGAACCCCCTCAAGCGTTGTTAATTTAACATCTTTTGCACGCAAACGTTGGTTGCGGGAAGTCGCGAATCTATGTGCCTCATCCCGAACGTACTGCAAAACCCGAAGTCCGGGATCGCCCTCGGGCAATTTCACCGCTTTCGAAGAATCGGGTTGCCAGAGCTCTTCATTTTTCTTGGCTAAACCCACAAGAGAAATTTTGTCGTTGAGATTCAACGCTTCCAATACTCCCCAAGCAGCCGATACCTGTCCCCTACCTCCGTCGACAAGGATTAAATTCGGCAGGGGCTTCTCCTCATTGAGAAGCCGTTGATAACGTCTTGCCACCACCTCGGCAATTGCCTTGAAATCATTAACTTCACCACCTGTGCCAAGTATTTTGTAATGTCGATAAGCTGCTCTATCTGGCCGTCCATCCACAAATGAAATCATAGACGCAACCGTATGCCTTCCACCAAGCTGAGCGATATCAAAGCCCTCGATCCTCCTCGGAATGCTTGGAAGGGAAAGAACCTGCTGCAGCATTGCCAAGGCAGGTCGATCCCCTTCCTTATACACTAAAAAATCCAATTCCGCTCCAGCGTTTTGTCGAGCCATCTCTTGAATAACAAGGTCTTTCTTCTTATCGGGAATCGACAATTTCGGGGCTGAATTCCCATTTTCGGCAAAAAATCTCTCCACAAGTCTGTCGGGACGCTCGGGCAAATAAATCCTACTTGGAATTTCCCTTCCAGTTTGACCATAATACTGAATAAGAAATTCAGGAAGAGCCTCAGCCGCCAAGCCGGCGTATTCATTTACATAGAGTTCACGATCGACAATTTGTCCTCCCCTCATCTTAATCATTGCAAACACCGCATATCGACCCGAAGCGACGTAGTCGATATAATCCTTCGTCTCATCCTTGAAGTCCACAATACTTTGCTCCGCCTCAAGAAATTCGAGGGATTTAAGAGCATCCCTGAATTCGCCGGCCCGTTCAAAGGCTAATTGCGCAGCGGCCTCTCGCATTTGTTTTTCCAGCTCTTTCTTAATCCCAATCGTCTTACCCGATAACATCACTTTTATTTTGCGTATTATCTTTCCATATTCTTCCTCACTAATCTTGTTTACGCATGGTGCCGAGCAGCGCCCGATATGATGATAGAGACAGGGTTTATCCCTTCTTCTAAACACCTTGCAACGCCTGAGCTGGTAAAGTTTGTAAATCATGTCTATATATACGTCTATAGACTTGGCATTCGGGTAGGGGCCAAAATAAATCGATCCGTCGCGGACTATCCTCCGAGTTCTAAAAACACGTGGGAAGCGTTCCGAGGTGATTCGGATAACTGGATAACTTTTCCCATCCTTTAAATCGATATTGTACTTGGGTAAATGTTTCTTAATCAGACTGTTTTCCAGAACTAGAGCTTCGAACTCAGTCCTGGTAACGATCACGTCAAAATCAACAGTTTTTTCAACCAGAAAACGTGTCTTCATATCCTTTTCACCGGTGAAATACGAGGAGACCCTGGCCCTGAGGCTCTTGGCCTTGCCAATGTAAATTGCTGTTCCCTTTTTGTCCCGCATAGCATATACACCGGATTCTTCCGGAAGTTGATGCGCCTTTTCCTTTAATTCATCAGACATTGTTTTATTCCGATACTATAAAACGAACCTCATGAGGACATATAGGTATAGAATTGTTGTTCTGCTTTCCATACTGACGCTCCCATGGCTAGCTGAAGCTGAAATCCTTCGCTTCGGGGGGGAAGAGGGATGGAATCAGGTGAAAACACAAGGGCTTCGCAAAACCATAGCCTGGCGCGATACCGATGCACTTGTACTCTCTCCGCTCAGTCACAACACTTCCACCACCTCATTGAGCAATCACAAGCTCAGCCTCATCGATATTTTTTTGTTCGCCGGGCCCGTCAGCATCGAGGATCTCCCCGGACTTTACAGAATTGAAGGCGAATACGAGATTTCGCATCAAATCAGCATCCGTGGCGAAACATCTATCAGGCTCGTACCCAGCGGAATTAAACTGTTTCCAACTCCGGAAGCAATGTGGACCGCTGGCCGGGAATGGGGAGATTTCACCCTCGATTTCTGGTTGAACCCCACGAATTTGAATGACGGCGAACTTCTGTTCCTATGGAAAGGGCGGACAGCACATGGGAAGCCACAACGACTCAGCGTCCAGGTGGAGAACCGAAGACTCATCTGGAACTTCGAGAGCTTCTTCCGTCATGGTGCAGATCGCTCTTTAGTAATACAACTTCGAAGTACGCCCCTTGTTCCCGGAGAATGGCGACACCATCGTATTCGGTATAAAAGTGATGATAGTAATCCCGGACGTTCCGGCGCATCTCCCGGCTTTCTCGAATATCTAGTTGACGGCATACCCGCCGACAGCATACATACCACGCCGATTGGTGTTGAAAGCTTCGAAACTTTTACCCCTAAAATCGGTTCCCTCAGCAAGAAACCACTGTTTCTTGCACCCGATTTCAATGGTTACATAGACGAGTTCCACCTCTCTTCAATATTTGAAACGAATCCAGTCCCGAGAAATTTCTCTAATTCGGATTCGGTAAGCTTCGGAACCGGGTATACCGATGTAATTGATTCTGGATATCTGGGATCGAAAATCACCGCTCTTCGGGCCAATTATCATTCCCCAGACAAGTCACAAATTCGCTTTTTTCTCCGCGCCATGAACAAACTGGATGAAACTTGGGATATTGAGTTCCCGACTCCGGACAATCCCAACTGGATCGAAATAAAACTGGACACAGAGGAGAATACCCAGTTCACCTTGGGAAACTGGCACAGTTGGGAGGTAAATCAGACAATTACTGGTCGTTACTTCACGGTTGGTTATACATTGGAACCAGACCTTGATGCGGATATTTCGCCGGTACTTTCTATTTTGGAAGTTGAATATGAACTAAATCCGCCCCTATCTCCAAGGAGGTAAGCGGAATCATGATGGCCAATTGCTTGGAATCCTGATGCACTTAAGGAAACTGTTGCAGATGAAGGCGTTTTTCATCGAATTCGAATGTCTTTCTGCCAAACTCGGAAATAAATCAAGCTTACCTCCCGCCTAAAACTCAATCCATCCACGAAGTGGATCGAAATATCTCCCTAAATGAAGTGCAGTCCTTCGTCCATTCCAGCACGGGCACACAAGTTTCGACAAAAACAGCCTACTCCAGTAAGCCGCTGAAGCATCTTCTCAAGGCCTTCCAGCAATTCGACTTACATCTCCCCGATTTTAGCTTCAAATCGTTCTCTCTCCTTTCCCTTAAGTTCATGTTGATCTCCTCTTAACATTCTCTTAAGTCCCTCAACCTCGTTCTTAGAAAACCGAAGAGCACTCAAAATATGCTTATCAAAGGATTTAAAAGCTAACGGACACACCTTGGCACCCATTTCCCGAATCACCTTCGCATATGCCCGAATTTCCCTCTGCGCATGTTCATTCAGTCGTAATTTCAAGAAATGAAAAAGATTGTGAAGATCAATTTGCCAGTACCACTCGGTATACAGGCTAACTGGCAACACAATCCGAGCCAGCTCGCGAGCCGTTTTGACGTCCAAGAGTTTTTCATACCCATTATAGCTAAATTCATTCACCCTGCGAATAACATCGCGCACTGCATTTGCCCGTACGGGTTCCATTGATTCATTCGAACGTCCCTGTTTATTGTCTTCGCTCTGTTCCGCAATATCCTCAGGAGCCGGAAAATAAAATTCATCGGACATTACGCTGTATCTACCCGAAATTTCATTCAAACGAGCAGTTCGATGCCGCACCCATTGCCGCGCAACAAAAATGGGCATCTTCGCATGAAAAGTCAAAACAACTTGCTCAAACGGCGAGGTGTGCTCGTTCCTAAGTAGATAATCAATCAAACCCGCATCCTGGCGCATAGACTTCGTGCCACCGCCATAGGACACTCTCGCTGCCTGAACAATCCGCTTATCGTCGCCCATATAATCAACAAGTCTGACAAAACCACAATCCAACACCCGAACTTCCTTATCCAAAATCTCTTCTGCGGCAGCAACGACACAACGGCCCATACAATCCTCCAAACAAGTAATTTTATACTTTTTCGACGCAATAGTTAGCTAATCTCGTAAGCAGAGAACAAACTAATCACGGAAATATCTGGACTTCTCGTTGTTTTTCACTATTTTATCGATTAACCTATTGTGTCTTCATAGGCTTATCAAAATCTAGCTATCGATGCGGGAGATGCGGTGCATAAAAAAGAATTCCCTCAGGTTTTTTATTACGATCAAGACTTCGTAGATGTTTATGATCGCTCATGGGCATGGATGAATGATTTCTGGCGAGATGCCAAACCTTCCGCGGGTATCAATAACCCTTTTTATGCCTACAAAGAAGAGCGTTACTTAAGCCTGTACGAAAGCTGTATGGCGTCTTTTTTCCTAGTTTATTTTAACAAAAAATATCCTGTACACCTCATGCTTGATAACTTCTATTCCTTTCAAGAAGATTCCGGCGCAATAAGAGATCGGTACGACCTGGAGTCCGGTAAGCCCATTATTCACGAGAAGAATTCTGAGGGCCTCGCGCCACCATTGCTTGCATGGACAGAATTCAATCTCTATCACAAAGTAGGAGTTAAAAAGCGAGTTAGAGAAGTGATATCATCCCTCATCGCGTATCACGGCTGGATTGAAAAGACGTTCAAAGATGAAAACGGTCTTTACGCTCCGCCCCTCAAAGCCACGCTTACGGAGAATTCACCGCGGGAAGGGACAAAATACCCTCTAGACTTCAATGCGCAGATGGCCATCAATGCCCTTTATATGTCCGCCCTTGCTGATATCCTCAATGACAAGGAGCTGGGATTTCGATTTAAGCGCCAATATTTTTCCCTGAAAATCCGCATCAATACACTGATGTGGGATCCCGTGGAGAAATTCTACTACGATCTGGACGAGAATAACGAGCGCATAAAGGTTAAAACAGTAGCTGCTTTCTGGCCCCTGCTCGCCGAAATACCCAATGAAGATAGGGCTGAGAAACTCGTTGAACACTTACAAAATCCTAAGGTTTTCGGAACTGAAAATCCCTTCCCCACCTTAGCCGCCGATGAAGACATGTTCGATGAAAATGGGAGAGGATTTCGAGGTTCAGTTATTCCATTTTATACTTATATGGTGATTAAGGGCCTGGAGAAATATCAGAAATACGGATTCGCTCGAGAAGCCTCAATCCGGCACCTGTATTTTGTCCTGGATGCTTTTCACCCCGATGAATCCGGGAAAGGAACGCTATGGTATGCCTATAAACCATTTAAAGAAGGCCCCGCCCAGTGGATGGAAAACAGCAACTGGAACCGGCCCTTAGACCTTGCATGCGTGGGACTCTCCACTATTGCCCTGATGATCGAGAACATTGTGGGGCTTTACATGAGCCTGCCCCGGAAAACGGTGGATTGGTTTGTTCCCACTTTGGAACTGATGGGCATTGAGGAATTGCCGCTTAAAAGAAACCTCATCACAATTGTTAGCAACAAAACCAAGAGGGGCTGGGAGATTCGTCTCGAATCTGAAAAACTCTATTATTTCTCTATTCACCTTCTGGATAAGGGAAAGAAGAAAACGCTTCCTATCCCCTCAGGTAAGTGCTCGATGCTAATCGACAAGCTCTAGAGGCGCCCGCCGATTGTTTCGACAAGTAGCAATGTGGCGGAAAAACTGTTGTCATTATGAGGTCAACCCCTCTATTACCTGACGCCCCTTCAATGCACGCGCGACGCTGAGCCTGTCTGCATATTCCATATCTCCCCCCACCGGGATGCCTGTCGCGATTCTGCTTACTCGAAGTCCTTCGTCAGCAAGTTGTTTTGTGATGTATAGGGCCGTTGTGTCTCCTTCCAGTGTTGGATTTGTGGCTATAATCACTTCTTTGATATCCTGTTTTTTAATTCGATCGTACAGCTTCGCAAGACCAAGTTCTTCAGGTCCGACACCGTCAAGGGGCGATAGCACGCCATGAAGCACATAATAAAATCCTCGAAACTCGCCGGTTGATTCTATTGTCGCAATATCACGGGGATGCTCGACTATGCACATCAAATCCCGTTCACGCTGGAAGGAATCGCAGATTGAGCATAGCTCGGTTTCGGCGTAATTTCTACACTCTCTGCAACGCACAATGTTCTGTCGAAGTTCCCCGAGCTGAGCGGATAAGTTGCTCACAAACTCTCTATCTGTTTCCAGAAGCCAATAGCTAATGCGGGAAGCACTCTTTTTTCCGATTCCGGGAAGGCGTGAGAGTTGCACTATAAGTTGCTCAATACGCTGCATTTTTAGAGACCGCTTAGAAAGTCCGGTGAGATGCCAAGTCCACCTGCAAGCTGAGACATCTCGCTCTGAAGTGTTTTTTTCATCTTCCTCGCCGCATCTGTGAATGCGGCAGCGACTAGTTCTTCGAGCATTTTGACATCGCGGGGATCTACCGCGATGGGATCTATATGCATCGAAATCACTTCCATGGTTCCATCAATCATAACCGTCACCAAGTCACCGCCGGAGGCTCCACTGGCCCGGAGTGCTTTCATTTTTGCCTGAGCTTCGCCCATTGTTAGTTGCAGTTCTTTCAGATTCTTAATCAACTCCAGCGGATTCATATATTTATCCTCAATTACAATTACTGCCGATCGCGACTACTCCCGCCAGCAACTGAGCTGGCATCGTTATTTTTTACAATAGTGCCCTGAAATACCTTGCGAACTAATTCAGACTGCGGAGTTCCATTAGCTTCTTCAATTTCACTTCCTGCCAGGTTGATGCATATGTCGGATATATTCACACCCGCTGCAATAGCTGCCTGCATCAGCTTTTCAACCTTTCCTCTTACAAACTCAACTTCGTAAGAAGTCTTGAAGCCTATATCCAGCACATCTCCTTTCCATTCCCAGCTTGCTGCCTTATCTAATGCGTCTCCCAGTAAGGGCATCTCACCGCTTACCTTGTCTAAAATAGTCTTCTGCCTATCCTGCCTCATTCCTCCATCGACTCCATCATTCTGTATGCCTTCTGTGGATTTTGGTCCATTTAGCCTGGCTTCAGAGCCGGAGACAGCGGGGGGGGGTTCATACACGTCTTTCAGACCCTCTTCTCGCTTAACTCCATGGTCAATATAGTCGATTTCAGGATCGGGGTTCCTTTTACCACCTTCGCGCGCAATCCCTTCCTCTCTGTTCAACTCCTCTCGCAGCGATTCAATGCGAATCAACACTTCATCTGCGTTCAACCTTTCCGAAAGACTACATAGGCGCCCCACAAAAAGCTCAAGTTCGAATCTAGGGTTGAGCGAATATCGTAAATCTCTATAGAGTGAAAATGCTTCTTCAATTGCCTCTTCCAGGCGCCTTATATTCCACCTCTCTCGAGGTTTAGGTGAAAACTTCTCTGCGCTGATACCCAATAGCGATTTTCTCTCTATGCCATAAGCCAGTAGAATTAGATCTCGCAGATAGCTCACTAATTCAAGTAAAACTTGTTCCACGGCAGATCCAGCGCCTAAGATATCATCAAGCAGTTTAATCGCTCCAGCTCTATCGCCTGCAGCCGCAGCTTCCACTAAGCTAGTCATATGCTCAATTCCAACCAGGCCCATTTTTTCGTAAATGCTTGCAAGATTGATTTCTTCACCCGAAAACGAGAGTATCTGATCGAAAAGTGTATAAGCGTCTCTCATCGAACCGCCCGACTCACGAGCAATCCAGTAAAGTGCATCACTCTCGAACTCCCGATTAACCTCGGCAGCCGCCTCAACCAATTTGTCCCGAATCAACTCCGGTGCAAAAAGGCGAAATCGGAACTGCTGGCAGCGCGACCGAACTGTAGCGGGTACCTTGTGCAATTCGGTAGTTGCAAAGATGAAAATGATATATGGCGGCGGTTCCTCAATCGTCTTCAGCAGTGCATTGAAAGCGCTGTTGGATAGCATATGGACTTCATCGATGATGTATATTTTTTTATGTGAACCTTGAGGCGCATAAAGAACCTCGTCTTTTATTTCTCTTACATCGTTAACGCCTGTGTTTGATGCGCCGTCTATCTCTATAACATCCGGAGAAGTGCCCTTGGCAATTCCCACGCAGGGTCCGCAGATATCACATGGATTAAGTGTTGGGCCATTCTGACAGTTAAGTGATTTTGCAAAGACGCGAGCCGCTGAAGTTTTTCCCGTGCCCCGAGGACCGGAAAATAAATAAGCGTGGGCCGTCATACTCTTGGAGATTGCATTCCCGAGTGTCGCCACTACGAACTTCTGGCCAAGTAATTCCGAAAGATTTCTCGGTCTCTTTCGTGTTGCGGTTACTTCCATCTTGAATGATAGTCTAACCGAAAACACACCAGGCTCTCAAGCAAGAGAGCCAACTTGTCCAGCATCAATTGAATTTGGCAGACCACATCCCAGCGCAAATACTAAAGGCGGCGAAGTGATGTTCGAAGCTGCAGGTATAAATAGCACAAAGCAGATTGATACGGGTTTGGGATTGGAAAATTTTGGCTGGTACACCTGTTGTGTTACTTGTCGCTTCCAGAGAATTTGCGTAAGATGTATGCAAAATTGTGATAGCACTCAGCTTCGCTCAGCGGAGATTATCAGGAAGAGATCGACATTGAAAACACATTGAGGTGTTGTGCATGCAGTTCAGCATTGACAACGCGAAAATTTGGGTGCCTGGTGCTAATGGTATGGTGGGGTCCGCATTATTGCGGCGCTTGAAGAAAGAAAATGTAGAAGTTTTGGCAACTACCAGGAATGACTTGGATTTAAGAGATACGAATGAAGTCAATTTGTTTTACAAAAACGCTCGACCAGATCTTGTAATACTGGCAGCGGCCAAAGTTGGCGGTATTCACGCCAACAACACTTATCCTGCCGATTTCATTGGAGATAATTTACAGATACAAAATAATGTAATCGTACGTGCGAAAAAGCATGGTGTGAAAAAATTGTTGTTTCTGGGATCAAGCTGTAGCTACCCCAAAAACTGTTCCCAACCCATAAAAGAGGAATATCTTCTCAACGGCCCCCTGGAGCCAACCAATGAGTGGTATGCTATAGCGAAAATTGCAGGAATCAAACTGTGTCAAGCCTATCGAAAACAATACGAGTGTGACTTCATTTCTGCCATGCCGACTAATCTTTATGGGCCGATGGATAGTTTTCATCCCGAAGATAGTCATGTCCCTGCAGCCTTGCTTTCTCGATTTCATGACGCATGTAAGAAAGAACAGAAGTCCGTGACTGTCTGGGGCACAGGAAAACCACTGAGAGAATTCTTGCATGTGGATGACTTAGCCGATGCATGTGTTTTCCTGCTTAAGAACTATTCAGATGCTCCCGCCCTGAACATAGGTACGGGTGAAGATATTTCGATTGGAGACTTCGCAAAATTGATCAAGACTACTGTCGGGTTCAGTGGAGATATTGAATTTGATACATCTCGACCAGATGGTACATTCAGGAAAAGACTTGATGTTTCAAAAATACACGCACTTGGCTGGCGGCATAGGATAGATTTGGAATCTGGATTAAAGCTTTATTATCAATGGTATCTGGAGGGCATGATGAAGTGACAGATAAGAAAGTTGCGTTAATTACCGGCATTACCGGGCAGGATGGAGCTTATCTGGCTGAACTGCTTCTATCTAAACAATATGAAGTACATGGGGTTAAACGACGCTCGTCGTTATTGAACACACAGCGTATCGACCACATCTATGAACACGAAGGGGCAACGAACGCGCGTTTTTTCCTACATTATGGGGATGTTACAGATGCAACCAACCTCATCCATCTCGTGCAAAAAATCCAACCAGACGAAATCTATAATCTGGCCGCGCAAAGTCATGTTCAGGTAAGCTTTGAAACGCCTGAGTATACTGCCAATGTTGATGCTCTTGGGACTTTGCGTTTACTGGAAGCAATTCGCATTCTGGGTGTGGGAAAAAGTTGTAAATTCTACCAGGCTTCTACCTCCGAGCTGTACGGAAAGGCTCAAGAGACACCCCAAAACGAAAACACGCCCTTTTATCCCCGCAGCCCTTATTCAGCCGCTAAGCTCTATGCTTACTGGATCGTCCGAAACTACCGTGAAGCCTACGGAATATTTGCTTGCAATGGAATTCTCTTCAACCATGAAAGTCCAATAAGAGGAGAAACTTTCGTAACCCGTAAGATAACTCGTGGCGTTGCTCAGATTAAGTTGGGTATTGAGACTACGCTCTGTATCGGCAATCTGGACGCCAAGCGTGATTGGGGGTACGCTAAGGATTATGTTGAAGGCATGTGGCGCATTCTCCAGCACCGAGAAGCTGACGACTTCGTCCTGGCTACTGGAGAGACCCACTCGGTGAGGGAATTTATAAACCTGGCCTTCAAGGAAGTTGGCGTCGATATTGAATGGCGTGGAAAAGGAATTGAGGAAAAAGCCGTTGATACGAATACTGGCAATATCATTGTGGAAGTCAACCCAAAATATTTCAGACCCACTGAAGTAGACGCGCTATTGGGTGACAGTTCAAAAGCACATAAACTGCTTGGCTGGAAGCACAAAACCAATTTTACGGATCTCGTCAAGAAAATGGTGCAAAGCGATTTGCGCATAATAAGTGACAAAAAAACCAAAGGGATTGCATATCGTCCATGACATCCAATGCTGCCGCCAGCCGCGTTTTCCCAGTTCCGAAGGAAGGAAATAGATTTCGCTCCTCGCAAATTGATGGCTGGGAGCTGGTCTGCGATTGAGGAGTCATTTCAGTGATATCGGATTTCATCTTGTCGGAAATAGAGTTGCACCTTCGAAAGTGATCAAGCGGTGGAGATAGGAACTGTCCATTATGAGGAAACGAACTGGATTCTTGGGGAGACTAAATGATTCAACAGGCAGAGGAATCTAAGAGCTTAGAGCCCAAAAAGGAGTATTTCATCGGCTTTGATTCTGATGGATCCGTATTTGACAGCATGGAAATTAAGCATCAGGAGTGCTTTTGCCCTGCCTTTATCAATATTTACAATCTACAAGGCGTGGCAAAAATAGCGCGCGAAGTTTGGAATTTCGTGAATCTGTATTCCAAATCGCGCGGGATAAATCGCTTTCAGGCAGTCTTACGGGCGACAGACCTTCTTAAGTCTAGAAAGGAACTGAATGAAAGACATCTGCTTTGCCCGGATACGAACGAACTAAGGGCCTGGATTGAACGGGAGACGAAACTGAGCGAGGCTTCACTCAGTTTGGAAGTGCGGAGGAATTCACACCCTCACCTGCGACAGGCACTTAGTTGGTCGAGAGAAGTTAGCATAGCGATAAGAAAAATTGTACGCAATATTCCTCCCTATCCTATAGTACCGGAAATACTCAACAGGGCCTCCGGGAAAGCTGATTTGATGGTAGTTAGCCAAACTCCCGGAGCCGATCTTAAGCGCGAGTGGGTGGAATATGATATTGTGAAATATGTTCGCTTGATAGCCGGTCAGGAACGTGGAACGAAGTCGGAGCAACTGAGATTCGCAAGCGTGGGGAAGTACGATAAGAACAAGATTCTGATGATTGGAGACGCCCCCGGCGATCTTGCTGCAGCGCAAGCCAACGGCGTGCTGTTTTACCCGATAATTCCGGGAGCCGAAGAGAAAAGCTGGAAACGCTTTTCAGACGAGGGGTTGGAGCGCTTTTTCACCGGGAAGTTCTCGGGGAATTTTTCTGATAACCTCCTAGCGGATTTCGATGCCGCACTCCCTGAAAATACACCATGGTAGTTAGGGTGCACTGATGATCTATTACCAGCGCGGTGGAACAGATGAGACGATAGACAATAAGGAGCTGTGCGCGGGTTTAAATGAAGCCTTGGGAAAGATTGGGCCCAGGCGTAAGGTTTGCGTGATTCCTCCGGACTTCACTCGTTTCCATTCACACGGGGGCATAATTACAAAATACCTATGGGAGTATTACGGCACCGCGCTGGTCGACATCATGCCGGCACTGGGTACTCACAGGCCGATGAACAAAGGCGAGATTAAAACTATGTTCCCTGGCTTGCCTCTGGAGCTTTTCCGCGAGCATAGATGGCGCAGTGATACTGTAACTCTCGGGAAGGTACCGCACGCTTTTATTTCGGAGCTGATTGGAACTGACTTTGAATATGATTGGCCGGCACAGGTGAATCGACTGCTGTGCAAAGGTGGCCATGATTTGATTGTTTCACCTGGTCAGGTAGTGCCGCATGAGGTGACTGGTATGGCCAATCACGCGAAGAACATATTTATCGGAGAAGGCGGCAACGAGGGAATACACAGAAGTCATTTTCTCAGCGCAGTATATGGCATAGAACGTATAATGGGCCGTATCGACAATCCGGTACGCGCGATTATTGATTATGCGGCGAGGGAGTTTGCCGCCGAGTTGCCGATTCTATACGCCCTTACCGTACTGGAAAGCGATGAGCTAGGAAAATCGGTAGTACGAGGGTTTTTCATCGGCGACGACCGCGAATGCTTTGAGAAGGCTTCGAAACTGTCAGCCGAGGTAAATATCACGATGGTTGAGAAGCCAATCAAGAAGTGCGTGACATACCTCAATCCGGAAAAATTCCACAGCACCTGGCTGGGCAACAAAGCGATTTACCGCACTCGCATGGC
Source organism: Olavius algarvensis spirochete endosymbiont (assembly GCA_900608495.1). Classification (GTDB taxonomy): domain Bacteria; phylum Spirochaetota; class Spirochaetia; order DSM-2461; family DSM-2461; genus UBA2779. Next base: position 41,357 of record UWYT01000188.1, on the reverse strand, counting down.
CATCGCCGATGGTGGCGAACTCATTATTCTCGCCCCCGGTGTCAAAGTATTCAGTGAAGATAAGGAAATAGATTCTCTCATAAGAAGATTCGGATATTTTGGAACTGAGAAGACTCTTCAGGAACTTCGGCATGTGAAGAATCTAAGGATAAATCTGGGTGTCGCGGCCCACTTGATTCATGGATCTTCTGAGGATCGCTTCAAGATAACTTACGCGCCCGGTTTTCTTAGTCGCGAGGAATGTGAATCGGTTGGATTTGGATATACCGAGCTTGAAGCTATGCTGGAAAAATACAATCCCTCGAAGTTGAGAACTGGATGGAATCGACTGGATGACGAGGAATTCTATTATGTGGACGACCCGGCCCTTGGGCTCTGGGCTCACCCTAGTCGAATGGAAATGTGAAAGAAAGCAAGCTGAAAAATTTGATCCGGCCATCTTGATGGTTATGAACAGAATCTGATTTCGGATATGGATGGGTGCTTTTGCTCGAACGAATCCATATTGCGTGAGTATGCAGCCCGAAATAGAGATGTGCAAGCTATTTGCCAGCAGATTGACCAAACCACATAGGTGTTGCTGATACCCAGACTCGCCTCCGGTGCTGATGAAGCAAAAAAGTTATTATGAGGTAATTTACTTAGAACTTGATATCGAAGTATCTTCCAGCAAAACAATAGGGGAATATATGTCGAGAACTTACAAGATAGCCGCCATACCAGGCGACGGAACGGGTGCGGAAGTACTAAATGAAGGTAAGAAAGTTCTGGAAGCAACAGCATCCAAGTTCGGATTCGGGCTGGATCTGGTTGAATTTGATTTTGGAGGTGACAGGTATCTAAGAACGGGTGAAATTTTGCCGGATTCAGCTGTGAATGAGCTGAAGACATTCGATGCCATTTATCTTGGGGCAATCGGTCATCCAGATGTTAAACCGGGTATTCTGGAGAAAGGCATACTTCTCCGCCTTCGCTTTGAACTGGACCAATATATAAACCTTCGTCCGATTCGACTTTACCCAGGCGTTGAAACACCTCTAAAAAATAAGGGACCCAACGAGATAGATTTTGTTGTCGTTAGAGAAAACACAGGCGGCATTTACACAGGAGTGGGTGGTATCTCCATGAAAGGAACGGAGCATGAAACTGCTGTACAGAGCATGGTATACAATCGATTCCAAGTCGAACGCTGTCTCAGATACGCCTTCGACTACACACGACGTCATGGTAAGAAGGCATGCGGCAGGGGAACTGCCAACACACTTGGCCTAGTGGGAAAAACTAATGTGCTAACTCATGTTTTCGATCTCTGGGAAAGGGTTTTCCATGAGCTTGGAGAGTCGGATTATCTTGATATCAAACGCGAATATTACCACGTGGATGCCGCTTGCATGTGGATGGTAAAAAATCCGGAATGGTTTGATGTTCTGGTAACCTGCAATATGTTTGGAGATATCATTACCGATCTTGGAGCCATGGCCCAGGGCGGCATGGGAATTGCGGCGGGAGGAAATATCAGCCCCAAGGGTGTATCCATGTTTGAACCGATTGGGGGATCGGCCCCGAAATACACGGGGATGGGAATTATTAATCCATTGGCTTCAATTGCGGCCGGTTCTATGATGCTTGATACTCTCGGTGAATACAAAGCCGCCGAGGCCATTGAAAAGGCAGTGATAGTTGTAACAAGCACAAAAATAAAGAGCCTTGAAGCAGGTAAAATGGGATATTCAACCTGCGAGGTAGGCGACTTAGTAGTCGAGGAGATTTAGTGAACTCATCATAGTCCGCCAGGAATAGTCCATTGATCTTTTAAGGAAGTATCCAATGGCATAAAAATGCAACCGCCACCGCCAGAACCAAACCCACAAATACCTCCCCAAAAGTATGTCCAACCGTGGATGGCAAACCATCTTCCATCTCCAGGATATCCGGCGGAATGGTTCTTCTAAGCAGTTTGATAATCGTGCTGATAGATCCCCTCACCTTTATCGCATCGTGGGCGATAATCGCGGTGAAAACAGCCGACAGTGCGAAAAGAGAAGTGTCGAAACCCTCCCTCAGACCTCCCAGCAGAGTCATTGAGGCAACAGCGGCTGTGTGAGAACTGGGCATACCGCCTGATTTCAGTATATCACGCAACGCAGGAGCCTCCCCTTCGAACAAGGGTCTTATAAACTTCCAACCCTGCCCAAGAGCGATAGACACAGCGGCCGCAATGAGTGAAACCGGCAGGAAATGCACCCCTGAATGATATCCCTACCAATGCGTTGCAGTCTAGCACGATTCACAGAAGAATCATGCAACGAGATTCGCCAAGACAAGAATCGATATTTAGCTATATTGAAGCAAAGATTTGAGTCAACTCCGCCATACGTGCTGAATAACCCATTTCGTTATCATAAAAACTGGTCATTTTAACCTGGGTGTAAGGTCCGGCTTCCACTACTTGCGTATTGCGCGGAATAAACATGGAACTCCATAATTCACCCACACAGTCCCTTGAGCACTCATAGTGGTCGCTCGTCTCCAAAATCTTCCCGCTTATGCTGCTTGCATTGATTCTTCTCGCGTTCTCGGCTACTTTGGAATTAATCTCATTCTTGGTAAATTTGCCATCAAGCAGATAAACGGCTTCGGTAACAGAGCCCGTATCGGTCGGCACTCTGAGTGCGGTACCGTTTAATTTGCCGCTCAAGTGCGGAAGCACCTTGCCGGCAGCTATCGCAGCACCGGTGGACGCCGGAATGACATTGTTCAGAGTGGCACGATTCTTACCGCCTCCAAAGAAATCCTGCACCCTCTGTGTTGAGGTGGCCGCGTGTGTCGTGCACATCAATCCACTAATCACTCCAAAGCCATCGTCCACCGCCTTGGTAAGGGGAGCTAGACAATTAGTGGTGCAGGAAGCATTGGAGATAATCGTATCGCCTGCCTCTAGACTATCGTGATTTACGCCGACTACAACCGTCTTCGTATCATCCTTACAAGGCGCGGAGATAATAACCTTCTTTGCTCCCGCATTTATATGCGCCCGCGAAGCTTCGGTGCTGAGGTAAAAACCGGTACATTCCAGAACCACATCCACATCATACTTAGCCCAGGGAATTTTGCTTGCATCTTTTTCGGCATAAATCGCAACCCTGTGCTTCCCAATTTGGATAACATTGTCGCCGGCAAGCCTCACATCCACGGGAAAGCGCCCATATATGGAATCCTTTGGCAGACTCGCGGCGATTTCTGCTGCCGGAACTAAATCGTTCCCGGCAACAATTTCAATCTCATCGTTATATAAAGAAGTAATTACACGTATCACATTTTTTCCGATACGTCCCATCCCGTTGAAAGCCACTTTAATCTTGGCCATTTGATATCTCCTTGATGCAGCTCACTCGGGTTGCCAAATATGCAAGAACACCCGCTCTCTCCAGGATTTAATTCCCGATCAGCACCCAAGTGAAAATAAGACTTTTTTGTACTTTGCGTCAAGGCGCAAATACAAGCTCCTTCCAGCAACTGCGCGATTGGAAGGGGCTGCCGCATTTTTTAACACACCACATCTTATTCAAAATGCGAAGCAAGTGCAGACGAATAGCCATTATATGGAATAAAAATTACAAATGTCACTTCGAAACTTGACATATATCATATTGTTCGCTTAGCATGTGTTTGAGAAGAATTAATACTAAATCAGGAGACAGATGTGAAAAAACTACTAGTATCAGTTGTTTTACTAGCGATTATCAGCAGTGTTGTTTGCGCTGGGGATAATCAAAGTACGAAATATGTGCGATTACTTAGCCGCAATGCGGCTACCGACTCAATCGACAGCGTATACTTCAACCCAGCGGGAACGGCATTTTTACAGAAAGGCTTCCATATCCAATTAAACGGTCAAGCGGTTCGGTTGGATTACTCACATGAGCTATCATCCAAAACTCACACTATGATTAATTGGGTGCCATTTATTCCTTCGGCTTATGCAGGCTACAGCGGCGGTAATTGGGCCGTCTTTGCCGGTTACAGTATTCCTCAGGGCGGCGGAAGCCTCAAATGGAATTCTATCAAATTCTTCAATAAAACAGCGAGTAGATTTTTAGATGGCGACTTTGAAGGCGAATCAAGCACTCATATGCTCAGTGTAGGAGCATCCCATACACTCTCCCCTATTATTGCCATAGGAGCCAGGTTTGATACCTCATTCGCTACAGCAGATTACGAGGCAGATTTCACTTTTCCAACAGCTTTGGGTGGTGCCGCTGTAAGCGGTATGGCAAAAATGTCTAAGTCTGGCATGGGATTCGGCGGAACGCTGGGCATACATGTGCAACCGAATAAGGAAATCAATGCTAGCCTGACCGTTGAGTCCACAAAGGAAATTAAGCTTGAGAAAAAGTCATCCGGCGGAGCGAGTGGAACTTCAGGTATTTTAGAAGCTAGCGCTCCCGATGAAGCCACTACGCCGTGGGTTATCAGAGCTGGTTTCTCCTATACATTCCCCTTTGAGTTGGAGATTCCCGTATCCTTTAAGTATTCCTTCTGGAAGGCCGTTGACGACGACAAAAAAGATACGATGGATGCGGCTGTAGGATTTCGATACTGGCTCTCGGAGCAGCTGGAACTTAGCCTGGGCGGATCCTATGCAACCAGCGACACACCTAGGAAGGAAATGGATAATACTTTCTTAGATCCGGAATTGAGTAGTATCACCATTGGCGGCGGAATGGGTTGGGAAATTTTCGATAACTTAAACCTTGATTTAGGCCTTCTTTACCCCATTTACTTCGAAAAAGACGGAAAGTTATATAAGGAATTAAACAAGCAGGTTGTAGTTATGAGTCTAGGAATTGGCTACATATTCTAAACTGGCTTGTGCTGGGTCATCCCCAGGATGGCCCGTTCTCTTTTAGCTTCTGGAACTGACGAGTATCCGTTTCCACTCGCTTTTATCGGCTGGTATGAACTTCACCAGGAAGCCACCCTGATGATTGAATAGTACATTTCCAGGGGTGGACTTGGAAAAATCAAGAATATCGCGCCCGAAGTCGGTGCGATATAGGGTTCGCACCGAGGGATCGTTTTTATCATGGCCATAAACGGCTGCAACAGCGTACTGCTTGTCTCTGTAAATCTCGTGGAGGCCATCGAATAACTCGATTGGCGGGCGTTCGTTGTAGCTGAGAACAGTTAGCCCCATTACTTCTTCTACGCTTATGTTCCCGGGGAAAGCCGCCCATTCTGCCGCGGCCCTTTTCACTTCTTCCAGTTTAATCCTGTCTTTGAGCCCACGAGCGTAAATATCAAGAACTGCAAAAGGGTCTTCCTCGAAAAGTCCGGTGAGTATTGCCTGCGAAAACCCCCAATAATCTCTGCTTTCGCTCACGCTGCCATAATCATCCAAACTATACATGCCCTGGGTATCCACCTTGGAAACCAACTTGAAATATCTATGCAGAGTTGTATTCTCAAGTTCCGGGAATAAATGATCGAACACCATTAGCGCGGAACTAGGCAACGCTCCATCTTGGTGATGATCGAAAAGCCGCCGTTCCGGATGATATACAAGCCCGCAGTCGATAACCCAGGAATTTTCCGACACCATTTCATTCAATACCATTTTTTCGACCATTTTAGGGTCTAGTCGCCGAATCTCGAGTGGGTATTCCCCTCTATGCGCAGCTAGGACAGCAGTGGCGAGAATTTCGTCTATGTGAGCCTTCCCCGCGTGTGTAATTACGGTGTATGGCATAAGCAAAAAGGCAAGCCGGACTATTCCTTGGCTTCCGTAGTACCGTGACGTTTTTCGGGAGCCGCCGGAGTATCCTCTGGCTTAGACGCCACAGCCTCTTTGACTTTTGCGGCAAGTTGCTTGCATCTTGTCTCTATGGTTGCAATATCCTTCTTTGTAGGCTTCCCTTTGAACTCCAAAGGTTCAACAAAATCCCAATTCATTTTGTATTTTTGAACAAGTTCGTTTAGCTCTTTCTGGGCCCCGCCAGACCAACCGTAAGAACCGAAACGAAAGGCCTTGCGATTATGAACCTTCTTCTTCCCTAGCTCATCAATAACGGCGAACATCGGTGGGAACATATTGTACTCATAAGTTGGCATTGCCAACACAACTCCCGTGGAGCTCCAAACCGACATAAGAATATCACCCAAATTCTCTTCCGGAACCTTGTGCTTGTGCACAATCATACCTTCAGCTTCCAGAGCCTCCAGGGCTGGCTGCACGCCCTGCTCAGTCATTCCATACATGCTGCCGTAAATAATCGTTATCTCGTTTTCGCAGGGTCCTTTCTGATAGGACGCATAGCGAAGAAAATCATTTACAATTTTCATCGGGTTTTTGCGCCAAACAAGACCATGACCAGGTGCAATTATCTTAATTGGCAGCGTAGACGCTTTCTTTATTGCATTTACAACGGGAATCGAATAAACGGCAACGATGTTGGCGTAGTAACGGATGGCCTGTCTCTCATAGAAAACTAATTGCTCTTCCGTGCACTCGTCGTCGTATACGGCCTCGTCAAGCGTTCCGAATGAACCAAAGGCGTCGCAGGGCATAACTGTACCGGATTTCGTGTCGAAGGTGGCTATAGTTTCAGGCCAATGAACATTCGGGATTTCCATAAATGCAAGAACCCTTCCGTCGCCCAAATCGAGGGAATCACCATCGCCAACAACCATTATATCGTTTGTGATATCAAAAAAAGCCTTCATCAACGGTACAGCCCTTTTCCCGGTTACTATCGTGAAGTTCGACTTAATCTTCCTGAAGCTTTCGATCCAACCGGAATGATCGGGTTCCATGTGATTTACAATCACATAATCAATGGACTCCGGTGCCACATTGATTTTTTTCAATTGTTCAAACAGCGTTTCAGGCACACCATCCCAGCCACATACACCATCAACTATTGCGGTTTTTTCACCTTTGACAATATAAGAATTCATTGCTATCCCATCGGGCATTCGCCACAAGCTTTCGAAAAGAATGTTTTCTATATTTGCCGACAAGCGATAAATCCCGTCGGTAACTGTGCTAACTCTCATTTTGCATTCCTTGAAATGATATCTGCATTATCCGAATGAAACTACTCGGATCCGTTATTGCCAATACTATCAACTTCAACTGTTTGTTCCAAGGTGAAATCAGGTTCGCAAGCCTGGTTTCGCCTGCAATACGTGAAGACTATGAGTTCCGATATCAGCTATAATATGTTTTATGAATACAGATGGAAACACACATACAGGTGAGACGCGGGAAGAGTTACTCGACGAAATAAGGGAATTCGAGCGGGAACGCGATCAGTTAAAGGACGTTCTGGGGAAAATCGGAGGGCGCAATTTCTCAAAGAAAGACAACTGGATCAATATGAGTTTTTTCATCCTCATACTTGCGCTTTTTCTTCTTGAGTTGACAACTGAGTACCTTCCCAGACTCATATCGCTTCAGCTTGGGGTGTTACTTGTTTCAGTCAAGATAGTATTCATGATTCATTCCCAGCAGAGGGTGCACCATTTTCAGTTCTGGATACTCAATTCAATTGAATACCGAATGAACGATATATCCAAACGAATGCGAATAATCGAGCGCAGTAAATCCGGCGAAGCCAATTAACAAATGAAACTCCAGGTTTTCGTCGCGCGAGGAAAAAAGATATCGAATGTCGTTGTTTTGATGTTATTGCTGCTAGTGCTGTTAAACCCGAGTATTCATGCCCTGGAGGATTCTGAAGATGTCAAAACGCAATCCTCCATACCTTGGTGGCTATGGTCTTTGTTGCTTTTTGTCCTCTGCATACTTCTGGGTATCATTGCAATAATTACTGGTGTGGGCGGTGGTATTTTGTACGTACCAATCATATCCGCAATATCTCCCTTTCACCTTGACTTTGTGAAAGGATCTGGGCTTGTGGTGGCTCTGGCAGGCGCGATTGGGGCGAGTCCAAGACTTTTGGAAAAGGGTATGGCTTCCCTGCGCCTTGCACTTCCTCTAGCTTTTTTCAGTTCCATCGGCGCATTTATAGGAGCAACAGTGGGTATGGCTCTGCCGTCACGAATTGTGGAATTTATCCTGGGGATAGTGATAATTGCTATTATCGCTTTAATGCTTTCCACAAAGAGTATTGATTGCCCACCTTTCCGTGGAGGGAGTCTATTAGCTAGGCGCATGAATATTGGCGGAATTTACATTGATGAAATTACAGGTAAATCAATGGAATGGGGAATACGCCGTATGCCTCTGGGACTGATAATCTTCTTCATTATTGGACTTATGGGAGGTGTTTTTGGACTAGGTTCCGGCTGGGCCAATGTGCCGACTCTCAACCTGCTCCTCGGAGTGCCGTTGAAGATTGCGGCTGCCACGAGTATTCTAATTATTACTATAACCACTGCTACTGCTTCCTGGGTTTTCATAAACCAAGGTGCGATTGTGCCAATCATTGTAGTACCCTCGATGGCGGGCATGATGCTGGGAACACATATTGGCGCGAAAATACTGCCTCGAATTTCGAGATCCATAGTTCGATATTCCATTCTCGGTATCCTGGTATTTGCCGCACTGAGTTTATTGCTTAAACTGGCATGATGAGGAGAAATGAAATCCGATAAAAAACTAGCCATATTCTGGTTTCGGTGGGTGGGATATCTTGGCATTTCCCTGTCTCTTGCGTTTTTCCTGCTCTACAGTTCGGGCCTGATTCGGTCAAAGGTAAAACCATTGGCAATCGCTGAAAATTGGAGTAAGGAGACCCCGATCTACCTTGAGGAAATGGGACTTGAGTTTGGTAGTGGGTGGTTGATTCATATCGAGGATTTGTATTCCATGAATGTGGCGGCGATTGCAATACTGGTTAGCGCGGCATTGCCAGCCCTGCTTGCCCTGTCGTTCATATGGTATCGGAAACGCGATTTCCTCTTTGGCACGATGGCAATTGCAATTTCAGCCGTACTTGTAATTGCGATAATAGGCTTTCGGTGAGACGATTTTGGCGCACCGCAGTTCCAAGTGTTGACTAGCTCCAGCGACCCAGGGAAGACGAAGCTTTGGTTTCAAGTTCGGCAAGTCTTTCGGGAAGTGCAGGATGCGAATAGTGCCAGAAACTGTAGGCGGGGTGTGGCCTGAGATTACTAAGATTGTTTTTCCCAAGCTTAAGAAGTGCTCTCTTCAGTGAAGTTGAATCGCCTGTTTGTTTGACAGCAAATTGATCCGCCTGATACTCGTGTCTTCTCGACCAGATATTGAACACTGGGGAAAAGAACGATAGTAATGGACCCGAGTAGAAGACTAAGCAAAAAAGCAGGACATGGAGAGACGGCGAGCTAAAACCAAACGCTGAAAAAAAGCTTTTCCAATCCATCATTAACCCAACAAGGCCGAAGAGTATGAGGCTGCCAAGCGCGGAAACAGCTAAGCGTTTGCAAATATGACCGAATTCCCAATGTCCAATCTCGTGAGCTAATATGGCTTCAATCTCATCTTCCTGAAGCGACTCTATCAAGGTGTCGAACAATACGATACGACGGGATTTCCCGATTCCGGTGAAGTAGGCGTTTGAATGCCTGCTTCGACGACTCCCGTCCATTACGAAAATTCCTCGATTCAGGAAGTTGCAACGATCGGCGAGAGCCAGAAGCCGGTTCTTCAAAGTGCCCTCGGGAAGCGCGGTGAACTTATTGAACAGAGGTGCAATAATCAGTGGAAACAAAACCGCCATCAATAGCTGAAAGAGCGTCCAGAAACTCCAGGCCCATACCCACCACCAGTCACCTGCCAACTCCAAGATAATGTAAAGCCCGCCAAGGAGTGCCATTAGGATCAACAAGGCGATGGGTACCTGCTTGGCAATATCGCCGAAGAAAGTGCGAAGGCTTGTTGTATTGAAACCAAATTCTTCTTCTATAACAAATTGTGAGTACAGAGAGCCCGGCAGAGCGGCTATCCAAAACATCATTGAGGCCAGAATAAGAAATATAAGCCCCTGCCAATAGGTACCTGGGTTTATGGAGGTCAGCAAGGTATCCAAAGTCCCAAAAATTCTCGTGAACAGGATGATGAGAACGAAAGCCCTTCCCGCCAACGATTGCACAAGGCCAAAACGAGCCTTTCGCAGAGTATACTTCACGCTGCGCACGTAAGTGGGCTTATCTATATGAGCTTCGAGACTGTCAGGCATCAAATCACGATTTTTAAGGACAAAATTGATGTTCAATATGTCCAGAAACCAATCCAGCAGAAAGTCCAATACAAAAAAACCGAGATAGACTGTAAGAATGAGTGTCGAATTCACCTGAGTGCAGAATGAATTGGATTGATGCTGTTGTGGGAATTTCCCTTCATCCTGAACCTAATCAAAAGCCACCTCTGCATCAATTAGCATAGCCTGCTTATCACCGCGTGGATGCCCCCATGTCTCCATCTGATTCCAGCTGCAAAAGGCGTTTTTTCACGCTTGCCCCCCCCGCATATCCGCCAAGGTTGTTATTGCTTCCGATGACTCGGTGACAGGGAATTATTATGGCTATGGCATTTGCGCCGTTTGCTGTGGCAACAGCACGAACAGCGGCCTTACGGCCAATTCTGTCCGCGAGTTCCAGATATGTTTCCGTCTTGCCATAAGGAATTTCCCTCAGGGCATTCCATACCTTCTCCTGAAAATCTGTTCCAGCGGTAATTAGAGGGAGTTCGAACACTTTCCTCTGTTCATCGAAGTATTCGGTAAATTGCTCTTCTGCTTCGTCAAGTATAGGTGAATCGCCCTCTTTGTAGATGGCTGAAAATCCACTTTGAATCCTCTTGTCGATGCTTTGCCGCATTTTGCGATATCTCCAGTCACAAAGGCAGATTTTCTCATCAATGCTGCCTACCAGCAGTTCTCCGTATGGGGTTTTCATTGTTCTTGTAATGATATTTCTCATATCCTCACTTCGCATTATATCCGGATTTGCATCGTCGGGTTCAGCCTTGTTTTATATCTAAGCTGTGATTACTCTGAGTATATCCCAACACGCTATATAATTTCCAATCGCTTAACTCGTATTTCCCCACAAAACCATGATAATGAGACTCTGAAATTCGAAAAAATTCCTTTTCTTTCTTTGGTAGACAATCAGGTTTCCCTCTGCTACACTTTCCCTAAAATAAGGAGGTGCTTCCATGAAGCAGTTTTTAATTGGAGTTTTCATGACGATGGCGATTATGGGTGTTGCCTTCGCCAATGGAGAAAAGGAGTTGGAATTTTGGACAACGGAAACGCAATCTGATCGTCTAGCCAGAATAAATCTTCTGGTCGATACGTTTAAGGCGACCAATCCGGACTTCAAATTCGAAATCAATGTAATAGCGATTGAGGAAAATGATTTGGCTACGCAATTCAATGCGGCCGCAGCGTCTGACACTCTTCCGGATTTAGTGCAGGTGGCGACAGAGAATGCGGTGGCTTTCGGTACGCAAGGTTTGCTGAATACCGAAGCAGCCACCAGTATGATAAGCAATATTGGCAAAGACAGGTTTTACAGCGGAGTTCTCCGCCTGAACCAAATGCCATCGGATGATGCCTACTATGCCGTACCTTTTCATGGTTGGGTTCAGGGCATCTGGTATCGTGCCGACTGGTTCGAAGAGGCCGGATTGAATCCACCCAAAACATGGGACGATATCCTGAAAGCAGCTAAGTATTTCAACAAACCCGAGGAAAACCAATATGGGATTCTGATAGGTACTTCTGCTGAAGCATTTACTGAGCAAGTGTTTACTCAGTTTGCCCGATCCAACGATGCCTGGCTTTTCGATGGAGATGGAAATCTTACATTGAATTCCCCGGAAATGAGAGAAGCGATTGAATTCTATGCTGAATTGGCTAAATACACTCCCCCCGGCCCCCAGAATTGGCGCGCTCGGGACTACTACTTCCAGAACAAATTGGCAATGTTCTTCTATTCAACCTATATCATGGATGATTTAGCTCTGGCAGAGGTCGCCGCTGCTTCTCTTACCAGCGAGAATTTCGAGGAATTGGCAGGATCAAGCTTCGATCCAAACCTTGTAAGCAACACGGGGATGGTACCGGCTATTACCAAGACCAGGGATGCGGGATACGGAACAATAGTATCCTTGTTATTCCCGAACACTGAGGACGACGAACGAACAGCGGCTGCCATGCGTTTTGCTGAGTATTTATTCACTCCTGATGCGTATATCAGCTTTCTTCATATGGCGCCAGGGGGTAAGAATCCTGTGCTGAGAGAAATCTCGACAAATCCAAATTTCCAGCAGGATCCCAGTAACATCTTCGAAAGATATGGCCCTGACAAGATGGCGGAAATCATTGAGGGACTAGACAGCATTGAAACCTTTAGCATTGTCGACGGCAAAAGAATTGAGGCGGCAAGTACTGTCTTTTCCAAGCAGATAATCCCTCAGATGATGTATCGAATCATCCAGGAAGGCGAAAGCATTGATTCAGCGCTTGAGAGGGCAGAAGCGGAAATACGCAAACTGATGTAAGGGGGGAAACGGGCCATCCCGGGAGGGTGGCCCCATTGCAATGGGAAAAAGCCTTAAACAGCGTGAATCAACTTTGGGATGGATGCTAATCCTCCCTTCCACCGTGATAATTCTCAGCCTGATTCTCTATCCGATAGTTTCCAATGTAATCTCGAGTTTGTTCAAGGTGTCACTTGTAGAGAAGGATACTTTCATTGGCTTGGAGAACTATCGAAACGTTGTTAGCGATATCAATTTTTGGAAGGCAGCTCTCATCACATTCGTTTATGTTGTTGCAACTACGTTGGGAACAGCCTTGGTTGGATTGGGAGTTGCCCTGGCAATGAACAGGCAATTCCCGCTTCGAGGATTTATACGCAGCTTGATACTCCTTCCGTATGTGGCTCCGGTTTTTTCCGTGGTATATGCTTGGAAGTTTATCTTCGATCCGGTGAACGGCATTTTCATGGATTTAACCGTTGAAAAGCTTGGCATTTTCAGCCAACGATTCAACCTCATCGGGAATCCGGATACTGCGCTATGGATTGCCATTGTTTTCAGTATTTGGAAATACTTTCCCTTCACCTACCTGATGATACTTTCAAGACTCCAGGCGATAGACAACAATCTCTACGAAGCCGCAGAGGTTGACGGTGCAAGTCGCTGGCAGCAGTTTCGGTATATAACCTTGCCGGAATTGTATTTCATTCTCGGATCTATAGTATTGCTTCGGGTAATTTGGAACTTCAACAAATTCGAAGACATCTATCTACTCACCGACAATCTTAAGGTGCTGTCGATATATACCTACTTCAAGGCCTTCGTGGGAATAATCGATTTGGGCCAGGGTTCAGCGCTCGTTATCATCCAATTCGCCTTGTTGTTGGTTTTCATTTTGATTTACCTGAAAAAGGTTCTCAAATGGTAAAGTCTGGCGGAGTCTCTCGAAAAATTGGATTTGCGTTTCTCATTTTGCTTATTGTACTTTTCAGCGTTTTTCCGTTTATTCAGGCGCTGTCGACGTCTTTGAAATACCAATGGGATTGGGGCAATCCTTCCCTGATACCAACACAGATTAATCTCGAAGCGTACAAAGAACTGCTCAATATCGGGCAGGAAGAAAAAAGTGTTCCCGAATCCGTAAAAAATCTGCTTGATGAATCAGACCTTACAAAGGCACAGCGTGATGAGATTCTAGCCAAATATAAGGAGACGGGCGATGTTTTCCCTTTTCTAAAATATTTCAGAAATTCTCTTGCGCTTTCCACAACAGGCGCCTTGCTATCGGTTGTTCTGGCCATAATGGGCGCCTATTCTTTCAGTAGACTTCGATATCGGGGGCGTGGGCTTATCCAGAGGGGAGTGCTTTTTGTGTATATGATTGGAGGCATTTTGCTTTTGATTCCTCTATATCGTATTGCGGTGGCAATGGGACTCTTGGCAACACCGGTGGGAACCTTCCTGGCTCTTCTAATAATCTACCTGGTTCAAACTCTCCCGGTTTCTCTCTACTTGTTGGGAAATTTCTTTCGAAGCATACCATATTCAATTGAGGAAGCAGCTCTCATTGACGGGCTGGCTAGACACAAAATAATCTGGCGCATAGTAATTCCTCTTTCCTGGTCGGCCATTGTTACGGTATTTATTTACGCCTTTATGATAGCATGGAACGAATACCTTTTCGCATCTGTATTTCTGAAGAGCTACGATCAGCTTTACACACTGCCCATGGGGCTTCGCGCTCTCTTTTATTCGAAAAATGCTATCTGGGATCGCATTATGGCTGGATCAATGCTCACCGCTACCCCCGTGATTATTCTATTCATGGCCATACAAAAAAACCTGACAGGTGGATTATCCGAGGGTGGGGTTAAGGGTTAAGGACTTGCAGGCAGAGAAGACTCTGCCCTGGATTCGAATCCATCCGGGCTGTCCACAATCACCTATTGATGGTGCTTACCTCATCAAGTTTCGGTATCGGTGATACTTTCTCCATTCTGTTCTGCCCAGGCTTTCTCTCTTGCTCTCCAGAACAAGCGCAGATTTACAAACTTTTTTTTCTCGATGTTCTTTAGCCCAATTTCACACAGTCGTCTGAATTTGGGATGATAGAGCATTGCGTATGGGCTTTCATCGTATTTCCGAATGATTTCATTATAAAGGTCACTGGCAATCGCGTAGTTACCCATTTTGTAACTTATAAACGCCCTCTCATACTCGGCGACAATCGCCAGCTGATAGTTTTCAGGATAACGTACAAGAAAAACTCCGTAGTAATACAGGGCCCTTTTATAACGATACTCATCCATTGCCAGCCGGGCTTGTCTGAAGAACATTTCCTCGGTCCATTCAGGATCAATTTGCTTGATTCTGCCAGCGCAGGAGAACAGCGCCAGTATACATATGAACGGGTACCAGCGTAATTTAGACAATCACACATCTCCTGCAAACATCCTAACCTTTAGTTGGACATGAATCAAGCAATCTGGTCGGATACGTCAAAGGTTTCGTCTTTGACGGGCAAATTCCTTCGGAGGTCTTTCATGAATGGCCTGGATTCACCCATTTCGGAGTAAGAACTGCATTCATCCAGGGCACGTCTGGCTACGGTAAAATACTTGTACAATTTTTCACCGCCTAGCTTCTTACGCCAGTGGCCAGCTGCACACCTCACTCGAAGAACGTACTTACCCTCTTCTGTGAAAGTACGAAACAATTTGCAATTAATACAGTTTGCACAGTAAATTTTACCTTTCGGTTTCGTTGAAACAGCTTGAAACATGGGGGCCTTCCTTCTTTCCGCTGTGATTTGTTTAGTGAGTGTATCGACAAACGATTGAATATTATTGATGCATAAATTCTACAATGTAAAAAAAAGTCTTCGTTTTTGCCTGCTGATTCTATATCGAACACAGTTTTTCGGACTTGCGCAGATTGTTCGCACTCTGGAATCGTGGCCTGATTCGCCAAATTTCGGATGCATATTCTTGAACTGTTCTATCGGCGCTAAACTTCCCGCTGCCAGCAATGTTCAGCAAAGCAATTCGATTCCACTGTTCTTTGTGCTTCCAAGTTTCACCCGCAAGTTGTCTTGCCTCAGAATAAGACTTGAAGTCTTGAATAACAAAATATTCATCAGGCACCTTGCCCTCCACGCCATATACCAGTGAATTGTAGAGCTCTTTGAAATCATCTGAGAAGCCAAAAGTGCCATTTACCAGGGTATTGAGCGTTTCCCTTAACTCCGGATTATCATCGAGGATTGCCCCCGGGTTATACAAACCGTTATCTCTTAGTTCCTTTACCTCTTCAGAGTTTAAGCCGAAAATGAAAGCATTCTCCACACCCGCTTCATCGACTATCTCGATATTTGCCCCATCCATTGTACCGAGCGTTATCGCCCCATTCATCATAAACTTCATATTGCCGGTACCCGAAGCCTCTTTTCCAGCTGTGGAAATCTGCTGAGATATCTCCGCGGCCGGGAATAGTATTTCAGCTACACTAACCTTGTAATCCGGAATGAAAACCACTTTCAGACTACCCGCCCCATCTTGATTAATTTTCTCCGCCACTGCATGGATTAAATGAATAATCTGTTTTGCACGGCGATATCCGGAGGCAGCTTTGGCGCCAAAGAAGATTGTGCGAGGAGGGAAATCGAGGTTGGGGTTGTTTTTAACAGCTAGCCAATCGTGAATAACAGATATCAGATTCAGTATTTGCCGTTTATATTCATGTAGCCTTTTTATTTGAATATCGAACAAGCTATCCGGATCTACTGCTATCCCAGTTAATCTGAAGGTTGTGTTTGCAAGGTTTTTCTTGTTTTCGGCCTTAATCTCGCCAATCCGGTTCAGTAAGTTCTTGTCGTCAACCCTATCTCTAAGGCCGACTATCAATGATAGATTTTTAGTCCACTCGGAACCAATAACCTCGTCGAGGAGGCTGGCAAGAGCTGGATTGGACTTCCTTAACCAACGCCTTTGAGTCACACCATTGGTTTTATTGTTGAATTTGTGCGGCCAGATCGCATACCAATCCCCCAGCACATCTTTCTTCAGTAATTCCGTGTGCAGAGACGCAACTCCGTTCACTGAAAAGGACATCGCCATTGCCAGCCAGGCCATATTAATCATGCCATCGGCAATTATCGACATCCTATGGTGACGTTGCTTGTCCAAGGGAAATCGTTTGGACAATTCTATCATGAATCTGCGATTTATTTCATCAACGATTTGAAAGAGTCTTGGAAATTCAGCGCGAAAAAGATCTATAGGCCATTTCTCCAGCGCCTCGGTTAGAACCGTATGATTAGTGTATGCGAATGTTTTCTTTGTGACTTCAGCCGACTCATTCCAACCCAAATTCTCCTCATCCATAAGAATTCGCATCAATTCGGGAATTGCAATGACGGGGTGGGTATCGTTAAGTTGAATAACCGCCATTTCCGGCAGATCGGAAAGACTGCCACCGTTAACTCGCTTATACTCACGTATAATGTCTTGTAGGGATGCAGAGCTGAAAAAGTACTGCTGCCGAAGGCGAAGAGCTTTGCCAAAGGGACCATTGTCGTTCGGATAAAGAACGCGTGAAAGGTCATGAGCGCGGTTTTGGGATTCTACCGCACGGAGATACTCCATATTGTTGAAAAACTGGAGATTGAATCCATTAACGCTCTCGGCTTCCCATAGCCTCAGTGTGTTTACTGTATTGGTATCCCAGCCAATAATCGGCATATCGAATGGAACTGCACGAATTTCTTCAGTATCGACAGTCTTGTAAACGAGTTTGCCCCCAGGCGCTTGTTCGGTTATTACTCGTCCCCCGAATTTAACTACAACCGTTCGATTATTACGACGAATCGACCAGGGATCGCCGCTTGCAATCCAGTCATCTGGCACCTCCACCTGTTGGCCGTTAACAATTTTCTGGCGAAACATACCATACCTATAACGTATGCCATAACCTCGGGCCGGCAGATTCAAGGTGGCAAGAGATTCGATGAAACAAGCGGCCAGTCTACCCAAGCCGCCATTTCCAAGCGCGGCATCAGGCTCGGTGTCCTCGGCAGCGTTTAGATTCAATCCCATTTTATCCAGCACTTCGAAAACCTGGGGACGTAATCCAAGATTCATTATGTTATTTCCCAGGGCCCTGCCCATAAGATACTCGACAGAAAAATAGTAGGCACGCTTCAGTTTCTCAGCTTTGATATCTCTTTCGCAATCTCGCCAATTGTTCCAGATTAAATCCATCAGAGCTCGAGATACGGCTTCATAAGTTTGGCGATCAGTGGCGCCTTCAATACCATCGCCCGTACCCCTGTCAATCCAATACATCACACGTTCTTTGAATTTATCCTTGTTGAAATCCATCATATCCTTGCTCCAATTCAAGAAGTGGCAAGTATCAATTCGATTCCATTTGCTCGTCAATAATTGGAATTCGAGCGGCATCCTTATCAACCGGCGGCATGGCAATTATGGATTTCATGGCCTCGCTGATATCCTTTTCCCTAGCCTCGTAAGTGGTGATTACTATTGGTACAAGATTCGAGGGGTGACGATCCTCTCGCAGCACAAAAACCTTTATACTGATATTCCTGCTTGCCAAGACGGCAGTTATTTTCGCCACCACACCGCTCCTATCCTTTACCAGGAAGCGCAGATACTGCCTATGAGTGGATTCTCCAAAATCCGCGATTTGGATTTTTCTGCCACGATCGGGCCAAATACTGAGTTTTGAAAAAAGTACCTGCCAGGTGCCCAAGGCAATCGATATAACATCCGATACCACTGCTGATGCGGTTGCCCTGCCTCCCGCGCCCCGCCCATAATACATGGTGTGGCCAACATCGCTGCCATAAACGCTAATAGCGTTGAAAACGCCTGAAACCCTGGCAAGCGGATGAGTTTCGGCGAGAAATGCGGGTCTAACTGCTAACTCCAGCCCCTTTTTTGTTTGACAACCTATTGCAAGCAGTTTAGGCACATATCCTAATTCCAACCCGGCCGAAACATCGAAACTATTCAAAGAATCTATACCTTCTACTGGTATTTCATCAAGGGATATCCTCGCTCCAAAGGCAAGTGAACCAAGGAGCGTAAGCTTATGAGCCGAATCCATGCCATTAACGTCAAGGTTGGAATCGGCTTCGGCGATACCATCTGCCTGTGCCTGTTTCAAGGCATCGCCATAAGATTTGGCATTCCGAACCATCTCCGTGAGTATGAAATTGGCTGTTCCATTTACAACTCCATAAATAGCTTCATTACTATTTGCCAGCAATCCATCCACCAATGCTCTCACTATTGGAATACCGCCGGCGCAACTGGCCTCGAATCCGATGCAGACTCCATTTTTTCTAGCTAGTTCAAATATTTCGGTGCCATAATTAGCCAACAATGCCTTATTGGCGCTTACAACATGTTTGCCAGCCTTGAGTGACTTCTCGATTATTGTCCGGGCTATGGAAAGGCCACCGACAGTTTCGATGATTAGATGTATCCTTTCATCGGCAAGAACAGCGGTGAAATTTTCCCTGAAGAGGCCCTCGTCCAAACCCGCCGCTCTTGCTCTATCAAAATCGATATCAACCAGGGCCCTTAGGGAAATTTGTTGCCCCGTTCTTTCAAAAAGCATACTCGATTGAGACAGCAACAGCTTCGCTACCGCGTTTCCAACCGTGCCACATCCGACGATGGCAACCCCAAAAGGTGCTTTCATTCTATCCTCCACAAACTCCGAGAATGATGGATGATGTGCAAATCTTGTTCAAGAGTCTTACTCGAACCACAATAGCGACATGGTCGGGGAAAGAGTAGAAAAACTAAATCTTTTCGAATAGAATTGTAAGCTGTGGAGGCGTACAAATGAAATTTAAACCATTTCTCGTAGCAGTGGAATTGCTGATTATTGGATGTGCAGGTACTGAAGTTACTCGCACGTCGTCGGATGAAATAACAGACTTGAGCGGACGCTGGAATGACACTGATTCGAGACTCACTGCAGAAGCCATGGTTTCCAGCATGCTCTCCCATGTTTGGCTTGAAAACTTCAAATCGGAGAGGGGGAGAAACCCTGTGATAATTGTAGGTAAAATAGCCAACAGATCCTCTGAGCATATCGATTCTATCACCTTTATCAAGGATATTGAACGGGAACTTATAAACAGCGGACAAGTTGAATTTGTAGCTGGAGGCACAGCAAGGGAGGAAATTCGAGAAGAACGGGAGGATCAGCAATCACACTCCACAACTGAAACTGCCGCGGCCTTGGCGGCGGAAACAGGCGCCGATTTTATCATGCAGGGTGTGATTGTCACTCAGACTGATGCAATATCTGGTAAGCGTGCAACTTTGTACAAGGTGGATATGGAATTAGTGAATCTAGAGAACAATCAGAAAACCTGGCTTGGAACCAAAAAAATAAAAAAACTTGTTGAACAGAAGAAGTTGGGTTGGTAGAGGGATTGTCGATGAGAAAGGAGATCATCGGGGCTGTAGTGCTGGTTAGTACCACGGCAATTCTTTCGTGTGCAAGCCTGAAAACTCAACAGAAGCAGTACGCAGTATCGATTCCACTGGTTCGTAGTGGAAAATATAAACAGGCCAGCCTGATAATACAGGAAGCGAAAGAGAGCACATACCGGGAAAAAGACAGAGTTCTCTACTATCTGGACTTAGGCATGCTGTATCATTGGTCTGGCGAATATGAATTAAGCAACGAATTGCTTACAAACGCCGAAGACACAATTGAAGAGCTTTATACGGTGAGTCTATCAAAGGGTATTGCCTCAGGGCTATTGAATGACAATGTGCTCGATTATCCCGGAGAAGATTATGAAGATATCTACCTGAACGTTTTTAAGGCCTTGAATTATATTGCACTGGGGCTTACGGAAGCCGCGTTGGTTGAAATTCGTAGAGTCCAAATAAAACTGAATCTCCTGGAAGATAAATACAGGAAATCCACCGAAGCGTACAATAATTCCGAAGATGCCAAAGGTAGCATTGAATTCAGAAAATCTCGATTGCACAACGATGCTCTTGCAAGATATATAGGACTGCTGCTGTATCGCGCGGAAGGCTTTTTGGACGATGCCAGGATAGAGAAAGTATTTATAGATGAGGCTTGGGAAACTCAAAAACAGTTATATGACTTTCCAAAACCCACGTTGCCAACCATCGAATCACCGGTTGGGGAAAAGGCCATTGTCAATTTTCTTTCGTTTTCGGGATTATCCCCTGCGAAACTGGCTGACACTCTGCGTATCCGAACCGGAAAAGACATGGTTTATTTGGCGATAACCGGTCAGAGTGAAAAATATGTGACAGAATTGATTGGTTTCAATTTCCTTGCCATACCCGGAATAAAGGAAGGCATTCACTTCAAAATCCAATTCCCACGGCTAAGCAAACGTTCCTCTACCGTGGACAGAATTATTGTCAAACTGGATGGAGTTGAATACGCAGAACTCGAACTGCTGGAAAGCATGGAGAAGTTATCGGAAGAGACATTTAGGCTTAAACAACCATTGAGAGTTGGTAAAACTATCATTCGAGCTACTCTGAAGACGGTTGCCAAAGAAATGGGCAAGGAGATGGTAAATAGAGAACTGAACGAAACAGACAACACAGGCGGCTCAATTGCCGGTTTCCTCATAAATCTGGTTGCTGATATTGCGGTTGACGCTTCGGAAAATGCCGATTTGAGAGTATCCCAGTTTTTCCCGGCCTCGGCTCACATTGCAGAGCTTATGCTTACTCCAGGCAGCTACCATGTTACCATTGAATACTGGAATTCGAACCGCTTGCTCAAAGAAATCAATCATGGTGTGCGAGATTTTCGTTCGGATGAATTGAATTTCATCGAAAGCTATTGGTTACAATGAAGAAGGAGAATGTATGAGAGGTGGCGGAAGAGTTGCAAAGGAGTTGGCTGTACTAAGTGGATTTTCTGCATTGTTGATTACTTGCGCGATACGTCCATCGGCATCTGGAACAGATATCTCCCCCTTGTGGTTAAGCGATAAGGATGCGGTTTATCCCGCAGAAAAGTACTTGGCGGAACTTGGTGAAGGAGACAGCTTAAGTGCAGCGAGGGCAAATGCCGCTGGAGCAATAGCGCAGATATTTCGCCTGAAGGTGGAGGTAGACAACGTAATTCGTACACGCTACACGGAAATTACGGGAAATAAGGGGGAATTGTTGGAATTGCTTAGCCAAACTGATTTCGATCAGGAAATTGGACAAGAAGCCGATGAAACCTTTGTAAATCTTAAATATGGTGAATCCTGGATTGATCAAGCTGGGCGTGTCTATACGATTGCCTATCTGAATAGACTCGAAACGGGAAACCTGTATCGAAAGCGAATCGAAAGAAACAACTATAGGATAGCCGAACTCCTAGACAGGGCCGAGGGCCAGCACGAACCATTGCGGAGGTATGCTTTTCTGGACTCTGCACTAGTGTATGCGGGAGTCAATCAAATACTGTTTGAACAGCTGGAGATAATCAACATGCCAATGGCTCAGATGTTGGGAACTCCATATAGCAGAAGTGAGATCCAGGCGATTAGGGCAGACCAGGCGATAGAATTGAAGATTCTTGTGGAAGTCGCCGGGGATACTGATGGAAGGATTGCCAATGCTCTCGAAAACTGGATCACTGAAAGGGGGTTTGTAAGCTCCAGTTCAGGGGATATGTTCTTAGCGGCTGCCGTGGAAATCGAGCCACTAGAGCTTCAGAACAAGTACGTAAACCTGAATTGGACAATTAATATTGCCCTAATCGATATGGATGGTTATTCCGTTGTTGCACTATCAAAACAGAATCGTTCTTCGGGAATTAGTGCTACCGCTGCTGAATCTGGAGCTTATAGAGATATGATTGAACTCATACGAGTTGATTTCAATAAGAAGTTCTCGGCCTATTTATCATCGTTCTTATGAGAAATGAGTTGGGCATTGTTCTTCCCACAGCCCCGACATCAGGAATGATGTCGGGACGGATTCTATCGCGGCGGTATTATTAGAACTTGTCCCGGGTATACTAAATCTGGATTTTGAATAATTTTACGATTAGCCCTCCAAATTTTTGGCCACATAAAGGGATTATCGAAAATCTCAACTCTCTCGGCAATTCTCCAGAGGCAATCAGTAGCAACTTCACGATAAACTACTGTATAAGTTCTTGATACCAGGTTGGATTCGAAAATATTGACATACGCATTGGCCTGCTCGAAATAATCTTTGGCTATATCAAATTCGCCCTTGTTTCTAGCTATTACACCCTGCTCCCAAAGTTTTTTGGCCAATGCAAGATAATCCGCAGTCTGTTCATCGGCATTTACCTGGGTACCTTCTTCTTCTATCAATATATCCTCCGGAACACCGTCGAGTTCGTTCCTTAGAGGTTCGTCCAAATCGCGAAGCATTGCCTCTTCTATGTCCACCGGTTCTACATTTTGGGATAGGTCTACCAGAGGATTTGCGTCTATGTAAGCGTTACCTTCCCAGGGACTAGGTTCAATTACATTGCCCTCGGAATCCATTGCACTGCGTGTGGAGGCAGTCTCAATGCGTCCCTGCACTAGGGTTAACAGTGAATCAGTTTCGGATTGTTCCCTCTTTATTGCACTAATTCGTGCTGCGATTACAGATTGCTGTTTCGCTTCGGTTAAAATAGCTGCCGAAGCCTCGATACTGTAATTGTCGTACATATTCAGGCCCCTTTCATAGAGCCGATTGGCTTCATCCAACTCCTCGGGGGCATAAACGAACGCTTCGTTATCTTCCGCATCGCTTAAATAATTTTTCGTATCCCGTTTTAGGATATCAATGTATCGAATGTTTTCAGCCAGGTTATAGTATAGGCGGGCTTGCGCAGAAATGGTTTCATCCGCCTTTGCTATCGCAGAAGTGGTATCCCCCGCCTTGTAGTGTTCGGTGGTTTCCAAGGCCAGTTTCTGGGTATTCAAGTATTCAGCCGGAGCAAACTTCTCAGCTTCTATATTCAAAAGGGCGGCATCGGCTCGGAAATACTTCGCGGCGTATTCGTCTCGTCTTACGATTATAGTCCTATCGTATAGGGAATCTGCCTCGTCGATAAGGTTCTGAAGTTGTATCCTAGCCGTATCGGGATCGGAATCGCCGAGATTGATGGTTGAATTGAGTTTGTCGACCAGGCTTTGATAGTCCGTGGGAAGATATCTGCTGGCACCAATTAAATTCGCCCGCTGAACCGCGGCCATTGCGGCTTTAATTTCTTCATCTGACAAGGGTTTGACAGGCTCTTCGACGACTTCTATCGGTTCCTGCGGTTCCTGCGGTTCCTGAACATCTGCCGGTTCCTCGACAACCACTTCCTCTTTCGGCTCCGGGGGGCGGGTTTCGCAGCTGACAAGGCCGAGCAAAGCTATGATTGAAGTTGCCACAAACAACAAGCCCATCTGGTGGGATTTTCTCATATCCAAACCTCCTACAAGCTCAAAGTTTAACATGCAGTTGCATGAACGTCAAACCGGAAAAATTCTCAGCAGTCTATCTTCTGTTTCGTCCATTCCCAACAGAGTTGAGTCATTGCTTATTCGCTGTAAAGCAGCGATCGCTCGGTTTCGATATCGAAAAACTGAATCTTCTTCACCTCCGGTGTGAAATCGACTCTCTCACCAACTCTAAATCCATGCTCGGAATCGGTTCTCGCAATCAATTGAGAGTCTTTGGTTTCGAGATACAGGTGTGTTTCATTTCCAAGAGGTTCAACAACGATTACTTTCGCGTTGAGATTGCTCTCCTTCGGTTCATTGGTGAATTTCAAGTCCTCTGACCGAACACCCATCAGCACTTTTCCACCTAAGTAGGGCCGTAAGACTTCCTCCCGCGATTCTGGTATGACTACTGTCATTCCCTCTTCTTTTACAACTATTTTGCCATCTTGTTCCGATACCCCCGCGGGGGAAATATTCATAGGTGGAGAGCCGATAAAACCGGCTACAAAGCGATTGATCGGGGTGTTATACAGCTTCAATGGGGTTCCTATTTGCTGGATTATCCCACTTCTCATAACAACAATTCTATCGCCCATGGTCATAGCCTCAGTTTGATCGTGAGTGACATAAATCATGGTAGCCTGAAGACGACTATGCAAAGAAGAAATTTCGGCACGCATTTGCACTCGCAACTTGGCATCCAAGTTGGAGAGAGGTTCGTCAAACAGGAATACTTTTGGTTTCCTAACTATAGCACGTCCAACAGCCACTCGCTGCCGCTGACCGCCGGAAAGGGCTTTGGGTTTTCTATCCAGCAACTCTTCAATATCGAGTATTTGTGCGGCCTCCTTTACTCGAGCGTGAATTTCTTCTTTAGGGAAATTTCGAATTCGAAGTCCGAATTGCATATTCCCGTAAACACTCATATGAGGATAAAGAGCATAGTTCTGAAAAACCATCGCTATATCTCTATCCTTGGGAGCTTCATCATTCACTCGCTTGCTATCAATGAAAAGATCGCCGCTGGAAATCTCCTCCAACCCGGCAATCATTCGGAGTACTGTCGTTTTCCCGCATCCCGATGGCCCAACCAGAACCATGAATTCCTTGTCTTGAATTTCTATGTTTGCCCTGTCAACTGCCTTAACATCGCCATCATAGATTTTAATGATATCCTTCAGCAGTACTTTTGCCACTTTGCCCACCTCCTCGACACGGTTCCTGATAACACATAATAGCATAGCTTACATGTTACATCTTGTCAAACATATATCATTCAGATTCGGAAAATGATGATAACTCCCACTTCTGGTAAACCTCGAAGAAAGAATGATTAGTTTGATGAGACGCTATGGCTGTTTCAAACCAGGGAATAATCAAGCTGCGGATTCCGGTCCACCTTATCGGCAGGTATTGAGGGGCTTGGAGAAACCGGCTTTCAGGAGTTTTTATGCGTGGGAAATGTTGAGTTATAACTGTTTGATTAACTTCTTGAAGGGAAGAAAGACCGCCGAGGAAGCCAAAAACTGTGATGCCGGCATTTTCCCAATCCTTTATGAGCTTGGACTGAGTATCTGGAAGCATTAACCAATCTATAAAATCCTCCGCGGCCTTTACCAGCTTCGCCCGTTTGGGAATACCGGCTCGTACCACGGATGTTATCGGTATCAATCGCGGGCCTCCAAAATAGCGAACATCCAATTGCCGGGTAACTACATCAGGCAACGAATTCCAATATCCAAAATCTGTGCGGGCAAATAGTATGCGTTCATTAAGTATCAAAATCTCATCGGGGATATAGCGATATCTTTGGCTGAATTGCATGTTGGATTCAATGCCCCCGATTTCTTCGATTATCCAATCGCGAATATCTGTGATGGTTTGGTTCATTGATTCCTCGTCTATGCTTTCCATGTCGACCGAGAAAGGTTCGGAATTTTTTGTCGCCAGAATATCCAGGTAAAAATCCCGGTTCCAGCTTGGCGAAAACGCTAAACGGACAAGTCGGCCATCTTGGTTCAATACGGAGAAGGTTCGGGATGCTTCACGTAATTCATCGGCCTTGACGAAAACCGGATCGGGCAGTTTTGACATTGCCTCCACCTTCCCCATGATTAAGGGGAGCTCAAAGGATAAGGGAATGAAGTATTCTCTGTCCTTTTTATCTCTGGGGCCTCGCAAAGTTTCGTACACCGGATAGGCATTTTTCATTCGACGCAGAAGGTTCACAATATCCATCGACGATAGATTTTTGCCGATAACCACATCGGGTTTTTCAAACTGGATTTTCTCGGCGCTTATGTTTTCGGTGTAACTCAGGGTTATGCTAACCCTATCGTTTTCGAAATCATATGCTTCGACGGCTAATGCCAGTTCCTTGCGGTCGGTTAGGAGCTTCATGTCCAGATGTCTGCAACAGCCAAGATTCAAAATCAGGATGGCGATTGACAACGCGGATATGGTTTGGATAAGGCTGGACATTGAGCAACTGTATGAGGGTAGTAGCTTGGCGTCAACCCATCAGATTGTTATGATACCGTTCGTGAATTGCGGAATTGTCGGATTGCCCAATGTGGGAAAATCAACTATTTTCTCGGCTCTCACGGCTGTTCCCGCGGAAACTACCAACTATCCTTTCTGCACCATCAATCCGAATGTGGGAATGGTGCAGGTGCCAGATATCAGGCTCGATAGGATTCACCAGATTGTTGCCGCTGACAGGATGGTTCCGGCATTTACTGAATTTGTGGATATTGCGGGGCTTGTCAGGGGAGCCTCTAAAGGTGAGGGCCTGGGAAATCAGTTTCTGTCATATATCCGCAACGTGGGAATAATTGCTCATGTAGTTCGTTGCTTCAAAGACGACAATGTGGTGCATGTTTCCGGTGGAGTCGATCCGAAATCGGACATTGAAACCATCAACACTGAACTTGCCCTGGCGGATTTGCAAAGTGTTGAGAAACGCCTGGAGAAAAATGCGCGCCTGGTTAAAACGATGAACATCAGAGTACGTGACGAAGCGATCGCGATGCAAAATTTATTAAAAAAAATTGCTCTTCGCCTGGGTGATGGGAAGTCTGTTCGATCGATGAAACTTGATGCCGATGATATCGTGCGTCTCAAGGATCTTTTTTTGATCACCGCGAAGAAGCAGATTTATATATGTAACGTGGGTGAGAACGATGTTGAGGG
Organism: Olavius algarvensis spirochete endosymbiont; assembly: GCA_900608495.1. Taxonomy (GTDB): domain Bacteria; phylum Spirochaetota; class Spirochaetia; order DSM-2461; family DSM-2461; genus UBA2779. The sequence goes on along the minus strand of UWYT01000188.1, from coordinate 14,178 downwards.
AAAAACAGATTGGGTTTACCCGGTTTGTGCCATAGCTGAATCCGAAGGTTCCGAAGTTGTTATCCTATGCGGCAAATTGGAATCCGAGATTGCCGCTTTGAAAAATGCCAAAGAGCGCAGTGCATTCATATCCGAATTGGGCCTTAGTGAATCCGGATTGTCGCAGTTAATACGCAGTGCATATCTGACGCTCGATCTTTGCACTTTTTTTACCTTGAGCAGGAAAGAAAACAGAGCTTGGACTTTCCCAAGGGGTGCAACCGCTCTCCAGTGCGCCGGACTTGTTCACAGCGATTTTGAAAGAGGTTTTATTAAGGCGAACGTGTACCACTGTGATGATCTGTTTGACTTCGGAAACGAGGCAGCTTTGAAATCAGCCGGTCGTATTAGGACGGAGGGTAGGAAATATACTGTTCGAGACGGTGATATAATTCGTTTTAGATTCAATGTTTCGGGGGGTTCGAATCGGATTGGAAACTCAAGAACCACCTAGTTGCGAACGAGACGAATAGGGAGCGGGTCGAACTGGAATTACAGCTGATATGCTGGGAAGCGGCGCTTGGGCCAAAGTATTCATTGGAGAGTTGGGTGGGCACCGGGTATACTTGAATTTGAAAAAACGGTTTCTGCGGAGCTTAATACTTCGTAAATCTCTCTCATCCATCTAGCCCTAGTTAGAATACTTCGCATCTCCACTTCATATTCCTGAAAAGAATCGTAGAAATCCGCCGCGTTACGGTATTGTCCTGCACTGAATTGTCCCTGTGCGTAACCCTGTTCATAGATATCCTCGAGACCCAACAGAGTATAGTAGGCGCGTTCGGCAACTGGCAGTACGGTTCCAAGGGCCAGCATTGCCTTACTTAGGGCTATTTTATCCCTTATGATTTCGGATGTAGGCGGCAGGACCGCCTCCGGCGAATCGGCTAAATCCGCCCAGCGTTGGAATACTTCGATATTGGATTCAAGGCTTGTCATTGCACGTCGCAAACGAGGCAATTGCCGATCCCATAAACTCGAATAGTGCTGAATGGATAAACTTGCATTAATTTTCAGAGCTTCCAATCTCTCTCTGTACCAGAATTGACGATACAATGCCAAATCGTCGCTATCCACGGCCTTAATGGACAACCTGGCGTTCTGATCCACAAGCGCGACGAAACCAGGTTCAACAAGTACGGATCTACCGAACACCTCACTCCTAATGGAACCCTCTGAAACCGAAACGAGTATCGATCTATCTTGCGATATATCCACGCTGAAATCGGTTCCCCTCACCGTCATGCCCGCATAGTCGGTTTGGACGGTGTAGGAATCCAATCTTAAAAGCTTCCCTACCTTTAGGACTAACGAACCCCGCAGTAGTTGAAGTATCATATTTGAGGCCCTGGGTGTTATTGGGGTATTCTCGAAATAGAATGTTGAGGATGGTCTCACTCTCACTCGGGAACCGGAAGCCGGTGTGTTCATTTGAAGTTCGACATACCCATCTGCACCAGTTTCAACAGTGTCAAAGGCGCCCACTTTCAAACCGATAGTCACATCCTCAGGACTTAAATACGTGCCATTTTGCGCAATTGCCACTTCGCCCTCAAGATAGCTAATTGTTCCCGTTGCCGATTGAGCATACAGACGCGAAATTACGAGTACCAACACCAAGAGCATTATTCGATATTTCATAGGGTTAAACGTTCCTTCAGTCTAACATTCTGTATTCCCAAAGCATGGACACCCGGCAAGCATACTTTCCTTAGCCAATCGGAGTCTAAATCTTCGGCCTGATACCTGAAGCTAAGCTACTTATCGAACAGAACCCGGGTAGCTGTAGTTCCGGGAAACCGTTGCCCGGTCACCCGGATGGAGGGTTATTGATTTACAGGTGAGTTGGCGCCAGCCGATACCGGTGGGTTATTCTCAACCTCGGCATTTAGGCGATCAAGCGCCTGCTGCGCCTTAAACTCAGCGAAGGCAGCATCCTCGTTTCTAGCGAATATATCCCCAACGGTTTCCAACAGCGCGGCCTTGGGATAGTATACCATCACGAACCAAGTGCCATCCTTCGCAGGATAGTTACTCTTGGTAACTGACTCTTTGAGCTCAATACTGGCAACTTCCTTTGATACTCGTTCAACAAACGAAAGGGTTTGCACGTTGCCATCCGAGCCAGCTTCTTGTGCATAATCCGTGAGCATCGTCTCGACACTAACCGAAATCTGAGTCGCAATATCCGCTCTCGCTCTAGCAAGCGCCGTGGTTCGAGATAAATTTTCGTCCTCCAGCTTTGCCATGCCAAGTCCTACGAACTGATCCTCCAGAGTGGGTGGATTCAAGAAGAAATCAGGATAATCGGTGCTCTTAACCGGACCTTCGGACGTTTTGTCCACTTTGGATGCACAACTTGAGAAACCCAACGACATCATAGCCATCATAGCCATCAGCAATCCGAATCGAATCAAAACTTTCATATACACTCCTAAAAAGACGCATTCAGGCGCCGATTTTCAAACATCAGTATAGCATCTACACCAGAAGTAAATACAATTATCCAATTTCTTTCCTGCATTGTCTATCAATTTGAGTTGCATATCCTCACAGAGACTCATCCGATTCATACGCCAGCTTAACCTATTTGAGGAGATGTCGAATCCTAAATAGGGCAGGGACTATCAGGTAAATAATTCGAGCAAGGTGCTTTGTCTTCGTTGTGCTCTTCCGGAATTTGCATAATCTGGTAGTTCAGATGGTGAAGTAGAGCAGTAAACGGTGCTGAGACTGAACGCATAGATGACCGCCCGGTTAGGGATTTGGCTCTTCACGTAGAATCCTCGTATCTGGCTTCTGGGACGATTCCATTCCATGTTGCACTGCCTGGACATGAACTGAGAAGAATAAACTTTCCAGCTCCAAACTGATATTCACATTCTTGATTATGCAGTTGTCTGTGCTGGAGAGTTCCGTGGAAGTGAAGTTCAATATCCCACGAATGCCATTTGCCAGCAGTCTGTCACGCACTTCCGCAGCAGCGCTGGAGGGCACAGTTAGAAGCGCAATCTTGACATGCTTAGTTTGGATTATCTCATGAAGCTTTTCCATGGAATAAACTGGAATGCCTCCGATATGGGCAGCGGGCGGATTTATATCAAATCCCGAAATAAGCTCAATCCCGTCTCTGTGAAATGATTCGTTATTCAACAAAGCGCGGCCCAGATTGCCACAGCCAACAACTATTGCCTCCCGGGATTCTGTTCCGCCTAAGTTCGCATTTACAAGTTCCAGCATTACCACGATGTTGTAACCCCCACGCCGGTTGCCATGCATTCCAATGCGGGCCAAGTCCTTCCTGACCAGCGTTGCAGCGACTCCTGTTGCATCACCAAGATTGTTGGAGAAAACCCTTTCGAGTCCAAGTGTCCGAAGCTGGCTGAGAACTCTCTTGTATTTTATAAGCCGGAAGATGAAATTCTTATTCATAGCAACTTATTGTGCCAAGTGGGATAATAAATGTCAATATAGGCGATTTTTTACTTAAAATCCGCTATATTTACTGATAAGGTGTTGATAAATATGCAAACTGCCTCCATACTTAAATTTTATCGCATTGCTGGGAGGTTGTATGGTTGCAGGCAAAGGGATAGTTACCAGGAAAGTAGCTTTAAGTGACAATCTAAAAGCGTTCATCGAGAAGTGGCAAGAGCGCCCTGGCAATCTGATTATGATTCTTCACAGGGTTCAGCAGGAGTATCGGTACGTCCCTCGCGAGGTTGCCTTTGAAGTGGCCAGAGTTCTCGATATTCCACTTGCAAAAATTTACGGAATAATAACCTTTTATCACTTCTTCAAGCTGGAGAAACCGGGGGAAATCAATCTCCATGTCTGCACTGGAACCGCTTGCTATATGAAAGGTGCCAACGAACTTATCAGTAAGCTGGAAAACCTTTTGGATGTTCGTGCCGGTGGAACAACCGCGGATGGCAAGTTTTCGATTGAAACCGTCCGTTGTGTTGGCTGCTGTGGACTTGCACCGGTGCTCATGGCCGAAGATGAGGTTTATGGGAAACTGACAACGGAGAAGCTGCAGGGAGTGATATCTCACTACACATGAATAAGCTGCCTGCATTGCTGATACACGCAATCTTTGGAGTTAAGCGCGCCTGGATTGGCGTTGTTGAGGAGTAGAAAATGGCAAAAATAACCTTGGACGCATTCCAGAAATTACGCTCGGAACAGGCAATAGGACGCCGCGAATCCAAGGGTATACATGTAGTTGTCAGCATGGGAACCTGCGGTATTGCTGCAGGCGCAAAAAGAATTCTCAAAACGTTTCTTGATGAAATCCATATGCTGAAGTTGCCCAACGTCGCGATTAAACAGACTGGATGTATGGGTCTCTGCTATGCAGAACCAACTGTCGAGATTCGAATGAAAGATATGCCAAACACCCTCTACGGCAGGGTGGATATCCCTATCGCCAAGAAAATAGTCGAAGAGCACCTGATTGGGCACAGACTGGTAGGCAATCACGTATATGACTATCCCGCCAAGGACATCCTCTGCGAAGGGGAGGACTATTTAAACGAAGCTAAGTTGAAGCAATTTCGCGTGGTACTGCGTAACTGTGGCGTAATCAATCCCGAGGATATCAAGGAATACATTGCCCGGCAAGGCTATGTCGCCTTGAAAAAGGTGTTATTTGAAATGCGCCCGGAAGAGGTGCTGGAGGAACTCAAAATTTCCGGCCTAAGAGGCAGAGGAGGTGCCGGATTTCCAATTTGGCTGAAGTGGAAATTATCGGCAGATGCTGAAGGCGATGAAAAATATGTTATTTGCAATGGAGACGAGGGCGATCCGGGTGCGTATATGGATAGATCTGCTCTGGAGGGAGATCCTCATTCCATCATCGAGGCAATGGCTATTGCCGCAAAAACCGTCGCTTCGAATCAGGGCGTAATTTATGTTCGAGCAGAATACCCGCTTGCCATTGAAAGGCTGGGAATTGCACTGAGTCAGGCGCGGGAAATGGGACTTCTGGGAAAGGATATCTTGGAGAGCGGGTTTGATTTCGATATTGAGATTCGACTTGGGGCCGGCGCGTTTGTCTGTGGAGAAGAAACAGCACTTTTAGCTTCAACTGAGGGAAATCGGGGCATGCCAACACCCAAACCGCCATTTCCGGCAACACATGGGCTTTTTGACAAGCCGACAGTTATCAACAATGTCGAAACCCTGGCAAATATTCCATGCATTATCGAAAAAGGCGGTGCCTGGTTTAAATCCATAGGCACAGAAAAATCCCCGGGCACAAAGGTTTTCGCATTAACAGGCCGAATTGAGAATTCCGGCCTGGTGGAAGTGCCGATGGGAACCACTCTAAGGGAAATAATCTACGATATAGGCGGTGGAATTCGTGATGGAAAAGAATTCAAAGCCGTCCAAACCGGGGGCCCTTCCGGGGGTGTAATAACCAAAGATTTTCTGGATACTCCCATAGATTTCGATTCACTGACAGCCATTGGATCGATGATGGGTTCTGGTGGAATGATTGTTATGGATGAGGGCGATTGCATCGTAGATGTAACTAAATTCTATATGGAATTCTGCGTAGACGAATCCTGTGGTAAATGTTCCCCATGCCGTATCGGCACAAAGCGAATGCATCAAATACTGGACCAAATTACCAAAGGCAATGGGATTCCAGACGATGTCCAGAAACTGCAGAATATTGGACATGCCACTAAGATGGCATCGCTTTGTGGCTTGGGTCAGACATCAGCAAACCCCGTTCTGTCAACATTGCGATATTTCGAAAAAGAGTATCTGGAACATATAAACGAGGGTAAGTGCAGGGCCGCCAGGTGTAAGAACTTGGTAAGCTACACGATTGATGCTGAGAAATGTGTTGGTTGTATGCTCTGCGCAAAGCAGTGCCCGGTGCCATGCATAACCGGTGAACGCAAGAAGCTGCATGTAATCGATCAAAATAGATGCATCAAATGCGGAATCTGTCATGATGTCTGCAAATTTGACGCTGTAATTGTGGCCTGATTCAGGAGAGAGGCAATATGTTAAAGTTCAAAATAAACGGTCAACCTCACGAAGCTGAGCCCGGAACCACCATTCTCAAGGCGGCGAAATCCCTCCAGATTAATATCCCTACCCTTTGTTATCATCCGGATATAGAGCCCTGGGCCGCTTGTGGACTCTGTGTTGTCAAAGTGGAAAACTCGCCAAAAATGGTGCGCTCTTGTACTACTGCGGTCGTGGAAGGTCAGAATTACATAACTCACGACCCTGAACTAATGGAAGTGAGAAAAACGGTAATTGAGCTGATGCAGTCCAATCACCCAAATGAGTGCCTCATCTGCGCTCGCAATGGCTCATGCGAATTCCAGGATATTTCCGAGGATTTCTGTATACGCGAAGCGCCGTTTACCAGGCAATTGAAAGACCTTCCCAAGGATGATTCCACCCCATCGATCGTACTGGATCCTCGCAAGTGTATCAATTGCGGGAGATGCGCTCTGGTGTGTCAGCAATTGCAGGATGTTTGGGCACTGGAGTTTATCAACCGTGGATATGATACGGTAATCCAACCTGCAGGCGGTGTTCTGCTAAACGAAAGCCCATGCATAAAGTGTGGTCAGTGTTCGGCTCACTGCCCTGTAGGTGCCATCTATGAGAAGGATGAAACCGACAAGTTCCTGTCGGCCGTCCGCGATGAGACAAAGCATGTAGCAGTTCAGGTGGCACCGGCCATTCGAGTGGCTATCGGCGAAGCCTTTGGCCTGGAACCAGGCACCCTCATGTCTCAGCAAATCTATACAGCTCTTCGGATGCTTGGCGCCGATGCTGTGTTCAATACTAATTTTGCAGCCGATTTAACAATAATGGAAGAGAGTTTGGAATTCGTTAATCGGCTTACCAGGGGTGACAATCTACCGCAGATAACTTCCTGTTGCCCTGCCTGGACCGATTATATGGAAAAGTATTTCGACGATATGATTCCACATTTCTCTACGGCGAAGAGCCCTATGATGATGCAAGGCGCGGTCACAAAAACATATTACGCCAAGAGGGTTAAGCTAGCCCCCAAGAATATCTACTCGGTTGCAATCATGCCCTGCACCACGAAGAAATATGAGATAAACCGCGATGACAACATGCATGCTTCCGGTTACAACGATGTCGACCTGGTGCTTACAACCCGCGAACTTGCCAGACTTATAAAGCGCGCCGGTATCGACTTCCTGAACATCAAGGATGGGATTGTCGACAGTCCCATCGGGGACTACTCAGGCGCCGGCACTATTTTCGGCGTTACGGGAGGTGTAATGGAAGCCGCTCTCAGGACGGCTCACCATCTGATAACAGGTAAAAATCTTGATAACGTCAACATTCAGGCAGTACGAGGAATGGAAGGCGTTCGAGTGGGCGAAATACTCCTTGGCGATGCAAAACTGAAAGTCGCCGTTGCCCATGGCATGTCCAAAGTTCGTCAAATAATGTCCGAGGTTCGCCTGGCCCGCATGGAAGGCCGAGAATCCCCATATCACTTCATCGAAGTGATGGCGTGCAAGGGTGGTTGCATCGGCGGCGGTGGTCAGCCTTACAACACGGATGAGGAAGTACGTCAGAAACGAATCACGGGGATTTATAGTGATGATGAAAAAAGCGTGGTGCGTTGCTCTCATCAAAATCCTGACATCATACGAATTTACAAGGATTTCCTGGGCGAGCCGCTATCGCGCAGAAGCTACGATTTGCTGCACACCAGATATCAGCCAAGGCCCTTATATCAGAAATAGCTCCCTTATTGAGCTCTAGATTTGCAATCTTGGCGGATTGACCGTCTTACAACTACTTAAAGACAACTACGTATACTAAAGGCATCTAACTAAAACAAACCCTCTTAAGTTAGTGAAGGGAAACTAATTCTTTGTATTATCAGTGTTTACTTGCAAACTTCCCTTGAAAAATCTTGGGGCCCCCCTTATAATATACGGGGGGGTTACCTCCAGATAAACTTCGATACAAGGGGTGAATAGCATGAAAGGACTTGAAGGTACTAAGACACAGAAAAATTTGATGACTGCATTTGCTGGCGAATCGCAGGCTCGTAATCGATACACATACGCGGCCGGGAAGGCCCGAGAAGAGGGTTTAATTCAAATTGCCCTGATTTTTGAAGAAACCTCAAATCAGGAAAGAGAACATGGGAAACGCATTTTTCGGTATATGAGTGGAGGGTCTTCGTTTATTAATGCTGACGCCGAATTCCCCTTTGGCGTAATCGGTTCCACGAGCGAAAATTTGCAGAGTGGTGCCAATGGAGAGAATTACGAATGGACCACCATGTATCCCGGATTTGCACAAATCGCCCGGGAAGAGGGATTTAGTGAAATCGCCTATATTTTCGAAGCCATCGCTGTTGCGGAGAAACAACACGAAAAAAGATATCTCGCATTGAAGAAGAATGTGGATACCGGGATGGTTTTCAAAAGGAATACGAAAGTTGTTTGGCGCTGCATCAACTGTGGCTACCTCTATGAGGGCTTGGAACCACCTGCAAAATGTCCCGCATGTGCGCATCCTCGGGCATATTTTGAAATACTTGGAGAAAACTGGTAGAATATCCGTATGGATATCGAACATGTCCACTAGGCCAGACGGTCTTGATTTGTTAGGCTTCGCCAACTATTCTATGAAATGAAATTTAATCTAAGGAGTGTATATGGCCAAAAAATACGAGGTATATAAATGTGAGGATTGTGCCTGCATCGTGATGCTGATGGATGCTGGCAGCGAAGATTTGCTCTGCTGTGGAAAAAATATGATTCACATGCCGGAGCAGACGGCAGATTCATCGAAGGAAAAGCATGTTCCAATTATAAAAAAGATAGACGGTGGCTTCGAAGTTAAGGTGGGCAGTATTCCTCATCCCATGCTGGAGAATCACTGGATTCAGTGGATTGAGCTAGTGGTAGACGGCCAGAGAATGCTTCGGGAGTTAGGAAGCAGCGATGAACCAAAGGCATATTTCTCCTGCTCGATCGAAAACCCCAAAAAAGTAGCGGCCCGCGAATACTGCAACATCCATGGCCTGTGGAGAGGAGAATAAATGGCAATTTCAAAATCAATGGCAGAGGCCTTGAATAAGCAGTTCAATGAGGAGTTGGGCTCGGCATATCTATATGAATCCATGGCTGCCGATTTCTATTCGAAAAATCTCCCAGGCCTTGCAAACTGGATGACCGCGCAAGCCACTGAGGAGCGTACTCATGCTCAAAAAATTCATCACTATCTCGATGAAAACGATGAGCGTGTTTTTTACGCCGCGCTGTCTGAGCCCCAGGCTGCTTGGGAAACTCCGCTAGAGGCGTTCATGGCTGCTTTAGCGCACGAGAAGTATATTACCAAGTGCATTCACGATTTAGTTCGCAAATCCCGCAAGGAAGATGATATCGCCACGGAAATTTTTCTCAGTTGGTATGTCACAGAACAAATTGAAGAGGAAACGTCCGCACAAAGCATGATCGACAAGCTGAAAATGGTGGGTGGTTATGAAATGGGACTATATCAATTGGATAAGGAAGCTTCCAGAAGAAGGGAGTAGAATACTTAGCTCCAGTAAGCACTAACAGAGGTGATTTATGAAAAAGTACGTATGTGATGTTTGTGGCTATATCTACGATCCAGCCGAAGGCGATGAAGATAACGAGGTCCCCGCCGGAACCGCTTTTGAAGATTTGCCGGAAGATTGGGTTTGTCCTCTTTGTGGCGCGGAAAAATCTGAATTTTCGGAAATGGAAGAGTCGGCTTAGGCATGTGGGGGGTCGCCCAGGCGATCCTTACTCCTTGCCGCAAAATCCCGAAAATCTCCTTCAGAGATGCTTTGGCGGGTCCAGCCCGCGAAGAGCGCGGTATCCCAGCCATTGATCCATAAGGGTGATGGCTGCCATGGCTTCAATAACCGGAACTATTCTGGGACAAATGGTTGGATCATGGCGGCCTTCAATGTTTATATCGACGGTTTCGCCGTCCATATCCCTGGTTGTTTGAGGAAGGCTGATTGAGCTTGCGGGCTTAACGGCGGCTCGAAAAACTATTTCCTGACCAGTGCTTATGCCGCCAATTATTCCACCGGCGTTGTTGCTTCTAAATCCGTTGGAATCCATCTGATCGTTGTGCTCACTGCCCCTCATATTGGCGGCGCGAAATCCAACGCCAATTTCGAAACCGCGCACCGCGCCAATCGAAAGTATGGCCTTGCCCAGATTGGCTTCCAGCTTATCGAAGACGGGATTCCCCAAACCAGGCGGTACACCGTTGATGCGGCATTCTATTACACCGCCGGCGCTGTCGCCAATTTCAATTAGCTCCCTAATTCTTGCTTCCATTTTCTGGGCCGCGATATAATCGGGGGCCCTCATGGGGTTTTTTTCGATATAATCCATGTCAAATATCTCGCAATCAATGCCGGCAGCGCTTTTCACAAAGCCTAAAATCGAGACTCCTTGTTCACTCAGCCATCGCCGTGCGACAGCGCCGGCAGCTACTCGAGCCGCGGTTTCGCGTCCGGACGCCCTGCCGCTACCGCGCCAGTCTCTAAAACCATATCTCTTGAAATAAGTATAATCCGCATGACCGGGGCGAAATTTTTTCACAATTTTGTCGTAGTCCGACGAACGTGCATCACTGTTATGAAGCAGCATGGCCAGCGGTGTTCCGGTGGTCTTACCCTCAAAAACACCGGAGAGTATTCTTACCTCGTCAGCTTCCTTCCTCGGCGTTGTGATATCCGACTGTCCGGGCCTGCGGCGGTCCAATTGTTTTTGAACAGTTTTTTCACTTATTTCCAGCCCTGGAGGAAGTCCATCCACCGTAACGCCGATGCCAACACCGTGAGATTCGCCGAAAGTACTTATTACAAGATAATGGCCAAGGCTATTTCCCGGCATAATGCCCCTCCAATGCAAGCAGCAATCGTTGCGCGTTAAGCTCTGCGGGCGATTCATCCACTTCATGTATCAAATCCGCAAACTTCCTGTATAGGCTATCTCGCCGAGCATAGAGCTCAATAAAATCTTCGTAGGGGTTTTCCTCCGACAGGAAAGCGGGTTTTCCCGACAACTCGATGCGCCGGTAAAGCAATTCACGAGCGGCCAGAAGATATATCCTCGTTCCCCTATCGCCAAGGTATGCCATTGCCTCTGTATTCTCTATGAAGCCTCCGCCAAGGGAAAGAACCACTCCACTCCCAAATAGGCCGGGAATGATTCCTTCGATGAAGAACGCAATTGCCATTGTTTCCAACTTCCTAAATCCATCTCCACCGAGATTTTGCATAGCTTCCCGAACTGAGCCCCATACGCCCATTCCCTCCTTCATTATAAGCTCATCGAGATCGAAAAAATCGTAATTGAGCCTGGCTGCGATGATACTTCCCAAAGTTGTTTTCCCACAGTGTTTTATCCCTCCCATGAGAATCATCCTCATGGGGCCATGATAGAATTTTTACTTAAGAGGCGGAAGAGCCCGGAAATCCGAACTGTTTACTTTGAACCAGGCACTTAGCACTCTCTGCAGTTCCGCCAGGCCCTCTCTCTTGAGAGCCGAGAAGTAATTGCAACTGGCGTCGGGATATAGGGAGCTGAGGTTTTCTCTCGCCTTCTCCAGACTCGCATATCGCTGGCTGGGATTGAGTTTGTCGGACTTATTCAGCAAAACGTGCACCCTTCGTTTTGAAGCGCGGCAGAGAGCCAGCATTGTCCTGTCGGTTTCCCTCAATGGACGACGGACATCCATTACAATAACCAGTCCCAGAAGGCACTTCCGCTCTGTAACATAGCGGGTGATTTCTCTTCTCCATCGCCGCTGCTCACTCTCGCTCGCCTTCGCATATCCGTAACCAGGTAAGTCTACCAGTTTTCTTTGTCTATCAACTCCAAAAATATTGATATGCCTGGTTTTGCCGGGAGCGGAGGATATCCTGGCGAGAGCTTTGCGGCCACATAGAGCATTGAGAACCGAGGATTTACCCGCATTCGACCGGCCGGCAAAGGCCACTTCGAGGCCGTCATCGAATGGCAGGGACGCGTAGCTTGAATATGAGCACAAGAACTGAGCGCTAGCCGACATCTTACGAGTATCCTAATCTATTCATGCAGTTAAGTCGCCCTGAGGCAACTATATCCCCCACATAATTTGCTGTAGAATACAGGTATGGAATCCCGCAATATACAGACAAGCTTTCTGGGTATTCTCACTCTGATTGCCCTGGGTACGGTCCTGCATTTCCTGCAAAGAGTCTTCATACCTCTGGCCTTTGCCGCCCTTGTTTCCCTGATGTCAACACCACTGGTAAATCGACTCACAAAACTGAAGGTTCCAAGGTTCATTGGGATTATCCTGGTGATGTCCGTAGTGTTCATTGTACTCTACGGGGTCGGGAAAATATTCTATTCAAGCCTATACGATTTTGTATCCATTTTTGAAACCTATCAGTCTCGTTTTTCTCAAATCCTTCGCGAGATATGGGCTCGTTTCAAAATTCCCGAGGAGCTTTTCCCCACAATGGGATGGACGCGAAATCTACTCGATCTCATAATTCAGACAACGGACTCCTTCGTCAACTTCGGAACTTCCCTGGGACTGGCGCTCATCTTCATATTACTCATGCAAATTGAGACGCCTCTCTCATGGCGAAAACTGAAACGGGCCTTCCCGCATCATGTGAACGTCAAAGTCGCCAGGACTGTTTCGGATTCATCGAATCAGGTGGCCCGATATCTCATTTTGAAAACCATGCTAAGCGCGGTTACCGGTCTGCTGGTGTGGTTGAGTCTTAGCATTATTGGACAGGATTTGGCGCAATTTTGGGGTTTGATGGCCTTCCTGCTAAACTACATCCCCAGTTTGGGAAGCCTCTTTGTTTTGGTTATCACCATGACTCTGGGCTTTGTGCAGTTCTATCCGGACTGGAATCGAATTATAGCTGTGTGGATTACGATGCCGGCAATTCAAATTGTGATAGGCTCATTAATCGATCCTCAACTCCAGGGGCATCAATTGGATTTGAGCCCCCTGGTGATATTGATTTCACTGATTATTTGGGGATGGATTTGGGGGTTTGCCGGGATGTTCCTGGCTGTCCCTCTGGCGGTAACGTTAAAAATATCTCTTTCGCACATTGAAAGCCTTCGCCCTATTGCCATAATGATGGGCTCCGGACGAATGAGTCGATCTTTCAGAAGGAACTGGAGGAAGCGAGAAAAAAAGAACTAGGAATCCTCGTCAAATATACCCCTTCTATCAGTATTTTTCGCTTCAGTTCCCGTTTCAGTGAACTCCATCTCCTGCTCCAATAAACCATGATCCCCAGCGGGCGTGCTGACATTGAAAGAAATCACAGCCTCGCCTCCCTCCTTGGGGAAAGAATGGGCGAACACCAGATATCCCTTTGCAGGCTTATCGGGGGTCACGTTGAATTTTCTGTCCAGCATCGTCTTACGCATCAGGGACTGCATGAGCACCGCCTCTTCCTGGCTTGCATAACCCCTCCAGTAATTCATTAGGAGTTCGAGACTGGCGGCGGAATTCTTTGTTCCTCCAATCTCCAGGTGAATTTTATCTAACTGAAATAACACCTCAGACTCGACAGTGCTTATCTCGGTTTGAAAAACCACAATGCGTTTTTTTAGAAACTGGGCGGGAAAGTCGATAAATGGATTTCTTATGCTATCGGTGTTTGTTCCGTAGTGCACTTTTAGTTCTTCGCGACTAAGAGGAACTAGTCGGATTGTCAAATCGGCGGACTCAAGTACGAATGATGGCCCAGTCGACACTAGAGGCTTTGAGACGCAGGATGCCAGGAGCAGCAGCATCGACAATGCTTTCATACTCCACCTTATTTCCAAGTCGCTCAATATGTCAAGCAAGTTTCCCGCTTTTCAGCTAAAACAGCCCCACGCGAACCGCGCGGGGCTGTAAATCAACCCAGTACCTAGGAGGATATAACCTAGAATAGAATAGGATATAACCTGGAAGGTCACCTCATATTATTTTTCCAAGTCGCTCAATATGTCAAGCAAGTTCTTCGCTTTTCAGCTAAAAAAACTTTGCGCAAGCCGCGCGGGGCTGTGAGATATTAAATCAACCCAGTACCTAGGAGAATATAACCTA
>UWYT01000091.1 GCA_900608495.1 Olavius algarvensis spirochete endosymbiont | reverse complement strand
GGAAAATCACGCCGGCAGATAGAATAGAAGATAGAGTGGTAAGCACCTTGGCCGGAACAGGCACAAGGGGTCATGCGGATGGCACCGGCACAGAAGCACAGTTTAACCTCCCCTACGGAGTGGCTGTGGACGCATTCGGTAATGTCTATGTGGCAGATGCACACAACCACTGTATCCGGAAGATCACTCCAGCGGGGGTGGTAAGCACTATAGCCGG
>UWYT01000187.1 GCA_900608495.1 Olavius algarvensis spirochete endosymbiont | reverse complement strand
TAGACGCTGGATTTGAGAAAACCTCTAAATCCTCTGGCGAATCGGGATGAAATAGGTTATAATAGTGTTTGAGATTATAATCAAACCTTTATAGAAGAAATTATGAATAGAATATCCACCAGTATCCTGGTTTTGGCTCTTATGAGCCTTTTGGTGTCCTGCGAGATTCCCGAGAACACCAGTACGGGATCCGACAGCACCGGTACGGAATCCGACGGCACCGGTACGGAATCCGACGGCACCAGTACGGAATCCGACGGCACCAGCATGGCCTGGGTGGTAAGCACCTTTGCCGGCAGTGAAGC
>UWYT01000186.1 GCA_900608495.1 Olavius algarvensis spirochete endosymbiont | reverse complement strand
GAGTGAAATTGACGAGTATCTCCAACCGTATTTCAATGGACTAAATGCAAGGAATTACAAACCTGAGGGACTTTACTACTCTCAGTCGTTCGAGCGCAAATTAGGAAGTGAAGAATGGAAAAAGTCAATCGAGAATATTTGGCAACAATTTGGCAGTATTGAGAAAATGAAATTGTTGCCAATGAGCGTAATCAAGTCAATTGCCGGCAGATCCTCAGGAACTAAGTACATCGTATCTTATATAGTAGAACGAGAGAACGGTTTCACTCGCGAGACCATTGAGGTTTTCGAAAGTAACAGATCAAAGGGAATTCTTGAAATAACCGGTCATAAAATAATGACAACAGTCAGTTTTTAGACTAAGAGCTTATCCCCCCCCTCAGGCAGGCCCGCCCTTAGGCCATCCATGGCCACGGTCTAAACAGAACA
>UWYT01000119.1 GCA_900608495.1 Olavius algarvensis spirochete endosymbiont | reverse complement strand
TGCGGTGGTTGTTAGAATCTGCCACATAGACATTGCCGGATGAGTCCACAGCCACGCCGATGGGGGAGTGAAACTTCGCCGCTGTGCCGGTGCCATCCGCAGAATCCGCTGTGCCACTGCCGGCTATGGTGCTTACCACTCTATCTGCCGGCGTGATTTTCCGGATGCGGTGGTTGTAACTATCTGCCACATAGACATTGCCGGATGAGTCCACAGCCACGCCGATTGGCTCGTCAAACCATGCTTTTGTGCCGGCTCCATCCGCAAAACCCCTTGTGCTGCCGGCCAAAGTGGTTGCCACCCCCGCCGGCGTGATTTTCCGGATGCGGTGGTTGTTAGTATCTGCCACATAGA
>UWYT01000332.1 GCA_900608495.1 Olavius algarvensis spirochete endosymbiont | reverse complement strand
GGCTCTTAACTGGTATGCCTATGTGAGCAACAACCCCGTGAAGTATGTGGATCCGGCGGGGCTGGTGGAAGTGGACTACGACGATCAGAGTAATGCAACAATTCAAGGTGAGATAGAGAACCGAGGCGATATTACAGAAGCCGTTTCTCTTTTTTATGATATAGTACAAGGACTGCCCGAGGGTGACCATCGCATACAATTCATTAATGAAGATGGCGAGATTTCTGGCGATTATTCTTTGTATTCTGATGCACTGACTCGGCTACAAGAAGAGTGGCCAGATGAAATTAAATTGTCTATTGGTGTTGGTTTAGAAGTTGTAAATCTTGGTGTATATGCGGGCGTAGGTGATAGTGGCCCTAGTGTATCGTTTTCCTATTTGTTGGGAACAGTTTCTGTTGGGATAGATAGTAAAGGCAAGCTCAAAACGGGTGCCGATATTGATTTTACTCTAATTGGAGTCCCTGGACTAAAAGTTGACTTTTCATTTACTGCTGCTACAAAGAATTATTGGAGAAAACAAAACTGACAATGCGACGTATGCTTGCTTTGATAATAGACGCTGTGCTATCGGTGTCTGTTTTGTTTGCGGCAATAATAATTTTGGGAAGGTTCTCTATAATCACTAAAGAATTGGTCGAATATTCTGATACTCACTTTAATCTTGTTTTTGGAGTTGCTGGGCAAATTCTTTTTTTCCTGTTTGCATTTTTACCTTCGTCAGTCTTTGGAATGACTATTGGTCAAAAAATGATGGGAGTGCGATTGGTTACCTACGATGGACATAAAATCTCGATATTACGGTCTATACTAGTTTATCTCTCGTTCGTAATAGTCAGTATGCTTTTAACTTTTGGGATAGGCATTCTTACTATATCCTTTAGACGAGACAGGAAGGGATTACACAACGTCTTGACTAAAACCAAAGTGTTTGAAATCGGTCAAGCTTAAGCAACAGAGCACAAGTTTATTAATGATCGCTCCGCCACACATAATTGAAGGCATACGCCTGGCTATATATGCGGCTATCGTCACACAAAGCCTCATTCCCCCCTCAGAGGCAGGCCCGCCCTTAGGCCGTCCATGGCCATAAGGCTAAACAGAAGATGCCTTATT
>UWYT01000185.1 GCA_900608495.1 Olavius algarvensis spirochete endosymbiont | reverse complement strand
CTTCCGCGGGTTTATCTGATTCAATTATGGCCTCGTCCTGGAACTGTGTTTCGAGATCAGCCTCCGCGGGCTCATCTAGTTCAACCATGCTCTCCGCCTCGAGGCTGGTTTCCGCGGATTTGTCTGACTCAATTACGGCCTCGTCCTGGAACTGTGTTTCGAGATCAGCCTCCGCGAGCTCATCTAGTTCAACCATGCTCTCCGCCTCGAGGCTGGCTTCCGCGGGTTT
>UWYT01000043.1 GCA_900608495.1 Olavius algarvensis spirochete endosymbiont | reverse complement strand
AAGGGTTTGATATCTGCAAGCTGATGCCTAAAGGCCCTGGATGAGCCGCTTGGGGTTGGAGGGGTAGGATGAGTAAAAAATATCTACAGGAGCTCTTTATCTGTTTTGAAATCCTTGATGTAGAAATGAATCTAAAAATTCCAGAACCATTTTCTGTTTTGTTGTAGGTAGTTGTTGAATCTGTTCAAGACGCTGCTGTAATTTCGGGGCTGGACCAGGTTTACTTTTTTCCTTTAACCCTACTAAGGTTTCAAACCCAATCTGAAGAATCACTGTTATCTGAAAAAGGAGACGTGCGTGTATACGTCTTTGTCCCAATTCATAATTTGCCATAAGCTGTTGGGAGATACCAAGTTTTTCAGCAAGTTGTTTCTGGCTCAAGCCTGATTTTTTGCGGTTATTTGAGATTCTTTGTCCGAGTTGTAATGAGAATGAATCAACCATTTTCACAATAATACAGTTATTCTCTCACAGCAATTTTTTTTGCAGTTGACATACTGCATATAGCAGTATACTCTAGCTGAGTTAGAAATATCGCTAACACTCTTGACACACTTTTGCAAGCCCCGCTCTTGTTGGAGCGGTTTAAGGAAATGGCCGTCCCAAGCGTTCACCAAACCTTTCGGGACGGGCCAAGAAAACAAAAAGGAGC
>UWYT01000183.1 GCA_900608495.1 Olavius algarvensis spirochete endosymbiont | reverse complement strand
TCCGCCGAAAAAGTGCAGGATCTGCAATTATGATTTGACAACTCATTCTAGTGAGGAGCTTGACCATGAAAAAGCAGACAAAGAATAGTCCAGAAGCATTTTTATGAGGATGTGAGAATCATTCCCCGGCAGACCCGCTCTTAGGCCATCCATGGCCATAAGGCTAAACAGAAGATGCCTTATTTTCAGTAGGCCTCCTGCCT
>UWYT01000285.1 GCA_900608495.1 Olavius algarvensis spirochete endosymbiont | reverse complement strand
AGAAGTCGCAGAGTAGCTCCTTGTTCAGCCTGCGGCATGCGATGCTCTCGGGTGGAAAGCCCTCACTTAGGTAATATGCGGCCTCGTAGAAGTCACTGGTTCTGATTGGTTCCATGGGAAACTCCTTGGAACAAGGAGCCTAAGAACTCTGTTTGTTAATTTGGGCTCTTCGGTTAGAATGAGCACTAGGAGTTCTTAAGCTCCTTTTTGTTTTCTTGGCCCGTCCCGAAAGGTTTGGTGAACGCTTGGGACGG
>UWYT01000182.1 GCA_900608495.1 Olavius algarvensis spirochete endosymbiont | reverse complement strand
ATGGCCCATTCAGCAACCTGATTCAGTTCAAATCCGGCTCCGAAGATACCGAGGGGACTGATCCGCATCATCGCTCCATTAGCCTGACTGTCCGGGTTTGGATTTTCACGCAGCCCGGCCGAAATGGTCATACCGCAATCAAACGGATCGGAACTCAGCCAGTATTGATATTCCTTAACGTGCCGCCTCCGGATCATACAAACCGGTTTTCACCAGCATCCGGGCAAGAAGCAGGGCCATCTCCGAATCATCGGTCGGCTGACCGGCAATGGTATTCCATGTGCCGCCATCCGCCAGCTCCCGAACACCATCAGGGTAGCCGCGCCGGATCTCATCCGGGGACTGAAACTCAACCAGACTTCCCAGCGCATCACCGGCAAGCTGGCCAAGCAGGCATC
>UWYT01000180.1 GCA_900608495.1 Olavius algarvensis spirochete endosymbiont | reverse complement strand
AGGAGACCGGCCTCTACTACTACGGGGCTCGCTACTATGAGCCTGCCACCTCCCGCTGGATGAGCCCGGACCCGGCCGGGTTTGGATTGATTAATCCCATGGAGCCCGATAGTGAGGGTGGCTGGCAGCCTAAGCAGAGCTACTCAATCATTGAGGCTGTTAACTGGTATTCCTATGTGAGCAACAATCCCGTGAAATATGTGGACCCAACGGGGGATCAGCAAATAGGCCCAGGAGTTGCGCGTCGCACTATGAACGCTTTCGTAGCAGCGATGGGGGCTCCTATAGTTGCTATAGCGGATGCGGTGGGGCAAGCAGGTAATTTTGTAGCTAATCTTGTTACAGGAGATGTCTCTGTTAGCGCAAATGCGCACCTTTCTGCAGACGTTGGTGGATTGATAAGCGGGAAGATAACTGCAGGTAGCGACGGTGTGAGCTTTACCGTAGACAGCGACCTTTCCCCAAAGGAAGTTGGAGAACAGCTCCAGGGGCTTCTCGGTGCAAATCTGGAGCTTTCATCTGATGGTGTTTCACTTGGTATCGACGCCAAAGTTGTTGATGTAAGTGTTTCGGTATCTTCCAATGGTGATGGTACGGCAACCTTGGGCCTGGAAGTAAGCAAGGACATAGGAAATGTTCTATCTGCAGGTGGTGAAATAGGTTTAACGGCGTCGACGCAAGAGGGGCCGTTTGGAACAATTAAGAATCAGAAATCACCCGTATTGAATGAAGCTGCCGGTGAAGTGATGGGGGCGATGAAATATTTCAAAAATCCATCTGATTGAACGGGAAGGCGATGACTGGGAGTAAACTATTCATAGTTATTGCCGCCCTATTGATAGTTATTGGCTGCTCGAAGAAGTTGGATGAGGAAGAGCTGGAAGCCATAATACAGCATTCCTTGCAATTGGCACTCGAAGGAAAGCACAAGGAGGCTATCAAATATGTTGAGGAGAATACCCCCCCAAAACAAAGAGGCTTCCGCTATTATTACCTGCATGGGCTAGTTCTACAAATGGAAAGTCCGCTATATAATCTTCAAAAGTACAATGCAGACTATCTAAAAGCCTATGAGCTTGAACCGGATAATTACCATATACTTGTTAGTCTTGGCCAATCTTACAATATTCTTGCCGATTGGGAGAATGCAGTTATCTATTTGGAGAAGGCTGTTGAGATATATACTCAAAATCCTAATAAAAAGTCTGATCCATATAACAGCCTATTCAGTGCTTATTACTCACTTGATGAGTTTGAAAAGGCATTTATAGCGATTGAAAGGGCTATTGAGATTACTCCAGATAAAGCCTGGAACTACTTAGATAAGGGTTTGATTCTCTCCCAGTTAGAGGGTCTAGAGCCATTGATCGAGTACTACCAGAAAGCCGTATCGATGGACCCTGAGAATCTTATGTTCCCCAAGTACTACGGCAACCGTTTGATTGAGATGGGCCTGGATGATATGGCGATTGAACACTTCAATAAGTTTTTGGCCATAGATGAGAATTACTATTGGGCCTATGCAGACTTGGGATATATCAGGATGGTGAATGGCGATTGGGAAGGCGGCAAGGAATATTTCGATAGATCATATTCAATACTACATGACGACCCTTTGACGCTTATGTATTTAGCATTTTACTACTATTTCCAAGGAAATCTGCCAAAGGCCCTCGATTTTCAATTAGACTATCGATTGAGCATGGAAAAGAGTGTACTTATTTACGGGCTAAAAACAGCGGAGGAGTTTGAAGAATACTTCGCTGATGATAAGCTTTTTCAAAGGCTCAAGGCTGTTGTTGATGAGATGAAACTAGCTACTCTCTAGCCCCACCTCACGGGGTCCCAAACCACGCCCTTAGTAAACAAAGCAAATGGTCTCCTTAAGCCTTAACCCATTGGGGATGAGACTTCCTCACTGTATTCGGATTCTCATTCTAAGCCGCCTTAGGGGCGCAGCCTCTAGGCGGCGTACTCCCCAAGCGGTGGGCAGAATGCACACGCATTCTGTCTATCCTTTGAGCGTCAGTTAGAAAGGAAGCCCCCATGTGCCATGGAGGGCGCATGGGGAGGTCAAAGCCAGAAGGGCTCATACACTCCCTAAGCCCCATTTCACCAAGGACGAAGGTGAGGGCCTTTAGGAGCTTTTGCTAATCGATAATGCGGCATT
>UWYT01000112.1 GCA_900608495.1 Olavius algarvensis spirochete endosymbiont | reverse complement strand
TTCCGAAGCAGCTGAGACAGACTTCGCTGTTGCCGAAGACATTTCCGAAGCAGCTGAGACGGACTCTGAAAGGGATAGTCCCGAAACGGTGGATTTAGAAGAAAGCGATCAACCTTCTTCAGCACTTACTCCGGCCACTGTCTCAAACCAGCAATCAGAAATGCCGGGGAGCAATCCTTTGTTATTGGCAGACAGACTCGCGACAGACTCGACAGGTGTAGAGGAGACTCCAGAAGCAGCCTCCGCACTAACCGTCTCCGAAATTCAGCCCTCTGTTATCGCAGTTGATTCTGAACAATCCAGCCAATCGAACGAAGATTTGGACATGTCGTCAGCTTTGGCAGTAGCCAAAGCACGCTCTCTTGAAGAACCTGGAGAGCTTACGATTGAACTTGACAGCCTCGGTTGGATATTTCGATCAGACCGTTCCACACCGGGCACCTGGCACTTTCTGGGTCGGGAAATTGTCGGCGACTCAACCAGTTTTCACTTTCTGTTCAACGGGACTGGCAAATGGAATTTCGTATTCGAGCGGCAAAATCTTTCCAGCGGCGAAAGTGAAGAGGTAAACAGAGAGGTTGCGGTGGGTGAGGCGGGTAACCCGCTTAGCGTAGAAAATGGCCCGATTCCAACTGCTTTGCCTACCCCTGTTCCCGGTATACCGCCCTCGGACGCGAATGCCAGATATGCGGCAGCTCTTGCCGCTGCAGCGGCAGGTAAAATTGATGAAGCGGTTAAGTATTATGAACAGGATGCCTCTCGAAACGATTCTGCCGGAGCGCGCGCGCGCGACGCACTAATGGAAATCGCCGCAGAATTTGGTATAGTAGGACCCTTGTTATCCTGGCTCCCTCGCTATTTGGAAGATAGTCCCAATCTCGAAGTACTTCGGGCGGCGTTGGAAGTTCTTACTAGCGAGGCGGGCTACGATGTTCAAAATCGAGCAATACTGGAGAAACTGGCAGAATCGGAATATGACCATCCCGAATGGCTTTACCGTCTTGCGGTTCTTCTGGAAAAGCCGGGAGAAGAAAGAGATCTAGACCGCGCCGCGCAACTATACCAGGAGGTGATAACCCGCTGGCCCTTGACTAAGTGGTGTGATCGCAGCGAGGAAAGATTGCTATGGTTACAACGGCACTATTTTCGTGTGCGATAGGTTACCGATCAGCCTTGTATTCGAGTATTTTGGCGATATTATGGAGAACGCTAATCGTGCTCGAGGGGAACTGACGGATATTATTTCCGGTATTGCAAGGCGCATATCTTGAGAAGCCAGAGTAATCTGAGAAAAATATCAAAGATGCTGTGAAATTAGCATCGCGTTCTTGAGAAGCAGGTGTAAACCTTTGAGTTGCGAGACGGTTGGTAAACTGCACGGAGGTACTTGACGGTCGGGTTATGAATTCAATAAAATCTGTAGAAAATTCATAAAACTTGTTCACGATAAAATAATGATTCTTCTTGGCGATGACGCTGCTAATTTGTCGCTCAAAGAGCCTTACGTGAAATCCGACGGGGTGTCCTTTTAATAGTGGATACAGTGACTGGACAGAGCGCGGTTGAGATAGCTCAGAGTGTCAATGAAGCGTTAAATCTCAGCGGCATAATCCTAGGTAAATTCGATTCAGATACCCGCGGTGGAATAGCACTATCATTTAAGAACGTAGTGGGTAAGCCGGTCAAATTTATCGGAGTTGAATGAGGAATCCGAAGAACTTGAGCCCTTTCGTCTCGACAGAAATGCATCTGGAATACTTTAGGATGGGTGATAGCTTGGTTAACAAGACACAGGAAGCGATTGACATAGAATCTACTGAATGCTTACAGGGGAAAATAGACGATTATTCTATTGATGATCTTGGAAGTAAGAAGCAATCATCATATAATCGGCCCACTTGGAAGAAAACAAACAGCAAATGGGAACGGAAATAGCGTATCTGATATACTCTGCTGCTGAAGATTTTCGATAGGCCCAGTAAGATAATAAGGAAGGAAACGAAATTTTGCAGCAACAGTTCATGGATGGTAAGGTGAATTTCAAGCTGCGATGGAAGGAGAACAATTTGTGAGTGTCAAAATCAGACTGAAGCGGATGGGTACCAAAAAGCGTCCGTATTATCGAATCGTAATAATGGATTCCCGAGCGCCCCGTGATGGTCGTACGATTGAGGAGCTTGGCTACTATCATCCCATAGAGTCACGTGATAAGCAGGTTTCCGTCAAAGCGGATAGAGTGCGAGAGTGGCTTGAGAAGGGTGCGCAACCGACTCCTACGGTTAAGCAACTGCTCAATAAGAACAGTATTACTATTAGGTAGCCAAAATGGAAAAGGATTTGATTGAATTTATCGCGCGATCCTTAGTTACGGGAGCAGATAAGGTAGATGTGACAACAATCGAGGGTGATAGATCTACCATTCTGGAACTCAAGGTGGATGAGAAGGATGTCGGCAAAGTGATCGGTAAGTATGGCCGGATTGCCAGGGCAATGCGCAATATCCTTGACGCTACATCCAACAACTCGGGGAAGCGCTTTGTATTGGAGATTTTGAGCTGATCTCCTATCGGCCAATGAGTTGATATGGATTTGATAGTTATCGGCACAATCAGAACAACTCGAGGGGTTAAAGGATGGTTGAAACTTCGCAGTTTCTCAGGCGAGTGGGATCACTTTTATGAGATTAAGACTTTGGTGCTCAGATCGAAAAATCACAAACGACAAAAGACATATCAGGTAGAGAAATTTGAGATAAAGCACAGAGTTGGAACTATTAAACTTCTTGGAATTGATACACCGGAAGATGGGAAATCCCTGACAGGCTATGAGATATTGGTTCCCAGGCATCAGGGGGCGCGCTTGAAAGAAAATCAATGGTATCTGTGCGATCTTGTTGGGCTTAGAGTATTGGATACTGAAGGTCGAGCACTTGGAGAGGTTATCAGTGTGACTGAAACATCAGATGATATTCTGGAAATTCGTAGACCAGGTGGAGGAAATTTCATGATTCCATTCCGCTCGAATTTTGTCCAGGAACCTAATCTGGAAAACCGTACTATAGTGCTTACCACGGATTGGTTGCAGAACTAGAAGTGAAAATCGCAATACTCAGTTTATTCCCCGATATACTCAAGGGATATTTCGTCGATTCGATTATGTCCAGAGCTGTTGGCAAGGGTCTGATTGACTACGAACTTGTCAATATTCGGGATTATGCGTATGATAAACACCACGTTTGCGACGACAGTCCCTACGGCGGCGGGGCTGGTATGGTCATCAAGGCCGAACCCTTGGCGAAATCTCTTGATTCGATTGGAGTGAAGGGAAAAAGGGTGATATATCCTACGCCCTCCGGGCGGGTTTTTTCGCAGAGTATCGCCAGAGAGCTTGCGGCGGAAGAAGAGTTAATTTTCATTTGTGGGCGCTACGAAGGCATCGACCAACGTGTAATAGATTTGTATGTTGATGATGAGATATCCATAGGTGATTACGTAATCTCTTCAGGGGAAATCGCAACGCTGGTACTGGTAGATGCGGTGTATAGACTGATAGAAGGTGTTATTGCAGGGGATTCATTAGAAGAGGAGAGTTTCACCCAATCGCTTCTTGAGTATCCGCATTACACCAGACCGGAGGTTTTCAGAGGGCTTGCGGTTCCGAAAGTTTTGCTTGGCGGACACCACGCTGAAATTGAAGCTTGGCGCTTAAGAAAGAGGGTAGAGAAAACGCTCAGGACTCGCTCGGATCTATTAAGAGAAAACAAGGTTGGGAAGGATGTTCTTAGAATTCGCGATGAACTGCTGGATAATTAGATAGGATGAAATGATGGATGTAATAAGAGCTCTTGAAGCGGAACAGATTAAGAATGAAGCCGAGAAATTCCGCATTGGAGATACGGTACGCGTGCACTATCGCATTGTAGAGGGGAAGAACGAGCGTATTCAGATTTACGAAGGCCTTGTAATAGCTGCAAATAACTCTGGTATCAGGCGGAGTGTTACGGTTCGTAAGATTTCCTATGGTGTGGGTGTTGAGCGTATCTTCCCGGTGAATTCTCCAAAAGTCGAGAAAATCGAAGTTATACGGCATGGAAAAGTTCGCCGTGCCAAGTTATACTATATCCGCAATCGGATTGGGAAAAAGGCCACCAAAGTAAAAGCACTCATTAAGAGTAAGAAGAAAAGCAGCTGATATATGGGAAAATGACTGTCCCCCTATCAAGCAAAGTTTCAAGTTTATCCGCAAGGCTTGGTTTTAAAACTGGCCAGCTTGTCACCGCTCGTATTAAATCAGTCCTGCCTGACGGAAAATATCGGTTGATTCTGAATAAGCATAGCGTGATAGCTAGAAGCAATCTTGTTTTCAGGGAGGGTGAGCAAATCCGTGCGCGGTTCATCAGGGGGAGTAATGGGATATATCTCCACTTGCTGGAATCCAGACCCGAGCTAGCACGTCCAGGTTTCTCCGGCGAATCAGCAGGAGCCATGCTTTCAGCTGCCCTGATTCGAGCAGGGTTACCACTTCCAGATGACATTGAAGGAGCTCGAAGGATGGCTTTGCTCAAGCGTACAAAGGGCATTGGGAAGAGAATGGCCCGACTTTATGCTGAATTACTGGCCAAGGGCACCGATCCAAACGCCAATTTTCTCGAAATGATTGATCAAGCATTCTCCGAAGGAGGAAATAGACGGCAAGGTAGATGGCCTGCTCCGCCAGAAAGCAGTCAGCTATCGGCTGAATTCTGTAGTGCAGATATCGACATCGATCCTCTCTTAAATCTGTTAGCTTACGATAGCAGAGAAAAGGATGGTTGGAATTTTGTTCGATTGAAAAAAAACTTCGGTGATTGTGAAATCCGAATGATGTGGAAAATTCGCAAAGGAATTGATCCTGCTATTGCGCTTACTATTCAAGACGGTAAGCGAAATTTCGAATTTCTTATGGAGGGTCTCGAAAAAACCCGAATGGCCGTGTTTTCTGATTCGAGAGCAGAGATAGATATCGGGATTTGGAACTCATTTTGCGAATCTCTGGCTTCATTGGGCATCAAGGTAGATGATGCTATCTTGGAACTACATAATAGTGATGGCTTTACACCTGAAAATCCTGCGCTCGCTGGCAGTTTGGAGGAAGATTGATGGAAGAAAAAAAAGCTGCCGCACTGGGTTATGAACCAGGGGATTATGCCCCGAAAATTTTTGCCAAGGGGACGGATGTCGTCGCTGATGCAATTTGCAAAATTGCACAGGAAAATCGTATCCCCATCGTCAAATCCCCACATCTGGCATATTCTCTTTCCGAAATTAATCCATTCGATTATATTCCCGAGAAGTATTGGACAGCGGTGGCGGAAATTCTGAGATTCGTCTACGAAACCCGAAGAAATGATGAATAGTATAGATGAACGCCATACGAGTTGATGAAGGCAGGCCAGATATTTTTTCACCCGGTATACATTGAAGATGATGTTGTCCTTGTCCCGGCTGGAATAGCGATTAGGGGAAAAGATTTTGAAAGACTTCGGATCCGGAAGGTTCAAAGCGTTGAAACAGAGGGATAGCTTCAGGATATCACTGAAACGTTTATGCCACCAGAGAATACCCGGGCTTTGCCGGTAGATGCTGAGAGCTTCAATTACTATACAAAATCATGATGAGATGGGATGGCAAAGGATATCCGAGGATCCTTAAAGGCGATGATATCTTGTTTAACTCGAGAATCATTGCTGTTATGGATGCGTTTATAGCCATGATTTCAGAACGATTATGACGAAAATCCATGATTGGATACGAGACGATTAAGGCGCTACCTGGAGATAATCAGTGGAAATTCGATCCGGAAATTGTAGGGCTGATTATTGAGATGGGCATTTACTCGTTTAGGAGTCCAGTTCAACTTCCTGATAGCCGCATTGGCAGGGTTTGCAACACTGACAAGAATACACCCCTACGTCCAGAAGTGCTCATACTAATCGATAGGGTAGACACAAAATTTCGAGATAGCACGGCTCTTACTATAGATTTACATGAAGAGATTGTTCATCACCCGCGTGGCATAGTAGTTTGCCGCAAAATCAAAGTTTGAAAAATGAAAAGTAGTATCAAGGGTTTAGAGGGAGAAAACAAAGTCTCACAGTACTTTATAGAGAAAGGGTATGAAATTCTGGAAAGGCGATTCAGATTAGGGCCGAGTGAAGTCGATATTATAGTGAAGAAAGGGGATACAGTTGCTTTCGTAGAGGTTAAAACCTGGGATGCACTGGGAATGGAAAACCTAGAATTTTCAATTAACGCCCGCAAACGTAGCAAAATACGAGAAGCAGCATCCTACTTTCTAGTATGTCATCCTGAACTCGGGACTTATAGAGTCCGCTTTGATCTTGTTTTTCTATCACGGAGGATGGAGAGATTGGATCATTGGGAAAATGCGTTTTAGGGAGAAGGAGCTCCGACAGTGCGCATCGCGAAGCAAACCAATTTCGATAAGCTGGAGGAATTGAAGGTCAAAATAAACGATCAGCAATATCTCCAGGTAGCGATTAATCGAATCGCTGTAAAATTGTCGAATGAGATAGTCAATCGCAGTGGAAAAACAAAGTAAGTTCAAATTCCAGATGTATGTGATTACCGAAGAGGTGGTTCACGATACATCTGCTTGGCTAAAGCTAATGAACTTGGGACACTCAAGTCTTCAATTCCTGGGAAATGAAGTTTTGCAGTGCTAGAATTCGCGGAAGAGGCTGATCGTTAAATTCAAGTTGATTGGGAAAACGTTGAAACCAGAAACGGCCGTATTTTGAGAATGCGGAAAGTCTATTCTGCAGTGTATAAACCCTAATGATAAGTGAATACTTTTAAGCGTCTTTCCTTCCTGAAGCTATTCTGGTAAACCAAAAAACTCTCTCTCTTTTAGGGGCATCTCTCTTTTTTTTAGAATCAGGCCGGATGCTTCTCAATAGGAGCCGTGCACGGCAGTTGTTGAAGCGTTTTAGAGATTTTGAAAATCGCGAAGCAATCCACTTGCTTGTTTTCTTACCGCGTGGTTGTATCCACTCCCTGCTTCTGCTATACGCACCACTTCGGCGAGTAAAAGAGGATTGATTTTATCCAAATCTCGTTGCACTATCGCTTCAACCGAACTGATGAATATGGATGCAAGACGGTTGTCCCTTGTTAGAACTGTCTGTCTACGCATTGCCCTGTAAATCAGCTGATCTCTCAATACTCTGTCCTCGTTATCATCAATCGATGTGATGGCAAGGATTGCTTCAGAGGTTACCATTGGCTCCGGATCGTTAAGGAGTACTCTTCCCAATTCGTAAGTGGTTCTATTCGATCCGATTAAACCCAGTAGACGCACCGCTTCCCGCCTAACTTCGGGATAATCGTTCAGGATATATCCCTGTTCTCTCGCTATGCTGCTTACACTTTCGCTCGCCAGATTTGAAAGAATATCCACAATTTGTGTATTATCCGACGCCGATCCGTCCGCAATCATTTTCTCGATCTTTTCAAGGGCAGACATCTTGAAATTCCTGTCCGAGGATTCTGCCTCCGCTTTCATCATCATAGTTTTGATGTCGCCCTGGAGGTAAAGTTCCTCTATAGTCTGCTCCTGTGCAGCTAGTAATTGACACAGCAATATCCCCAAAACCATGCTGGTTGTGCGAGTTCTCATAGTTGGGCTCCCTTCAGTTTAGAATTCTGCGATATCCTGATGATATCCTATTATATCGGCGATTTTGATGTATACCCCCATATCATTTCCATATAATGATTTGCCATTTGCCATGGATTCTTCCTATTTCATATAGCCTAGACTTACTACCTTCGTACATGGAATATGCAATGGCTCGTTTTGAGCTGGCAATTTCGATATCCTCCAATTCGGCATCATAGCGGCTGGGTACCACAACCCACTCGTAATAATCCTTTAGACTCTTTAAAACTATGCCCTTAGCTCTAAGACGAGGAAGGAGGCTGATCTCGCTTAGAACTTCGCTGGAACTGTAGTGATTTATATAATCACTGCTTTAGGTATGACAGCCATTTCTCATATCTGCCGTTCGAAATGTCCGAGTTTATCCTAAGTACCAGGATTTCGAGTTCCTCTTTGGCCTCCTGGTGACTGACTGAGAGATCGTCTTTATGTTTGAGGTTTCTCATGGACAGCTTGCCCACCGATTCGAAATCGCGTTTCGCGCTTTGGCAGGAAAGAGTGGCCAGGGTGAGAGCCAATATTGCAAGTGTTCGAATTTCCTTCATATGGCCATGATATTTTGCGTCAAAAGCAGAGTCAAACACAGAACTGGATAGTTTGCGAAAAAAATTGAATTCCATGTAAAATGCGAAGCATTGTGATTCTCATGAACTAGATTTCCTGCTCCCGCTATCGGGATTGAGGAAGTTCGATTTTTCAAAAAGTCAGCTTGTGAAACTATGCGCCGATTCTCGAGACTCATCCAGAATCCTTCATACTGCCTTTGACTCGAATAAGCGACCGCACTATTATCCTTAGACATGATTAGAGCAGTTTTTCCCGGATCATTCGACCCCCCAACTTTGGGGCATCTCAACATCATCAGTAGAGGAGCGGTCCTTTTTGATTCATTAGACGTAGTGGTTGCAGTCAACACAAGGAAAACCCCTCTGTTAAAGCCACAGCAGATTAAAATTTTGCTGGAAGAACAGATAAGGGATTTAAGGTTATCGTCAGTCAGAGTTGTCGTGCACAATGGTTTAATAGTCAACTATTGTCGCTCGATAAACGCGAATGTTTTGTTAAGAGGTGTGCGTTCTTCTTCTGATTTCAATTATGAATTTGAACTGTCAATTCTGAATAAACAACTAAATGGTGGTATGGAAACGGTATTTCTTCCAACAGAACCCAGGTATCTTGTACTTCGTTCAAGCACTATCAAAGAATTATTGAAGTATCGGGGGGATATATCAGAAATGGTTCCACCCGCTGTCGAGAAGGCTCTGTTTGAACTAACTTGAGATATATGAATAACTCACGACAAACTTTGGGCTTGGATGAAGAAGCACTTTGAAAAAGGCAATTCAGGAATCAATGCTTACATTATCTAACGTCCTTTTGGCATTTCGCGAGACTAAGTACGCATCCTTGCTGGCACACGACAGAGTTTGGCTAACCCTTTCGGAGTGGCTGTGGACTCATCCGGCAATTTCATTATACGGCAGATACTGGTAACCACCCCGGAAGTTGGAGCTGCCTCAGGAAGCAAGCAGGAGCCCTCAAGTAAGCCATGACGATGTTTTCGGTCAAGCGAACAGGCCTGCCCCTGCTTTCACAAGTAGCGCGGGAAACCGCCGGGCGCACTTATTTATCGTGGTAAGTTCCCGCGATTGATTTCATATCCAGAGCTTGACCTGCTTTGTCATCGAGCCGGTTTTGAACCATTGCCGTTACCCCGGTTGCCAGTCCATAGAGATTTATGAATCCCTCCGCATCTGCATGGTTGTAAGAGCTTCTGCCAAAGCTGGCGAGTTCTTTCAAATAGAGGGCATAGGGAGACTTACGGGCCAAAACGCTTGCATTGCCCTTGTAAAGTGATAATCGAACAGAGCCCGTGGTATACGAGCTTGCTTCAACCATAAAAGCTTCGAGGGCTTTGCGTGCGGTGGTAAACCATTTTCCGGCGTATACTAAGCTGGAATAGTGCTGAGAAAGCTGGTTTTTCAGGTTCAAAGTGTCATAGTTTATCGTGAACATTTCCAAGTCTCTAAGAGCCTTGTATAGCAGAGTGCCGCCCGGTGTTTCATAGACACCCCGACTTTTCATTCCCACCATGCGTGTTTCCACAATGTCAACACGGCCTATCCCGTTCGTTGCGGCTAGTTTATTCAGTCGTGTTAGCAATGTCAGGGGTTTTAGCTCCTCGCCATTTAGTCCCACGGGGATTCCCTTTACGAAGTCTATGGTTATCTCACTAGTCTTATCGGGCGCATCCTGAGGGCTTTTTGTAAGGTGATACATCTTCTCGTCGGGTTGCCTCCAGGGATTTTCCAAAGGTCCACCTTCATGGCTCATATGCCAGAGGTTCCAATCCCGGCTGTAGATATTCTCGCGGCTAATCTCGCCCAAATCGAGATTGTGCGCCTCGGCATAAGTAATTGCCTGCTCCCGGCTTTGGATATCCCATAGGCGCCAGGGGGCTATCACTTTGAGATTGGGCGCAAGAGCCTTGTAAGTAAGTTCGAATCGCAATTGGTCGTTACCCTTGCCAGTGCAACCGTGTGACAGAGCATCGCAGCCTTCGGCGCGCGCGATTTCCACCTGTTTGCTAGCTTGAAGAGGGCGCGCGACTGCTGTGCCAAGAAGATATGCTCCCTCGTAAATTGCGCCAGCTCTGTTAATTGGGAATAGGTAGTCGTTTATGAACTCTTCTCGACAGTCGACAAGATAATATTTTGATACCCCGGAACTCCTGGCTCTTTTTTCAATGGCTGCCCAGTCTTCTTCCTGGCCGATATTGGTACAAACAGCGATGATCTCTGGATTGTCGAAATTTTCCTTGAGCCAGGGCACAATGATGGATGTATCTAGACCCCCTGAGTAAGATAGGCAGATTTTTTTAGCCTTGCCGTCGTTTTTCATATTGCTTCCTTTATAGTGTCAAAAAGAATGTGAACTCCTTCGGTTAGTTCGTCATAACTTATCACCAATGGCGGAGCAAGCCGCAACACGTCCAAACCTGATTTCAAGATTATCAAACCGGCTTCGAGGGTCTTCTTAAGCACCTTGTTGCACCATGAGGAATCGTACTTTTCATCCACGAGGTGCAGTCCGCGTAGCATGCCAATTCCGCGAACTTCGCCCGGGATGCCTAGACTTTTTAGTCCTTCGTTAAGCAGCGATTCCAGAAATGCGCCTTTTCGATTAACTTCCTCCATGAAGACAGGATCGTTCAGCAAATCCCATGTTGCGGATGCAACGGCCGTTGTCAACGGTCCGCCACCGAAGGTTGTGGCATGCAGGCCCGGTTTAAGAAGTTGATTAATCTTGGACGGTATTAACACGGCTGATAACGGAAGGCCGGCGGCCAGAGGCTTGGCAAGTGTAATGATATCTGGTTCCAAGCCGACAAGACTGCTGGCGTATAGCTCGCCGCAGCGCCCCAGTCCGCTCTGAATTTCATCTGTTATCAGCAGAACATCGTATTGCCTGCAGAGTGCATTCAGAGTCCTGACGAAGGCCTCGTTAGGCTTGTGCAACCCCCCCTCGCCTTGAATTGGCTCGATTATGACAGCCGCGAAGCTTTCATCCAAAGTATTCCGCAGCGCTTCCTCATCGTTCAGGGGCAGTATCAACGCGCCTGGAATAAGAGGGTTAAACGGCAGTCGATATTGGGTATTCGCCGTAAGACTGAGAGCGCCCATGGTACGCCCGTGAAACCCACCCGAAAATGCAAGAAAACCGTGATGCCCGTCGCCCCGTTTATCGCTTGCATACAATCGCGCATATTTTAGAGCAGTCTCATTAGCTTCCGAACCGGAATTACCGAAATGAACTGCCTCAAATTTTGAAGTTGATCCTCTAGGCGGCCCTGCGGCGATAATTTTTTCTGCAAGCTCCAAGGCCGGCCCAGTTGTAAACAGATTCGAAACATGAATCAATTTGCGCATTTGCTTAGCGGCTATCTCCGCCAGGTCCAGCCGACCATAACCCAGAGAGTTAACCGCGATTCCAGCGCCCATATCAAGGTATTCGCGTCCGGAGCGATCACTGATTCGGCACCCGCGCCCCTTCTCCATCACGAGTAGATTTTCAGCATACTGCCTTGGCAGGGGGGGCTTGCTAGCATAGGCATCCAGCATTACTTTTCACCTCCAATCGCGGTTCCTTTTTGGCGTATTAATATTTTCTTTAAATCTCCATATCTCAAGTAATCACCTATGAATACGACTCCCACACCGCCCTTCAACGCATCAATGGCCGATCGAACCTTGGGTATCATACCCCCCCATATTTCACCATCGGCAATCTTTTTTTCGGCCACTAGTGGATCGAGTCGCCTGATGAGTTTATTATCCAACAATATGCCCGGGATGTCCGATATAAACACCAGGTTTTGCGCTTCGGAATCCAAGGCGAAAGCCAGAGCCACTTCATCCGCGTTAACGTTCAATCCACGTCCCTCTGCATCGCTTGCTGTGGGAGCCAGCACCGGCAGATAGCCGTTCTCCCAGAGCATTCTAAGCGGTCGGGTATCAAGGGAAGCCACCCGGCCAGTTCTGCTGCCCCCACCCCCGGCACTCTTCGCAAGAATGAGCCCCCCATCAACTCCGGAAAGTCCCCAGGCGTCCAAACCTTCCCGTCTTAGCAACCTGACAAGGCGTTTATTAACCGCTCCTGCCAGCGCCATATCCACAAGGGGCATAATTTCGGCAGTTGTTTCCCTTAAGCCATTAACGAAGGTGGGTTCATAGCCCCATCTATCTTCCATTTCGCTAATCATCGAGCCACCGCCGTGAACCAGCAAGACTGGATCCTTGCTCCAGTTTGGAAACTCACGCAGCTCGGTACCCAGTTTGGAAACAAGTCCGTCATTCTCTGCAAAACTTCCGCCAATTTTTATCACCATGGAGTTCATACCCTAAACCTCCCCTCGAAGAGGGAGTCCACAGTCTTGCGGAAAACCGAAGCGAATATTGAAATCCTGAATCGCTTGGCCACTCGCGCCCTTCAGTAAATTGTCAATCACACTGAAGAGAAACAGCATTGAAACACCATTCCCGGTACTTTCCACTGTCCAACCAATATCACAGCGGTTTGAACCGACAACGTCTCGTGTCGATGGAATCCGATTGCCTGTAAGGTTGATAAAAAGCTTATCCGCATAGGCTCTTCCAAGTGCCTCCTCAACTCTCATTGCTATTTCCCTATGTTCGCCGTTAACAGGAACACTGATGGTCGAGAAGATTCCGCGACGCATTGGAACAAGATGAGGTATGAAGAAGAGATTACAACTAATGCCGGCACGCCTGATTTCTTGAACCATCTCTGGATGATGGCGATGACTGATACCCGGATTATATGCGAGCGCATTCTCCGAGCGCTCAACAAACATTGAATCCTTTTTCTCAGATCTGCCGGCTCCGGAGATTCCGCTCAGTGAGTTTATTGTTATTGTTGCAGAGGCAATCACTGAGGCGTGCGCGAGCGGCAATATCGGGAGAAGCGCGCATGTGGGATAGCAACCCGGAACAGAAATCAGATTCGCCTCGCGGATATCATTCTCGCGCAGTTCTGTGAGACCGTAAACAGCGGTTTCCCGCAGCTTTCTCATCGGTGGTGCTGTTCCATAGGCGCGTCTATGCGCTTCTTCGTTTTTAAGTCTAAAGTCTGCCGATAAATCGAGTACTATGGAGTTCGAAAAAAAGGGCTTGCAAAACTGTGCGGATACCCCGTGAGGCAGAGCCGAAAAAACAGCATCGGGTTTGGCCCGGAGCGCTTGATCGCGGCTCAGCAGCGAACGCTCACTGGGCAATTTGCCCTGGGTATCCGCGCCCAAACCCCAGTCTACCTCATCGATGGGCCTGCCCACGGCAGTTGAGGACACCGGGATAAGTTCCGTAACCTTAGGATGATCCATAAGCAGGCGCATTAGGACGGCGCCGGTATACCCCGAGGCACCCAGTACGCAAATCCTCATTTGCCCCCCTGCTCGCTCGCCATTTTCTGCGGACTAAATTTCCGCCAAATCATCAGGGCCTCCTGGGGACAATATATCGCATCGCCACCGACAATCGTATCGAAAAGTTCAAGCGGTTTTGATTCAAGCAGATTAGGAACGGTCACCAAATTCACATGGTCGCACAGCTCCCTGATAATCCCAAGTCGGCTATTTTGGGAGTTCATCGCGTGTATATACATAAGTACGTATAAACATTCAAGAGGCCAATCCTGATTGACTCTTCGCTTAGTTTGGGTAGCGGTTTATAATTCGATATGCAGCCTGCTTCGGTTTTCCACAAAGATACGACGGAATCCACAATGGATGATGCGCGTAGTGCGGTTCTTTCTGGCTATGGTCATGGAACCCTTTGCACGGCCACAAAACAGAATTCGGGCAGAGGTAGAATTCCAGGCAGGAAGTGGGAAGATGACGGCGAAGGAGCTCTGCTGTTCACCCTCGTAATTCACGAGAATAAATGTGGTGTTAAATATCCAGTCACCCAACTCTTAGCCCTTGCAGTGTGTCAGTGGTTGGAGGATGTTCACGGCTTACAACCCCAAATCAAGTGGCCGAACGATGTGTGTATTTCAGGCGCCAAAATTGCGGGAATACTTGTCGAAAAAGAAGGGCCTTTTTTCTTAGCCGGAATAGGGGTGAATTTTAGGCAGAATAGCTTCTCGAAAGCCTTCCGCCAACCTGCCACCAGTCTCGCCCTTGCTAAAGGTATCCATGCGAACCAATCCCATACTGAAGGTTTTGAATTATCTGCCCTTCTAACTAGAATTGAACTGAATCTCAATGTTAATCCTCCCATACAGGAAGTTATTCACCGTTTAAGGGGTATCGGCTTCGAAGTGGAACTCTGTCTTGGATACCCTGACCAGAAGAAGAAGCTTCGCGGGAGAATGTTGGGACTTCAGAAAGACGGAGC
This sequence comes from Olavius algarvensis spirochete endosymbiont, assembly GCA_900608495.1. GTDB lineage: Bacteria > Spirochaetota > Spirochaetia > DSM-2461 > DSM-2461 > UBA2779. The sequence continues at coordinate 13,320 of UWYT01000112.1, read as the reverse complement.
ACTGTTGATTGAGTTGGAATCCGGCAATACGCATGCGGTTTATAGCGGAGAAATTGATGGGATCCAAATCAATACAAAATGATTGAAAGAAAAGTCTTGATAGTTGGGAATACTTTTTAGTATTTTCATCAGGGGGAGGCGCTATTCATGAGGCGCAGTATTCCCCAGATAAAAACAAAATACCGAAAGGGAGTTTTTCGTAATGGCCAAACAATTGATGTTCGATGAGGACGCGCGTAAAAAGCTGCTTAGTGGCGTCCAGAAGTTGTCCGATGCCGTAAAGGTCACATTAGGCCCCAAGGGACGCAATGTATTGCTAGATAAAAAGTTCGGCGCACCAACCGTAACCAAGGACGGTGTTTCAGTGGCTCGTGAAATCGAACTCGAGGAACCGTTCGAGAACATGGGGGCCCAGCTTCTCAAAGAAGTTGCAACAAGAACCAACGATGTTGCTGGCGATGGTACCACAACTGCAACTGTACTTGCGTATTCCATGATTAAAGAAGGTTTGAAATCGGTTGCCGCCGGAATAAATCCGATGGGGATTAAACGCGGAATCGACAAAGCCGTCCATGTTGCCGTAGAGGATATCCGTAAAAATAAGAAGATTATCAAGGATAGGGAGGAGATTGCACAAGTTGCCGCGATTTCAGCCAATAACGACCATGAAATTGGTGAGGAGATTGCGAATGCAATGGAAAAAGTGGGTAAGGATGGAGTAATCACTGTTGAAGAGTCAAAAACCATAGAAACCACCACTGACTTTGTTGAAGGGATGCAATTTGATCGAGGTTATCTTTCTCCTTATTTTGCCACCAACAGAGACAATATGACCACCGTAATGGAGAATCCTTATGTTTTGATTTTCGATAAGAAAATTAGCAGCATGAAAGATCTTCTACCAATACTTGAAAAAGTGGCCCAGGCAGGCAAGCCCATCCTTATTATCTCCGAGGATGTCGAAGGCGAGGCCCTCGCAACTCTTGTTGTCAACACAATCCGTGGAGCTCTCAACGTATGCGCGGTAAAAGCACCTGGCTTTGGCGATCGCCGCAAAGCGATGTTAGAGGACATTGCCACGCTCACGGGTGGACAGGTTATCTCTGAGGAAGTGGGATTGAAGCTGGAGAACACAGAGATTAATCAACTTGGTCAGGCGGTTACGATAAAGGTGGAAAAAGAAAACACCACCATCATCAACGGTGCTGGCACGGAGAGCGACATCAAGGGCCGCATATCACAAATCAAGTCTCAAATTGAAGAAACCACTTCGGATTACGATCGCGAGAAACTTCAGGAACGCCTTGCCAAACTCGCTGGTGGCGTTGCTGTAATCAATGTAGGCGCACCCACGGAAGTTGAGCTGAAAGAGAAAAAGCACAGGGTTGAAGATGCACTATCGGCCACCCGTGCAGCGGTTGAGGAAGGCATTGTATCAGGAGGTGGGCTCACTCTTATACAGGCTGGAAATGCCTTGAACAAGGTAGATCAGGATAAACTGCCCGATGACGAAAAAGTTGGATTCAGCATCGTGAAGCGGGCTCTTGAAGAACCCATAAGGCAAATAGCCGAGAATTCCGGCGTTGATGGCTCTATCATTGCTGAGAAGGCCAAGTATGAGAAAAAGGGCACTGGCTTCGATGCAAATACCTTGGAATGGGTAGATCTTGTTGTCTCTGGTATTATCGATCCCGCCAAAGTAGCCAGAAGCGCTTTGCAAAACGCCTCTTCGATTGCGGGACTCCTATTGACAACAGAATGCACCGTCACCGATCTGCCTGAGAAGGAAGCACCGGCTGCTCCCCCCGGAGGAGGTGCTGGCATGGGCGGCGGCATGGGCGGAATGATGTAGTCGTTTAAAAGGAATAGAAGTCGCGACCGGGGTTCTCCCCGGCCGACTCAACTGTTATCTTAACTTTTTTGGAACTAAGATGTTGAAACGAGAGGATTATATGTTTACCATCGGTTACGATGGCGGTAAGGCAATTGTTGATAAACGCTCCAAATCCAATTTCGGCAAACTGAGCGTGAGAGAACTTGCCGATAGGGGCCTGTTCCGGGCTGCCTATCTCGCTGCCACATACGATGCAGATAGTGTCGCGGTTGAGTATGTTTTGGAGAAGTTCAATTCCATTACCCCTCACAAGGGCAAAACAGAGCTTGATAAAGTTCTGGGAGTCCAGCCACCATCAGAAAATATCTCGGGTGCTCGCGCAGTTTAAACATCCGCATTGACGAGCCTTAGGCTTCGTGCTACGGTGTCTTGGTTTCATACTTATTTGAAAGGCGGGTCCCATGCTAAGCAATCTTACTTTTCTATCAGGAGTCCAAACGCCAGGTGGCGCGGAAGGGGGCTCCGGCGGCTATGTGCAGGTGCTGATCATAGTAGGCATTTTCGCCATATTTTACTTCTTAATTATTCGTCCTCAGCGCAGGAAACAAAAAGAAACTAAGAGAATGATTGAAGGCGTCAGGAAGGGCGACAAGATTACCACCATCGGTGGAATTCGAGGTGTGGTAAAAAATGTGATGGAGAAATCAATAATCATTGAGGTGGATAATAAAGGAACAACTTTGGAATTTATGAAGACTGCCATAGGTTCGGTGGATGCAATGACTCCAGAGAAACCATTCAATAACGGCGGGAAGTAGAAATCGTCCGAATAAGAATTCCCTCCGGAGATAATGATGACTAAACTAATGCGTGCGCTCTTAGTTCTTACGCTGCTGGTACTAGGCAGCGTTTTCCTGTATCCGACAATAAAATGGTATTTCTTGATCGACACCGAAATGAAGAATCTCGCAAATGGAACCTCCACGGGAATTCGAATCTGGTCGGTAAACCAGGCTAACCGAATTACCGACGAACTTGAGCAGATTAGTCAAAATTCAGAGACGGTTCAAAATCCGATACCTGAGGAATATGAATTCCTGCAAAAAATAGCCAGGGAGAATTATCGCTTAGGCAAAAGCGATATGCCTGGAGACTGGACTCTTGGCGCTGTTTTGAATGGATTTCGTGATTTTGATGATTTGCGTAATTCTGTCGAGGACTATTATCGTCAGAGCATCTTGGATTTGAAGGAAATGAAGGGGCGCATACTTACTCTTGGTCTGGATCTTTCAGGAGGACTCAGCATTGTAGTTGAGCCGGATTTCTCATCCCTGGAGGATGCTAGCACTGAGGTGATATCCTCAGCCGATCGCGACGCGGCTCTGGAATCTGCCATTGAGGTTATCAGCAACAGAATCGATACCTTCGGTGTAACAGAACCACAGATACGCCGGCAGCTGGACGACTCAGTTCTCATAGACATTCCCGGAGAAGCCGATCCCGAGCGCGTAAATTCTTTTCTTATAGGCCGTGGTTCGCTGGGTTTTCATATCGTTGATGATGAGGGAACACAGGCAGTGCGCGATTATGTAGAATCGGGGGGTGTGATTGTCGATGGTAAGCCCGTAGATGATGGAATCCTCGCCGAAGGACTAGTTGCCCTAGGGTATTATACTAAAGATGCCTACAATATCGACCAATTCAATGGTTGGATAGCAGTTTCACAGAAACCCGATCTCGATGGTTCTCATATTCGTGAAGCCAAGCCGGAAACCGATCCAGAAGATCTCAGGCCAATCGTTATTTTCCGGCTCGATCCGGAAGGTGCAACCATATTTCAACGCCTTACGGCAGAGAATACAAAAAAATTCATGGCGGTCGTGCTGGATGACAAGATTAAGGCCAATGCATACATTGAAGAAGCCATCCCAGGGGGCACTGCGCGTGTTACGGGCTTTAACTATCGCGAGGCTAATGACTTGGCAGTGGTACTTCGCACCGGCTCTCTGCCGGTACAGTTGGATATTCGCTCACTCCAGTCGATAGGCGCTTCTCTTGGCAGGGATACTATCCAGGCTGGACTGCAGGCCATACTTATCGGTTTTGGACTCGTATTCCTTTTCATGGCGCTCTGGTATAGAGGTGCGGGTGTTATCGCCGATATCGCCTTGGCCATGAATCTGTTCTTGCTCACCGCGATCTTATCGAGTTTCAATTTTACCCTCACTATGACCAGTATTGCAGGTTTGATTCTTACCGTGGGGATGTCCGTCGATGCGAATGTCATAATCTTTGAGCGGATTAAAGAGGAACGAAGATTAGGCAAAAACAGAGCAATGGCAGTCGACACAGGTTTCAAGAAGGCCTTTTGGACCATAATGGATGCCCAAATTACAACCCTGATAGCGGCACTCTTCCTTTCCCAGCTGGGGAAGGGACCTGTTCAAGGATTTGCAATCACCTTAGCTTGGGGTATTGGATGTTCCCTCTTTACGGCTCTTTTCGTCTCCCGGCTGATTTTTGACATCGGAACAGAAAGCTTCAAACGACAAAAACTCAATATTGCGTGGGTATTCAAGAAAACATGAAAGTATATAACGTTACATCCTATCGCATCCCCGCACTTATAGCTTCCGGTTTTTTTATCCTGGTTTTCTGGACTTATACGCTATTCATCAACGAGGGGTTCAACTTTGGCATCGATTTCAAAGCCGGGTTGAATATCGTCGTCGACATATCCGCGGAGTCAAATGAACAGAAGCTCCGTGAACTCCTTGATGAATTCGATCCACAGATTCAAACAGCGGGAGACGAGGACGGTCGTTTCATCATTCGCATCGCAGATGACTCAGGAGTTGCGGATTTTCAACAAATCACCACTCAATCGGTTCTTGATATTCTTAGTACTCAATTCGAATCAGTTGCAATTGTGTCCGAAGAGTATATAGGTTCAAGCTTCGCGACCAGCCTGGCGACACAAACCATTTGGTTGACGCTTATAGCGCTGAGCTTAATACTTCTCTATGTTTGGATACGCTTCAAACTGAATTATGCGGTATCCGCGGTGGCTGCCGTTTTTCACGATGTGTTGTTTTTACTGGGATTCATAGGAGCTCTTCAGCTCGAGTTTTCAACTGCTACCATAGCAGCCATACTTACGATAATTGGATATTCCCTGAACGACACCATAGTAATATTTGATCGGATTAGAGAAAACGCAAGAATCACAAAGGATATAAGTTTCAAAGAGGTAATTAACCAGTCAATTTCTCAGTCTCTAAGTCGAACCTTAATCACCTCGTTCACCACTCTGCTTGCGGTAACCGCGATTCTGGTTTTCGCAACTGGCACAATCCAAGTCTTTGCGCTTAGCCTGGGGGTAGGTATCCTGGTGGGAACATACTCCTCTATTTTCGTGGCTTCACCGATCCTGCTTATCTGGCACGATAGGAGGCAGCAGAAGACAAGTAGAGGCATCGTTGCCCCGCAGAGCGGTTCGTCGGTTAAATCGGTTTCAAGCAGTAGAGCGAGGGTGGTGTTGCAACCGAAGCGGCAAAGCGCCGAAGAGATAGCCGTAGCAACGCTTCGCCGAGCCAAATCGAAAGCCAAAAAGAAAAAGAAGAAGTGATAGCATACAGCCGGTAGGCACGTGTATTCTACCTTCGTGAAACCATCTGTTCCATGCTTTCTCTTCATCATGACGATAAGTCGTCTTGACGCGGAAACCGAAGCTGTATTCTGGTTTCACACAAACGACCGTTACAATCGTTCGGTTCTCAGAAATGCCATCGAGGTACCGGGCGGGAAGGAGCCATACGCATTTATAGCAAGTAAGCTGGGTTATGAGAATTGGATGACTCGCAGAAAAGGCGATATCACAATCTTGTCTGAAATAAGCAGCACCGGCAAGGTTCCTGTGCTCTGTTTTCACCGATTGGGCAAAAAGCAAAAATATGAACTGACGCCTGTTAGATTTCGACGCCTGATTAATTATATCAAAGACAACAAATGGTATCTTATATCAGATCATCAATACATAAGTGGAGACTTATCCAGAGTGCCAAACGGTTTCAAGCCTATAGTGATGGGTTCCGACGATGCCTCTTACGGTACCTTCACCTACCAAACCGTTGGCGGGAGCCTGTATGGCACCGTAAAGCGTAGGGCTGGCAAACCTCTTCTGGATAGGAACTCAATGGTATCGATACTCGAGAAGTATGCACCCAGGGAGGAAGGAAGGATAAATTTCACTTTCTACATTTCCTTCGACGCAGTGCCATTCCGCCAATTGGACGGCTACCGAAATCCAAAGTTTCCTTACAAGGGAATCCCCTTGGTGGCGGAAAAAATCAGATATCTAGATGAAAAATTTATCCTTGGAATTCATTCCCTCAACCATATCTATGCAAACGATATGGGGCCTGAGGCCTTTGCCAGGGATGTGCTCCGGGCCTGGGAACTTATAGACGAGTATGCCGGTGGGGAGGCCGTAAGTCTTCGGACACTTTCGTTCCCCTTCGGGATAGATCCACTTACTCCCTCCATGCGAAAGGAAATAAGCTCCCTAACTCACAATGGGCGACGCCTTAGCGGCGCCTTTGATTTCGATGACAAGCTCGCTCCGGCACCAGGCGCCCTTAGCGATGCTTTTGATATCTCGCGATATAACGTGGACAATAGAACCTGGAATCGCATTTTTGAAACTCTTGAATCCGCGAATGCCGTAGTTGTGCGTCGAGAGATTATCTGGGAAGTGGATACAAAAAAAGTGCCTAAGAGTCGATACTCGCTGGGAGCTACCGAAACTGATACTGTTTGGGTGCTTGTTCGTTCCCCGAAGCTTATCAATCCACTTCTTGATTCCTCACATAGTCGGCGGTAATAATCCACATTGACAGCATAGATTCTGACTCCGTAGAATATCATCCATTTTGTTGCAGAGAGAGAGTTTTACTGCCTTAGTATGATGAAATGAAGGAAATTGGACCACTAAGATGGATTTCCAACAATAGCAGTAGAAGAATCAGAGAGTTTTAGCTGAGCAAAAAATCAAAAAGAATTCGGTTTTTGGGGAAAATGCGGACTACACTGTAGCTTAAGAGCATATGGATTTAGATAAACAGCTTTTCAAGTACCTTGCAGTATTCATATTACTAAGCATTGGAGCCGGGGCACAAGCGGAGGTTGCCGATAAACCGGAGTGGTCGATGGATTTCCTCCCGCGGCAAAACAAAGCATGGTGTTCGCTTACCCCCTATTCGCAGCAACACGAAACAAGGGAATCGATTGCTAACTTCCCGCAGGCAAACAAAGCAGGATGGTCGATTGGCTCCACGAGTGGTGTTATATGGGGGAAGGCCAGAGAGCTCGTCTTCGAAAATACAGGCGTGACAAGTAAGAATGACTATTTGAGCGAATTGATATGGGAACTTAACCGAGTGTTTGTATTAGGTGTCGATTCGTTCTGGCAGGGGAAGAAATCAAATGGATTGGAACTCAGACTTGACTTTGCAATTCCAAATATGCCGGCAGGCAAAATGGACGATTATGATTGGTACTATACAGATAGAGATTGGAGTCATTGGTCTCAAAGCGAAGCGACACTGAGATTGGGATTCATCTTCGATTTCTTATATGAAGAAGTACTAGTGAGATCGGGACGCTTCAACCTGAAAGTAGGCGCTGGATATCACATAGAATGGTGGAGTTGGAGGGACAAATTGACAGATTCACTGTATTCGACTTTTGTGCACAGAGTTGACCGTTCAGTCCCCGACAAATTCAGTCACGGGAAAGGTGATAAGTTTCGTGACAGACCCGATGTGTTGACGGTGGGATCAAATGGAATCAATTACTGGGTTATCTACCAGGTACCTTCATTATCTCTGCGCAGCAGTTTTGAGTGGGATACCATTTCCCTAAGTGCCCTTGTCTCCATCGGGCCAATGCTGGGAATCGCTAAGGACCATCACCTGAAGAGGTTCGAATACGGTTCCAATGGAGTTTATTTCTATGATGTAGCTTTTGGCGGACCCTGGGTGGGTACCACCCTCGAAGTTGGATTTAAAATCACTGACCGGCTTTCGTTTCTTCTCCGAGGTGAGTTTGCCTGGCTGCGCGAAACGCGAGGTTCCACAATAACTGTTCCCACTAACGAGAAATCAGTCACTATCGCAAATAAAGCAGGGGGACTTTCTTTTCGAAGAATCGGCGTGAACTCTCTTATTCTTTGGAAACTGTAGATTTCAGACTCGCTACCACTATTCGACTCTGTATGTCTGAGGCTTAGTCGCGTTGTACGCCCATATTGTTCTTCTGCCTGTTCAATTTGGATGATAAGAGAGACTTTGCGCCTTGACAGAAATTACAAAGATATCGATATTCCGATATAACATGGACACGGGAGAAGAAAAACTTGCGCGAATGCGCCATTCTATGGCGCATGTGATGGCCTCGGGGGTTCTTGCGATGTTTCCCGATGCAAAGATAGCCATCGGTCCTGCAATAGAGAATGGCTTTTACTATGATTTTGAGCTACCCCGAAAGCTCAAACCCGAAGACCTCAAAGTTATCGAAAACCGCATGATCAAGCTAATTGCAGAGGATTACTCCTTTGAGCGGGAAATAATCATGCGTGCCGATGCCTTGAGATTATTTGGGAGCCAGCCCTACAAAATAGAGCTTATTAACGACTTACCGGAAAACGAAGAGCTGAGCATCTATCGTATGGGCAGTTTTATCGATCTTTGTCGAGGACCGCATGTGCAGTCAACAGGAAAACTTTGTCCTCAGGGTTTTAAGTTGACTAGCATCGCGGGTGCTTACTGGAGGGGCGACGAAAAACGGCCTATGTTGCAGCGAATCTACGGAACAGCCTGGCACGATTCCAAGGCTCTAAGAACACATCTCGCACATCTCGAAGAACTTGAGAAGCGAGATCATCGCCGACTGGGCAGGGAATTAGATCTTTTTTCGATTCATGAACAAGTCGGTGCCGGGCTTGTTCATTGGCACCCCAAAGGTGCCCGAATTCGAGTGCTTGTCGAGGATTTTTGGCGCACCGAACACTACAAAAATGGCTACGAGATGGTATTTACACCTCATGTGGGCAAGAGATGGCTTTGGGAAACCTCGGGTCATCTGGATTTTTATTCTGAGAGTATGTATCCCAGTCTACACATGGATAAGAGTGCTTACTATATCAAACCAATGAATTGTCCCTTCCATGTAATGATTTATAACAATGGTAAGCATTCCTATCGGGATTTGCCTTATCGTTGGGCGGAATTGGGAACCGTATATCGCTATGAGCGTTCCGGCACTCTCCACGGGCTCTTAAGGATTAGGGGCTTTACTCAGGATGATGCTCATCTGATTTGCACACCAAGTCAGATGCAGGGAGAAATACGGGATGTAATCCGGTTTAGCCTCTATATGCTGCGCTCTTTTGGATTCCAGGAAATCGAAGCATATCTTTCCACGATGCCGGAAAAAGCAGTTGGCGCGCGCGAACGTTGGGAGGCGGCCCAGGACTCTCTAAGAGAGACGGTGGAGTTGGAGAAACTGAAATACAAAGTTGATGAGGGTGGAGGCGCGTTCTACGGACCAAAAATAGATTTGAAGGTAAGGGACGCTCTGGGTAGGATCTGGCAGTTATCCACCATACAATTTGATTTCAATCTTCCGGACAGATTCAATATGACCTTTACCGACAGCGATGGTATTGAAACACGCCCCTACATGATACACAGGGCACTCTTTGGTAGCATAGAACGTTTTTTTGGAGTGATGATTGAGAATTACGGAGGCGCGTTTCCTGTTTGGCTTTCGCCTGTTCAGGTTGTCCTTATTCCAGTCGCATTGAATTTCAGCGATTATGCCAGCGAAATTGTCCATGAAATGCGAGGGCAGGATATAAGGGCTGAAGCCGATTTGGGCAATGAGAGATTAAATGCAAAGATTCGAAACCATCAGACTCAGAAAGTGCCGTTCATGTTGATAGTTGGCGAGAGAGAATGTGAAAATCGATCGGTAAGCGTTAGAACTCGTGGAGGCGAGAAATCGACCCTGTCAATCGACGAAGCAATAGAAATGATTCAAAAAAAGATAATCGCCAAGGAAACAGTTTAGATTCAGATGCACTTATCAATCCGGACTTCAATCTCAATCCCGGCTCCCTAGCATTTGTCTACATTGTTTGTGTATGATGGCCTCATGTCGGAGTTTCCATGGGGCAATGAAGCTTTAGATAAACAACTGGAAATGGTTCGAAGCTTCTTAAGCAGTGAAGCTCAAAGATCGCAAGACTATGTGGGTCTTGAGATTTCCCGGACACTTGAGAGCAGGGGAAAATTACTTAGACCGGCTCTTGTATTACTTTCCAGCAAGCTGGGAAATAATTCCGTGGGGAATATTATAGAACTTGCCGCCGCTATGGAAATGATACATCTTGCGACACTTATACACGATGATGTGATTGATGGTGCGCTTTTCCGCCGTGGAGAATCGGCTCTGCATGTTAGGATTGGCGGAGCAGGAGCTGTACTTGCAGGTGACTGGCTTCTAGCACGCGCGCTCTCCATTGCCGGCAGACATTATGATAAGGAACTGTTTCTGTTTCTCAATGAAAGAATTGAGGAGCTTTGCAAGGCCGAGATTCATCAGGATGTTTCAAGTGGTAAGCTTGTGGTATCCAGAGAAGAATACCTCCAGCGCGTGGATGGCAAAACGGCTGCCCTCTTGCGACTTCCCTGCCGCGTGGGTGCCAGTGTAGCTGGCGTCGACTTACCAACCTTGAATACACTCGACCGTTGGGCTCTCATTGTTGGCCGTGCTTTCCAAATGGATGATGATGCGCTTGATTATCAGGAGGAGCAGAGCCATTTACGTGGAAACATCTCGGCCGACCTTCATGCCGGTTTCAGCACACTGCCGCTGATTATCGCTTGGGAAAGTGGGGATAGTGGAATCAGAAAGCTCACTAGGAATGGCATTCCCTCATCACTTCGAAAGCGTCGTCAAATCAGAAAGAAAGTAATTGAGTTGGGAGCTGTGGAATTGGCCCGAGAAGAGGCCGCGGCCTTGTATCGAAAAGCACGGGACTACACTCTCCTGCTACCTTCCACGGGGCAGCAGGATTTTGATATCATAATCAGCCGACTTCTGAATAGAAGTTGCTAGGAGATAATTCCCATTGAACAGAAGTAAGAATTATTTATCGCGACTTAAGACCCTGGACATGGACATCATTAGACTGAACAATATCGGAGCCCTGCTTGAGTGGGATCAAGAAACCTACATGCCCAAGGCTGCGCAAAATGAGCGTGCCGCTCAACTGGCACTGCTTGCAGCTTTGCGTCAGGAAAAAATCATTAATACCGAATGGGAGACTTTATTCGAAAAACTTGGCTATTCGACACACATAAACTCGTCAAGTCAGAGTTCCATAAACAATCTAAACTCTTCGAGTGCCGCATCTGATACCGCACAGTTTGGTGATATTGGATTTGACGAGGTGGAAAAGGCCTTCTTGCGTGAAGCTCATAGACGCTGGATACGAAATAAATCTCTCCCAGGAAGACTGGTGAAAGCAATCGCAAATGAAACCTCGCTTGCACAGGCCGCCTGGGTAGATGCTCGCAGAACGAATAATTTTCCGGCATTCGCTCCTCATCTTGAAAAAGTTGTCAGGCTGAAGCAGGAATATTCGGTAACAGTTGCTCCCGATGCAGAACCATACGATACCCTTCTTGATGAGCACGAGCCTGGCGCGCGCACAGCACAAATCTCAACTGTGTTTGATGAGCTGACCATAGGCCTTCAAAAGATTGCAGACAAAGTCAAAGGAGCTACAAACGGAGCGTATTCAGCCACGCCAGCCTTTCTCAATCAAAAATACAGCGTCGAGAAACAAAACATTTTCGCCCGAAGAATTCAATCGCACATGGGCTTCGATACCAATCGTGGCCGTCTTGATTTAAGCATTCACCCCTTTGCTACCAACCTTGGCCCGAATGATATACGACTAACCACGCGCTATGACGAGAACAAAGTCCTTTCAGGCCTATTCAGCAGCATTCATGAGGCAGGCCATGGTCTCTATGAGCAGGGGATAGATGAAAACCTGCGTCAAACAATCCTGGAAGATGGAGCAAGCTTAGGTATTCATGAATCTCAATCCAGATTTTGGGAGAACATTGTAGGTAAATCCCATTCCTTCTGGAGTTTCTGGTACAGCGAATTCCAAGAACTCTTCTCTGAGAATCTTGCTGATGTTGGATACGACGAATTCTATCGCGCCGTCAACAATGTACAACCCTCTCTCATTCGAGTTGATGCCGACGAAGTAACCTACTCTCTTCACATCGTGATTCGTTTTCGACTCGAACATGCCTTAATCTCTGGTGACCTCAAAGTATCCGATCTTCCAGGCGCCTGGAATCAGGCATACAAGGAATATCTTGGTATCACTCCCAATAACGATGTCGAGGGATGCATGCAGGATATACACTGGTCTGCGGGATCGTTTGGTTATTTTCCAACCTATGCCTTAGGCAATCTATATTCAGCTCAGTTCGTCAGACCCATGGAAAACGAAATAGGGCCTTTAGCCAATCTACTCGGAAAGGGCAAATTAGACGTGATTCAGCGATGGTTGAAAGAGAATATTTACAGGCATGGTCGTGTTTATAACCCGAATGATCTCTGCTATCATCTATCGGGTAAGAAACTTGACGCGTCCGAATTCTTGAACTACCTGAATTCCAAGTACAGCCAGATATACCGCTTCTAGATTTCCGTTGACCCGACAATATCGACTGCCTATAGTGGCTACATGCCTTCTTCCAATAACCTGACTATAATCCGGATCTGCTGTGCACCATTTATCTTCCTTGCTTGGTATTTTCTGGTTGAATTGGGACATTCTCCTCGTCTGGGGACTCTAATACTCTGGGCGTTATTTTGCTTCGGCGCGAGCACTGACATTTTAGATGGTTACTTAGCAAGGAAAATGGGCCAGGTGACTGATATCGGAAAACTGATGGACCCGTTTTCCGATATGCTCCTCACGGTTACTTTTTTTGTGTGCTTTTTGAATGCTGACTTAATGCGGGTTTGGACTCTTATCATAATTCTGTGGCGCGAGTTTACAATCATGTTCATTAGAATGCTTATGGCTTATAAGCAAATTGCTATAGGTGCCAGTTTTGCCGGGAAGCTTAAGACGGCTCTCTACTTTGTCGGTGTTGCAGGGGGCCTTATCGCGTTAACTCTTCGCGTGTGGCTGCCAACCCATCGCTTTCTTCCGATAGTGGAATTCTTAAGCGGGTTGCTTTTCATAATCGCAGCCTTAATTGCTTTGATTTCACTAATCAATTATATCCGAACTCATCTTGTGAATTTAAATTTGTAGATAACTTCACTTAACTAAGCTTGACATTTTTTGTTTGTGGGAGTAGTTTTTTGTTTTACCTGTGATACAGGCC
>UWYT01000178.1 GCA_900608495.1 Olavius algarvensis spirochete endosymbiont | reverse complement strand
TATGTTTGCCGAAAAGGTTCTGACCAACCTCGAAGCGAAGTACATTATCATCGCCGTTCCCCTGTTCGTGTTCATGGCCCAAGTTATGAATTCCGGCAAGATAACGGACATGATATTTCGCTTTGCCAACGTATTAGTTGGTCGCCGGAGGGGCGGACTCGGTCATGTGAACGTTGTTGCTTCCATCATTTTTTCTGGAATGACAGGATCGGCTGTTGCCGATGCCTCCGGATTAGGCATGATGGAAATCAAGGCGATGAAAGAACATGGGTATGAAGAGGGTTTTTCCTGCGCGGTTACCGCGGCCAGCGCCACCATCGGTCCCATATTCCCACCGAGTATACCGATGATTTTTTACGCGATGCTTTCCGGAGCATCCATCGGAAATCTCTTTCTCGGCGGGATGATTCCCGGACTTCTCATCGGACTCGCTCTTATGGTTTACATCGCGTGGGTAGCGAATCGCCGAGGTTATCCTCGGGGAGAGAAAATGATTCTCCGCGATATGCTGACAATTGCCCTCAAAGCATTTCCGGCATTGTTTTCCGTTGTCGTGCTCCTGGGCGGTATCTACACCGGTATTGTGACGCCTACAGAAGCCGGTGCTCTCGCTTCTCTCTACGCCATTATCATCGCGGCCCTTGTCTATCGTGCACTCGGTCCGAAAGCGTTGTGGGAAGCCGTCAAGGACACGGCAAAAACCACCGGAATCCTTTCTCTCATTGTGGGATGCGCCTTTACCTTCTCATTTATAGTCGCTCGAGAGCAGATTCCACAATTGGCAGCGAACTTCCTCTTATCCGTTACCTCAAGCAAGGCGTTTTTGTTACTTCTGATCAACATCGTATTCCTTGTACTGGGAATGTTTATCGATACATCCACGATTACGGTGGTGTTCATTCCCATGGTTTTGCCATTGGTCCAGGCCTTGGGAATCGATCTCGTACATTTCGGTGTCGTCGTCACATTGAATATGATGATCGGTCTATCCACACCACCATTCGGGATGTTGCTGTTCATCGTATCGGGCATATCCGGCGCACCCATACGAGGGATTATCAAGGAGATTTTCCCCATGCTCATCGCCATGATCGTCGTTTTGGTCCTGATCACCTATGTGCCGGATATCGTTCTCTTTCTTCCCCGATTGATCGGACATTAGGGTAGCTATGAGTATTACGGGGTCTAGCGGCCAACCCAGCATCCATACTTCGTACCCGGCGGAGATCCGGGTCCGGCGTGCGCCACCATCAGCGGTGTGTATGGAATCATATCTGGATACATTGACTACCAAGGCGTCCTGAACGTAGCAATGAAGCTTCGGGAACAAGACATATTCCTGGATATCTACGACGATCCCGATTTTGCATGCACACTGAACGAAAAGATTCATCTTTTTTGAAACACTGCCGAAACCAGGAACCGCTGGCAGATGAAAATTCCTTAAAAGGAAGGAGCGAACAATGAACAATACATTGGCCAACGGTGTATGGCCTACGGCCGTTACTCCCTTCGATGCAGATAACAGGATTGATGTCCAGGCATTGAACTCATTGGTGAATTTCTATTACGACGCCGGTGTGGCCGGGATTTTCGGCGTTTGCCAATCCAGCGAAATGTTCTATCTCAATCGGAACGAACGAGAGTACCTTGCTCAGGAAACCATGAGAGCTGCTGATGGCAAGTTGCCTGTAATCCTTTCGGGACATGTTAGCGATAATCCAGCCTCCCAAGCCGACGAACTCAAGGCAATGGCCTCCTTGGGACCAAAGGCTGTTGTCCTCGTCACAAACCGATTGGCTGCAACCGACGAAAGCGACAATGTTTGGTTTGAGAACCTCAGGCGACTCATTGACCACCTGCCGGAGGATATGCTCTTGGGATTCTACGAATGTCCTTATCCCTATAAGAGGCTCTTGAGCCCGGAACTCCTTATCCGCTGTGCCGCACTCGGTCGATTCGGTTTTCTGAAGGATACCTGTTGTAACGCGTTGCAGATTCGCGCAAAGCTCGATGTTCTGAGAGGCACCGGGCTAAAACTTTTCAATGCGAATGCGGCAACCTTGCTGGTTTCTCTCCGAGACGGCGCGGCAGGATACAGCGGAGTAATGGCTAATTTTCACCCGGCCCTCTATGTTCGTTTGTGCCGTGATTGGAGCCGGGATCCCGAGGGTGCCGGCCGACTGATGGATTTTCTCGGGCCGGCTTCCGTGATCGAATGCCGGTCTTATCCAACTAGTGCGAAATATCATCTGAGCCTGGACGAGGTGCCTTTCGGACTTACAACCCGTTCCATGGATCCTGATGACTTTCTGTCGTTTCACCGCCTTGAACTTGAGCAGCTACACCGCTTGGCCCGGAGACTAAACTGACTCGAGTGGTCCTCGAAACTGCTGAACTTGGAATGGGCGACGAGCGGACAGAATAACCGATACTGGGAACTGCACTTCATGATGAGTATTATGAGACTTACTGAGCAGGTTCTTATGCGGTTCGGATTTCAGTCTTCCAGTCTGAGTTATGGATGATCCGAACTGCGCCAGAGGTTATCCAAAGATTTCCCGAAAGTAGAAAGCTCCCCTCATTCAATACCCAATAGTTAACCCCCCGGAAACTAAAAAACGTCAATACTGGCTTCAGCAGCTAAAACAGCCCAAACAAAGAAGAGCATCCGTCTGCTGAGTGCTCTCTAATGGCTTGCCCCGAAGGGATTGCCTGGAAGAGGACTCGAACCTCCACGACCTTGCGATCACTAGTCCCTGAAACTAGCGTGTCTACCAATTTCACCATCCAGGCGAGATAGGTGTTTGAAAATATCGATTGCAAGGTGCTATGTCAATATGATGGAAGATTGGTTAGCGGAAGATAGGGATGATGGACTTTGAGGATGCGAGATGAAGTTTTCTTTTGAAGAATTGAGATGTGTAAGAGTGCTTGAGGCGGTAACAATCGTCAATTACTATTAACCTTGAAGGGGAAATGGATGACGAAAGCTGTGGTAGTTGAGCGTGTAGGTGAGAAGATACTGGTATCAGATGTGAGACGAATTAGAGAAAATACAACTTTTTGGAGAGTTAAGAGGCGGAATTTTCTAGTGGCAAACACTAAGGCTCTGGAATTGAAAAAGGGGAACCTTGTTGAGATTTTTTTGCCGACTGGGAAAACGGTGTTACAGACGATGCTTATCTTTTTGTTGCCTTTGATGTTGTTTCCGATGGCTTATGGGATGGCCGCTGCGTTTTTTCCCGGGACTGGAGATGAGCTTTTATTCTTAGTGGGTTTCGGAGCCCTGCTGTTGGGATTCCTTCTTGGCTTCTTTCTGTGTCGCATTGTGGGTAAGCCGGTTCCGACTATTTCGAAGGTGTTGGCTGATGAGAATGTATCTAAGCCCGATGGCTTTTCAGGGTGTAGTGCATGTGTGGATTTCGATTGTCATAAGTAAGTGGCTGGAAATTGAGTGTCAGATTAGTCGCGAGTGTACTTGTCGGTGAACCACAGCGAGCAATTATTCAATTCGAAGTTAGGTTGGCAGGTAGTTAGGAGAATCTAAATTAGTAGAATAATTTAGACCAGTTGACATAAGGATTTCATATGAATTATGTGGCACTTCGTGGCAGGTCGGTATGGATTACAGGGGCTTCGTCTGGAATTGGTTTGGAGATGGCTCTTTTAGCCGCGCGGGCCGAGGCAAAGCTGTTTCTTTTCTCTTCACGGGCGGAACTTTTGAAGAAAGCCGTGGCTTTGTGTGCGACCCGAGGTGCGCTGGCAGTTCATTTTGAGGCTGTTGACCTTTCCGACTACAATGCGGCGGAGGAAGTTGCGAAAAAATTGCTTCAGTTAAATGGGCCGCCTCAGATATTGATTTTGAATGCGGGGGTTTCGCAACGGTCTTTCGCTGTTGATACAGAATTGGCTGTGACTTCAAAAATAATGAATCTGAACTTCCTTGGGGCGGTTGGAATGACGCGAGTCGTTTTACCTTCTATGGTTGAAAATGGAGGTGGGAAAATTGCGGTTACCAGTAGTTTGACTGGCGTATTTGGTTTCCCCTTGAGGTCTTCTTATGCGGCGAGTAAGCATGCACTTCATGGATATTTCGAGAGTCTCGATTTAGAATACGGCGCTTTGGGGATTCGTGTCACGCTAGCGATTTTGGGGCGTATTAGAACTGAAATTGCGCTTAGGGCGCTTAAAGGGGATGGAACCAGCTATGGAATCCAGGATCCTGCTTTGAAGAAGGGTATGGACCCCCGTCGCTGTGCAGCCAAGTATTGGAGGGCCATTTTGAGAGGACGACGGGTTAAGGTGATGGGAGGCATCGAAGTGTTGATGATTTTTTTCCATCGCTATATTCCAGCGTTGTTCAGACTAATCGCCCGAAAGGTAAATTCAAAATAGCAATCTTTGACAGGGTTGAAAAAAGAATACGCCTCTGTACTGCGGGCCTGCAAAGTCAAGAGGTTAATCGTCTTTGCATAGCAGAGTTTTTGGGGAGTTGAATAATTGTCGGTGGACAAAATGGACATTCAGCCCACAGTGGATTTTGCATCGGAAGTGAATTTCTCGGTTTTGGATTCGTACTTCCATCAGGAACTCTGGTAGGGTAGACTTATACGGCTAGAGAGATGCTACACACGGTTTTAGTTGATACAGAATTGATTTACACATGGAATAAACTTACATGGATCAGATTACAAAGTTAGAGAACATCAGTATCCATATTTTGCGTGAGGCATATGCCAATTTCAGGAATTTAGGAATGCTGTGGTCGATTGGGAAGGACTCAACAGTACTTCTATGGCTGACACGAAAGGCATTTTTTGGTCATGTTCCTTTTCCGTTGGTGCATATAGATACACACTTCAAAATTCCCGAGATGATTGAGTATAGGGATAGTCTTACTAGGAAGTGGAAACTCCCGATGGTTTATGGGGAGAATAAAGCCGCCCTGGAGGCAAAGCAAACCTTTCCCGATGGAAACATCGATCGAATTAATTGTTGTAGGCTTCTTAAGTCGGAGGCACTGAAGCATACGCTCAATGGCACCTGGCCGCGTTACAGATTCAATCACGAGGCGGATGAATATCAATTGGATAAGGATACCGAGGCATATACCGGAATGATAGTTGGCGTACGCTCCGATGAGGAGGGCTCTCGTTCAAAGGAACGCTATTTCTCACCACGGGATAAGGAAAATACCTGGGATGTGGGCGACCAGCCTCCGGAATTCTGGAATCAATTCAAAACAGATTTTGCGCCTGGTACTCACGTTCGAATCCATCCACTCCTCGACTGGACTGAAACAAATATTTGGGAATATATCGATCGTGAAAAAATTCCGACAGTGTCGCTTTATTACGACCAGGGTGAGGGAAAACGGTATCGCTCGCTGGGTTGTGGCCCTTGTACCCATCCTGTTAAATCCACTGCGAGAAGTATTCCTGAAATCATTGAAGAGCTGAAGTCCGGTAAGTTTGCACATATTGCAGAACGTTCCGGACGCGCACAGGATAAGGATGATGGTGGAGGTTTGGAGACTCTGCGTCGAGAGGGGTATATGTAATAAATGCATAGCAATATGAACGTCGTGATAACTGGGCATGTGGATCATGGGAAGAGTACGGTGATTGGACGCTTAATGGCTGATACCGGCAGTCTTCCGAATGGGAAGCTCGAGCAAGTAAAAGCCAGTTGCGCCCGTAATTCCAAGCCCTTCGAATATGCCTTCCTCCTAGATGCCCTGAAGGATGAACAGAGCCAGGGAATTACTATAGATTCGGCCAGGATTTTTTTCAAATCAAAGAAAAGGCATTACATAATTATTGATGCACCTGGTCATATCGAGTTTTTGAAAAATATGGTTACCGGCGCTGCGCGGGCAGATGCCGCATTTCTATGTATAGATGCACACGAGGGAGTGCAGGAGAACTCACGTCGCCATGGCTACTTGCTCTCAATGCTCGGTGTCAGACAGATGTGCGTGCTGGTTAACAAGATGGATTTGGTTGGTTACGAGAAAAGAGTGTTCAAATCAGTGGTCCGGAAATATTCCAGATTTCTGAGAAACATCAATGTGTACAATGTACCCTTTATTCCGGTGTCGGGGATAGAAGGAGACAATATCACGTCCCCCAGTGGAAGAATGTCTTGGTGGAAGGGTGGTACGGTTCTAACACTTATCGATAAGTTCAAGGAAGAAAACCCACCAGACAACTTGCCCTTCCGCATGTTTGTTCAGGATGTATTCAAATTCACTGCGATGAGTGATAAGCGGAGAATCATTTCCGGCACAGTATCGACTGGCAGCCTTGCAGAAGGGGATGAGCTAGTTTTTTATCCATCGGCTAAGAAGAGCAAGGTATCTAGCATTGAGCATTTTGGTGAGAACAAACCCGCGAAAGTGAAGGCGGGAATGGCCGTTGGATTCACTGTAACCGAGCAGATTTATGTTAGAAGGGGTCAACTAGCCGTTCGCACCAATGAAAAACAACCACAAACCGGCAATGTTATGAGGGTCAATTTGTTTTGGCTGGGCCGCGAACCATTTGAAAGGGATAAGGAGTACGTACTTAAAAATGGTACTGAGAAGGTTAGAGTTAAACTGTTTGACACCTTGAAAGTTATCGACGCATCAAGTCTGCATTCTGATGGAATGAAAAAGATGATTGAGAGACACGATGTCGCTGATTGTGTTTTAACTACCCAGCGTCCAGTTGCCTTTGATATTGTAGATGATTTCCCTATTACAAGCCGCTTTGTAATAGTCGATGGATATGAAATTGCTGGTGGTGGGATTATCAGGGAGGTAATTCGGGACAATCAGGCTAAGTATCGAGACAAGGTGATAGACCGGAACTTGAGATGGGATATAGGAAGCATTACACGAGAGCGCAGGAGGGAAATTTATGGACATGGTCCGTCGCTGTTGATGGTGAGTGGACCCGAAGATCCACGCAAGTCCGAATTTGCCAAGGCGCTGGAGAAGAGTTTTTTTGATTTAGGTAAGAAGGTTTACTATCTTGGTGTACGCAATGTGCTTGCCGGGCTGGATTCCGATATGCGGATTAAGCGACATAATCTATATCCGGAGGACAGGGAAGAGATGATTCGTCGCCTTGCGGAATTAGCCAACATATTGGTGGATGCGGGTATCATAGTTATCGCAACAGTGTCTGATTTGAGTTACGACGAGAGGGAAACCTTTCGAACTTCGGTTTCCCCGGTGGAGGTTCACACTATTTGGGTGGGAGCTCCTGAAGAATCCGATAGTAGGGCAGACTATGTTATTGAAGAAGCCGCTGAGGCAAATAACCATTTGACGAAGGTGATTAGTCATCTGGATCGATTGGGGGTTGGAGTCTGAAGTTTGTTCCTACGGAGTATCGGCTAGTCTCGGTGGGGAGTGGGCGTATCGGGAAGGATGTTGGAGGGTGGACTCTGGATATGTCGGAGAAGGAGCCATCCCTAATTCGGGCGATCTATGAGAGGAAGGAGATTAGACTCAGAAACGAACTTGAGGGACTATACCGCTTTGCCGATTGGCTGCCCATCCGAAGAATGCTCAAAAATCCTTCAGTTCCTATCTGTTACAGAAGTGAGGGCCTGGCGAATGATTTGGGCCTTAAAAAACTCTATATAATTTTCAATGGCTGGTGGCCGGAAAAAGGGGCTGCTATGAGTACTGGCACCTTTAAGGAGTGTGAGGCCTACAGTGTATGTGCTAGACTTCCGGAAAATTTTGATGGAAGTCTGGTTGTGGCCTCGGCTGGCAATACGGCCCGTGCCTTTGTCAAGGTTTGTTCAGATAATGACATTTCATTGTTGCTGTTCGTACCACACGATAATCTGGATGCGTTGTGGTTTGACACCCCGGTGGCATCATGTGTAAAACTCATCTGTGTGGCTCCAGGTGGAGACTATTATGATTCCATACTGATGAGTACCGCGGCTATCGCTGCGTCGAAGAGATTTATCCCGGAAGGTGGTGCGAAGAATATCGCGCGACGCGATGGAATGGGAACAACCCTTCTTAGCGCCGCGGCTGAAATTGGCAACATCCCGGATGTGTATTTCCAGGCCGTTGGTTCCGGCACCGGTGCTATCGCTGCATGGGAAGCCGCTATGAGACTTGAGTCCGATGGGAGGTGGGGTCCAAACAATATGCGACTAATACTGAGCCAAAATGCTCCCTTCATTCCAATGGTTGAGAGCCTGGCTGCCGATAGTCGTGTGTTCATAGTCGTCGATGATGATACGGCTCGCCGTCAGATTAGCCAGGTGACGGCCAAGGTGCTCACGAATCGAAACCCGCCTTGGGCCATTGCCGGTGGACTTTATGATGCGGTGAGAACTACCGCGGGCACCATATTGGGAGTATCGAACGACGAGGCCGGTCAAGCCGCGTCTCGGTTTCAACGGTTGGAAGGTGTAAGCATTTCGCCCGCAGCCGCCGTCGCTGTATCAAGCCTTATCCAAGCCGTTCAACGCGGAATCGTAACAGAAAGTCAGACTATAGCCTTAAATATCACCGGCGGCGGTATTGACCGGCTAAAACAAAACCACCCACTGTACAAACTTGAGCCATCTGTTATTCTGCCCCCAAATTCAGATGCCCGGGACATAAAAGATGCCGTCACCTCGCTTTTTGTCTAGATGAGAATAGGAGAGAGAATGTCAGATATTTTTGATAAATGCAGCACAGATGGAGGCTATTTCGGACAATTGCGAAGAGCCAGGGATCGGTTCTTTACTCTACCCGTAATCGACGACATTCCGGGTCCTCATATGAAATTTCAAGGTCAGGATACCATAATGTGGTCCATAAACAATTATATAGGCCTGGCTAACGATCCGGATATCAAGGCTGCGGCCATGGCAGCCACAGAAAACTGGTCTGTCAGCTCTCCTATGGGCTCGCGAATGATGAGTGGATCCACTTCCGAACACATAAACTTAGAAAAATTACTGGCCGAACATGC
Organism: Olavius algarvensis spirochete endosymbiont; assembly: GCA_900608495.1. Taxonomy (GTDB): domain Bacteria; phylum Spirochaetota; class Spirochaetia; order DSM-2461; family DSM-2461; genus UBA2779. Next base: position 87,953 of record UWYT01000178.1, on the reverse strand, counting down.
TCAGAAAGAGGATTCCTTTCTTTTCAATTACGGCTACATGGGGGTGCTTGGAACAATCACGGCGCTCACCGGACCCGGCGATACGTTGATTGTGGATAAACTTGCTCATGCCTGCATAGTGGACGCTGCTCTTTCCTCCAAAAGTAAAAATTCCGGCAGAACTCCTGTCAGGTTTTTTCGTCACAACAACATGGATAATCTGGAATCCGTTTTGAAAGATGTGAACAAAACCCGCAAGGGTGGTTTGATGATACTCACCGAAGGGGTATACGGCATGACAGGCGATCTAGCTGATTTAACCGGTATTACGAATCTCGCCCGACGTTACGATGCTCGAATTTTCATAGACGATGCCCATGGTGTTGGCGTGCTTGGCGAAAAAGGCCGGGGGACTGCCTGCCACCTAGGTGTCCAGGAGAGTATAGACATATACTTTGGCACCTTCGCCAAGGCATTTGCATCCATCGGCGGCTACTCTGCCACAACCAGCCTGGTTCGTGATTACATAGCCTACAATGCACGCACCCAGGTTTTCGCCAAAGCCTTGCCAATGTCCTATGTGCTGTCTCTCAAAGTGGCGCTCCGGAAAGTAATCGAAGGAAACGACCGCCGCAAAGCAATGTGGCAGAGATCGGACGAATTGAAAGTTGGACTGCGCAAACTTGGCTATCATATCGGAACTGGAGATTCACCAATTTGCTCGATTTTTGTGCCAATAGGCGAGCGAGTTGAATCCGTTGCCATGGAAATGCTCAGCTATCTTCGTAAAAATGGTGTATTCTGCACAGGCATAATGTGGCCCGTAATCCCTCCTGGTCTTATGATGTTCCGTATGATACCCACCTCTGATCACACGCCGGGAGACGTCGAAAAAACCATCGAAGTCTTCAGAAATATGCGTGATAGTCTCAAAATACGGTCCCTCGGGAAAGCTGAGTTAGCCAAAATTGCCACAATCTATCGGAACCAGTAGGCCAGGGATGTGGTAGATGGAATGGCAGGAATTATCGTGGAGCAAGATGAGGTGCTGGGATATCCTGATATTCGCCCGGCAGGCTATAATAGCTTAAAAGAGTCATCAATCAGGAAATCCCGCCCCACCGCCAAACGTCATCTTCACGCCAAAGCGATGGACGTTCGGAGAAAAATTTTCTCAACTTCGACGTTGAAATTTCGAAATCAGTACTAGAGCGAGTCGCAGTTGCTTCTAACCCGATTTAGGGCCAGGGCCTTAATCATATACGCTGGGAGCCCTGCCCCTCTCCGACGCGTAGTGAGGTTTACAAACCAGCCCAGCTTTTTAACGATGGGAATTCGATATGTTTCCACGAATTCTATTAAAGTGCCGTCAGGATCCTCGATATACGTAAATCGGCCTGCCGCATCGCCCATATCAAACGACGTGCATGAGTCCACGGTGAAATCAAAACCCTTAGAATTCAGCTCGGTGCCCAAGGCATCCATACCCTGGATGTCGAAACAGAGATGAATGAAACCCGCATCGCCCCAGAGGCGATCTGCAAAAATTTTCTTCGGTTTTCGCTTCAAAGACTGAACTAGCTCAATGCTACTGGAACCAAGAAGCGCACCAAATGGGCCAGCTTGTTTTTTGTGGGAACTAAGCAAAACCCGGCGGAATTCACCACCGCCCCCGTTAAGGGGACTCCAATCAGGAAAGACACCAATTTCATCAAATTCAATTCTATCGTAACCTAGCAGGTCTCTGTACAATGGAAATGCTGCATCTATGTCGCTTACACCGATAAGCGCTCCCGCCACCCCCCCGGTTGGATGACCTTTGCTTTTAAACCAGGAATCCGAATGCACAATCTGAAAGAGATTTCCCCAGGAGTCACGTACAAAAAACGTTGTGCGGCCATCTGGAGCAATCTCCGGACTACCAAGAACCGTTACTCCAGAATCCACCAGGAAACGATGAGCGGCGACAAGATTGCTCGTTTTTATCCGGGCCGCGAATATGCCCAAATCTCCAAGTATTGGGAGCTTCTTAGGAAAAGTTGTCGGCCTGCTAGTGTACTGCCAGATTTCAAGTCCGCCCCCGCCTCGCAAATTTATGGCCAGCAAGGCATCGCGAGATTGAATCTCATTAGCAGTATAGGCGATCATAAAAGGTGCTTCGGCGGCCTCTCGGAAGATGGGAATGTCCAGCCCAAACCTGCATCGATACCAGAGCCAGGCCGCCTCCAGGTTTGGAATACCAACCCCAATTTGCTGGATACCACTTATTATGTAAGCCATCGTTTAATCCTTATCGTTCGATTTTTATTCTGCTTGACTGAGATTACAGGAGCCTTTGATAATAAACTGATGTTGCGTCAAAGTCTAATATTCGTTAGCCTTTCCCTTTTACTTATTGTTTCCTGCGACAGTGAATCGTCCACATTGAGGCCATTAGATGAGATTCCATACTATGTTGCGGAAAATTTCGAGCAGATCACCGTGTCATCACTGGGCAGGGTAGAAATCATAGCGAGCAAGGTTGAGGCTTTTCAGGAGGAAGATAAAACCATTTTCTTTGAAGCTGAATTAACGGAGTATGATTCGGATGGGAAGATTCTTATGGAAGGCAGGGCAAAAAAAATTGAGTTGGATGGGAATAACGATGCGGTGGCGCATGGAGATATTTATGTGCGCAATTCCATTGATGAAACCAGCCTTGAAGCCGAGAAACTGACTTGGGAAAACAGAGAACGACTTCTAAGCGGAGAGGGTGTGGTGAGTATCGAATTCAGAAATGAGGTTGAAATCAGTGGCGAAGGATTTGTTGCAGATGTTGCTCGCAAAGTTTATGAGTTTAAGCTGGGAGCCAAAGGCACGTTCGAAACTGATAATAACCAATAATTCCTATGAATTTTGGATTAGGTATGCTGCTAATGAAAATTCAGAATCTAAAAACGAAATTCCCTGTTCACATATTCTGGATTTGGATTTTTCTGGGTCCTGCGATATTGGGCCTTGAAGCCGAAAGCTGGCGATTCTCAGCCAATGAACTCAGAAAGGTGGATAAGGAGGATGAATCACGCACGGTTCTCAGTGGGAACGCCCATGCAGAGTCTGATACAATGAGTATCAATGCCCGCCAGTTGGAGCTTAGTGGGAAGGACCATGAATACATAAGCGGTAGCGACAAAATAGCCTTCATCAACAACGAGAAAAAGATCAAAGTAAATTCGGAGCATCTAGAGTACAACCGAGTAACCGGAGTTGTCGGCTTTCGAGAAAGGGTTATACTAATCGACGAAAAGAACAATGTTATTGTCCACTGTGAGTCTTTGGACTTTCAACAGAAAGAAGATTTAATCATCATGCAAATCCTAGTTAGACTCATCAAAGATGATACAATATGCCGAGGTGAATTCGCAACGCTTTGGATCAACGAAAACATGTTAGAGATTTCGGGACACCCGGCGATATGGCGAGGCGACGATTTTTACCGCGCCGATCGAATACGAATAAATCTAGATACTGATGAGATTGAGCTGGAAGGGGCGGTTGAAGGAACTCTGATTACAACCGAAGATGGAAAAGAATAGTGTAAAGTCAGCCTCTTGGGTAAATCGGGTTTCTGTGCTTCACGCTGAAGGTTTGCGCAAACTATACCGTACGAAGCTGGCAGTATCCGATGTCTCATTTAGCATGAAACAGGGCGAGGTTGTAGGACTTCTTGGACCAAATGGGGCAGGAAAAACTACCACCTTCTATATGATTGCCGGTTTTGTAAAGGTGACTTCGGGCAAGATATGGCTCGATGAAAGGGACATCACCAACGAGCCGATGTATCAACGCGCTCGGCTTGGCATCAATTATCTGCCTCAGGAACCTTCAGTTTTTCGTAAACTAAGCGTAGCCGAAAACATCCGGGCGGTTCTGGAAGTAAGGAGGGAGTTGGATAAAACGAAGCGCGAGTTGATTCTGAATAAACTCATGGAAGATCTTGGCATAAGTGAATTGGCAAACCAGAAGGCAGATACCTTATCTGGTGGCGAACGAAGACGAACCGAAGTTTGTCGGGCACTAGCCACCGATCCAAAGTTTCTGTTGCTCGACGAGCCTTTTAGCGGGATCGATCCAATTGCTGTCGGCGATCTTAGAGACATCATCAGTAGATTGGCTGATCGTCAGATAGGAGTACTGATAACCGATCACAATGTGCGCGATACACTTTCAATTACCGGACATGCCTACATAATCAATCACGGCGAAATACTCACTGGCGGAACTGCCAGGGAATTATTGGAAGACGAACGGGCAAGGGAGATTTATTTAGGTAGAGATTTCTCCCTGTAAGAGCCTATAATAAGTTTTCTTGACTCAAAAAGTCGATTAATAGAGCATGGGAATGGGGGAGTTGGTTTGCCCGAACAAAGACAACAGCTAACTGCCAGCCAGAAACTTACGCAGAAGCAAACAATAACTCAAAAACTGATTCAATCGATTAGTTTGATGGCGATGCCGTTGACTGAATTACAGGAGACAATTCGAGAAGAAGTGGAGAAAAATCCGGCGTTGGAAATCATTCGAGAAGCAGGTGAGGTAGACAGTCCCGACCGGAACGAGAATGTGAATAGGGAAAATAGTGTAGTCGAACAGGATTTCTTTAGTGATATTTCCGATCCAGGCTATCAGCCTGTGTCTCCTGGCGACTCCGACAGTAAGCGATTATTTCTTGAAGGGGCTGTTACCCGTGAAAAAACATTGCACGAAATTTTGATAGACCAGTTGCATCTTATGAATACTCTGCCGGAACTTGCGGATTTAACAGAAAATATTATATGGAATCTCAATGGGGATGGCTTTCATAATGAACCACCCGATATGCTACTCACCAGTGATAACCCAGAGTTACTGGAATCGGCCCTTAGGCTAGTTAGATCCATGGAACCCGTGGGGTGCGCATGCAGGGATTGGCAAGAGTCTCTTTTGGTTCAGGCTGAAATCAAGGGAGACAGTCCACCAAATTTCGAGCGCTTTGTAAGAGAGGGGCTCGGTCTATTGAAGAAAAGGCGTCCCGAAGATGTGCGAGCGAAGTTACGGATATCTCTGGACGACTGGAAACTTTGCGAAGCGTACGTTCGAACGCTTTCACCATTCCCGGGCCGGCTGTACTCGGTCGATACACCGCAATATATTGTCCCGGACCTGATTATCCGGAAGGAGGAGGGCGAACTGACACTGATTCTCAATGATGAGATACTTCCGGTTCTACGAATCAATCCAGATTTTGAAAAGATAGGTGAAGAATCTGGTATCAATAGAGATGCCAGACGCTTTGTTAGCGATCATTCCAGAGAAGCCCGGTACTTCATCAACAGTCTTGCGCAGCGGGACAACACATTGCTGAAAACCGCGCGGTCCATTGTAGAATTTCAAAGAGATTTTTTCTCCGGCGGTCCGAGATTCTTGAGACCGCTTACACTCAAGGAAGTTGCCGATACAATAGGGGTTCACGAGACAACCGTTTCCAGAATTACAACGAATAAATATGCACAAACCGATTGGGGATTGTTTCGACTGAAATTTTTCTTCACAAATTCCATCTCGGGATCTGGAGATGCAAAATCGAGGATTTCCAAGGTGGCGGCAAAAGAGGCTATAAAAGAAGTGATGGCGGGACTTGATGCAAATGAACGCATCTCTGATCAGGCACTTAGCGAATTGCTTGCAGGTAAGGGTATAAACCTGGCGCGAAGAACTGTTGCCAAATACCGAAATGAACTTGATCTACCCTCATCTCACCGACAATAATTCCTAATTAGCAACAGGAGGATGCGATGAACTTGGAAATCAAGGGAACCCACGGCTATAGTCCGGGCGGAAGCACCAGAGAATACATTGACAAGAAACTAAAACGTCTGAATCATGTCGAGTCCCATATGGCGGATTTACACCTAACTCTGAATAGAGAAAAAAACGGTGAATTCAGAACCGAGGCAAATTTCCACTTCCGTTGGGGAGCTATGGGGCATATCAGAGTTGCAGATAGAGACCTTTTCAAGGCTCTTGATTCTCTGTTCGACAAAATTGAAGTCAAGGCAACAAAAGAGAAAGATAAGATACAAGAACATTAGAAGAATCCACCCATATTTTTTATTCCGCCGTGCTATAATAAAGGATGATGGATAGGTTCACAGTTCTGGATTTGCTTAGCTTGGAGCCTAAGCCGCCAAATACACTTAATTTGCGCTGTATATGTGGACGCAGAGGCTTATCAAGAGAGATTTATTCCACCGATACTAATCGTCCTGGTATGGCTCTAACCGGCTTTTTCGAAAAATTTGTCGGGGAGCGAATTCAGATTGTTGGAAGAGGTGAATTCGCCTACATTGAATGTATGGGCGAAAAGGTGCTTGCCCCCCAGCTTGCCAAGCTGTTCAAGTATGATATTCCTTGCTTCATTTTTAGTTACAATCTCGAACCTCAGGAGTATTTCAAAAAAGCCGCAGAGGAAGCGGGGATTCCGATTTTAGTAACCCCCTTAGCGTCCTCATTGCTCTCGATAAGGTTGATACGGACACTCGACTATGTGTTCGCTCCTACGCGGACGATTCACGCGGTATTTGTTGAAGTGGAAGGAACGGGTGTGTTGATTCAGGGCGAGAGCGGAATCGGGAAAAGTGAAACTGCGTTGGAACTCCTGGATAGGGGGCATAGTCTGATTGCCGACGATGCGGTACTCTTGAAGTGCTTAAATGGCAATACACTCTGGGGTTATTGTGCTTCCAAGGTGATGGTGCATCACATGGAAATTAGAGGGTTGGGGATTATCGACGCGGTCAAGTTGTACGGACTTAATTCAATAAGAGATCGGCAAACCGTGGAAATGGTATTCCAACTCGAAGCTTGGAATAAGAATAAGAAATACGATCGTCTTGGAACATCAGATGCAGCAATAAACCTGTTAGGTGTGGATATTCCCCTAATCACACTACCGGTGAAACCTGGTCGCAACATCCCCATTATAATAGAAGCCGCAGTACTGAATCACAGATTGAAATCACAAGGTGTGAATATGGCAAAGGATTTCAACAAGAGTTTGAATCGGTGGATGGAGAATAAGAATGCAAAGAATCAGTGGTTTCAAGACACCGCAGTCAAGTGGGGTTAGCAATGACTACGCGTACTGTGACAATACTAAATAGGGCGGGCATTCATGCTAGACCCGCGTCGTTAATTGTACAAACCGCTCAAGCATTCGAAAGTTCAATTTGGATTGAGAAGGATGATGTCAAAATTAACGCGAAATCAATCATGAATTTACTAACTCTGGGGGCCACCTATCAAACCAAATTGGCGCTAAGTGCTGAAGGACCTGATGAAGATGACGCTGTTATAGAGATTTCCCGTTTGTTCGAGAATAAATTCAAGGAAGAGTAGCTTGCCGAGATTTCTCAACCTAAGATTGATTTGGGAATTATTTGCATATGAGAAGTAATCCCTCTCCTACCACTTCCCGGTATGTAAGTCTTATCATCGTAGTTTATACTGCCGTCACTATTTTGATTCTTTTCTGGGCGGCTCAGGTGTTTAACACGGTTATCAGAGGTGCGGCACTTGGGGACTCTACAGCGATTTTAATTTCATCGACTCTCATCTCCCCGATACTCCTAAGCATTTCCGCAATTATTTGGGCCAAGTTTTTCCGACGGAAGAGACATGGTGTTCCGGGTTATAGATTGAAGCTTAAGCTGACAGGACTTTTCGCCTTGGTTATGTTCAGCGCAATTCTTCTAGCGGGGTTATTTCCCATCTTTCTTCTTAATGCCTCAATTGATTTGTGGCTCGCTCCGGAAAACGGTTTGGCGCTGGAAGCCGGCGAGCATCTATCGTCAGAATACCAAAAAGATGCTTTTAGCCGTCTTGAGAATCTAGTCGAAAGCGATTACCTGAGCCTCCTTTTAAATGATGTAAGCCGTGATGCCGGCCAAGTCTGGCGTGAGCTTCGGGATGTGGCGCCTTACTTAGACGCCATTCAGATTACAGGAGGTGGGAGGGGGCGTATGATGGGGAATTTTGAACTATTCTTCCCTCCGGGAGATTTTGGGAAGTACAACGAGGAAGGGGCTCTGCCTGTGCGAAACGTGGATGGTCAAACTGTCCTTTCTTGGCAAAGCTTCAGGGATAATCGCAGAATAATTCTCACCTCAGCACTGGCTAGAGATTTCGAAACAAATGTAAGTCGGATAATCACGGCTCATGATGGATGGCAACGTCGCGATGGAATTCGGGGAACTATCAAGAGTTTATTAGGGTTTTTTGTACTTCTCATAACAGGCCCGTTGATTCTAATTGCCATATTTGCCGGCATTGCACTAAACGATATGCTCGTGAGTTCCTTAACTGTTCTTGGCGAAGCAACAAAAAAAATCTCTGAAGGGAATTACAGTTTCAAAATTCCCGATTCAGAGGGAAAGGAACTTGATTTCCTGACAAAGCCCTTTAATCAGATGATTAACGGACTTTCAGAGAATCGAGCTAAGATTGTTCATAGCGAACGACTTGCGGCCTGGCAGGTTATTTCTCAACGCCTGGCTCATGAACTAAGAAATCCCCTAACGCCCATTAAACTTTCTGCCCAACGAATTTTGGGAAAGGCTAAAGATGGATTACTGGACATAGGCCTTGTGCAAAAAGCCTCTCGACTTATACTCCGTGAGGTTAATAACCTGGATAAGTTGTTACAAGATCTCAGAGATTTTGCTGGAGGCGGTCCACTCAAACGTTCGAGATTGGATATTGAGCACCTGACAACCGACATCTTCGAGAAATTTAGAGCCATACATCCAGAGATAGAGTGGTTGCTAGTACCCAGGGAGGTGATATTGCCGATAATAATGGCCGATGCACGACAAATTGGGAGAGTGATATCAAATTTAATAATGAACGCATTGGAAGCAAATTCCACGGAGATTACGATTAAGCTGGATATGATTCATAGCGAAACCGTTCCCTTTATCCATCTCGTTGTGTTGGACAATGGCGAAGGAATTCTCCTTGAGCGGGCAAAATCGATATTTCAACCTTATAATTCTACCCGTGAGCGGAGCATCGGGTTGGGTTTGGCTGTGGCGCAAAGAATTGTCAACGATCATCATGGTCAAATCTGGTTTGAATCTGAGATTGGCAAGGGCACAGCATTCTATGTAGCACTGCCGGCAAGGGAGGAATTATGAGCAGCATACTCATTATAGACGACGAGAGTGCTATTCAGAACGTGCTTGAAGATATCTTGAGGGACGAAGGTTACCAAGTATATGTAGCAAGTGATGGAATAGAGGGCTTGAAATTGCTTCAAAGGCATCCAATTGACATCGTATTCCTTGATGTCTGGCTTCCTGGCAAGGGGGGAATCGATGTTCTTATGGAAATCAAGTCCACCCGGCCTGAAGTAGAGGTGATAATAATATCCGGACATGCCACAGTGGAAACAGCGGTAAAGGCGATTAAGCTTGGAGCTTACGACTATCTCGAAAAACCCTTGGATTTAGGACGGGTGGTTACACTTGCCCGACATAGCATTCAGCTGGAACTCCTTAAACGGGAAAACGCGACTCTGCGCAAGAATCAATTTCTCGAAGATGAGATGATTGGCAATACCGAGAAGATGCAGAAAATTCGTGAGATTATCGCGCAGAGCGCTCCCTCAGATTCGAGAGTAATGATACTTGGCGAGAATGGAACGGGAAAAGAATTGGTTGCGCGGATGATTCACTCGAAAAGCAATCGATCATCTCGTTCGTTTGTCGAGGTTAATTGCGCAGCAATTCCCGAAAATCTCATAGAAAGTGAACTCTTTGGGCATGAGAAGGGTGCATTCACAAATGCGGTTGCTAGGCGGCGAGGGAAATTTGAGCTTGCTGACGGTGGTACTCTTTTTCTTGATGAAGTTGCGGATATGACTCTTGAAGCACAGGCGAAAATGCTTAGAACAATTCAGGAAATGACTTTCGAAAGAGTCGGCGGAGAAGAGCAGCTGCATGTTGATGTTAGGATTATTAGCGCTACTAACAAGAATATCATCCGTGAGATTGAAGGGGGGAATTTTCGGGAAGATCTCTACTTTCGATTGAATGTGATACCCCTCTCCGTGCCTTCCTTAAGGGAAAGACAAGACGATTTACCCATTTTGATTGATTATTTCCATAAAAAAATGAGGAGTGGAAATGATGTTCCAAAACTGAGATTTACCGATGAAGCGATGAGGTTGCTTATGGAGTATTCTTGGCCAGGAAACATCCGTGAGCTGAAGAATTTTATTGAAAGGGTTACTATATTGGTTGATGAGGCTGAGGTGACAGAGGAAACGGCCCGTTTTTACCTTGGCGAAGCAAGATCGAAGCCTTCCAAGGCTTCGTTGTATCAAGAGTATGAGGGGATGAAACTTAGTGAGGCGAAGAATCTATTCGAGAAGCGAATGGTGGAGCGGTGCTTAGAGGAAAACAGGTTCAACATCGCAAAGACCGCGCAAGCAATGGGAGTATATCCCAGCAACCTGCATGGTAAAATAAAAAAATATAGAATTGAGATTAAGAAATGAAGGCACCCACTGGAAGACAGGCAGAAGCCTTCAATATCATTAAGTCTTTTTTCAGAAACAATGAGTACTCTCTAACTTCCGAAGAGATTACCGATGATATCAGTATCTCTGTCAAAGGTGTCTACTGCCACATAAAGCAGTTGGAAGAATTTATATCCTGCGGCAGCAATCAATCTCATAACACCGCGCGAAACCGACGAGATCAACAGGTGTTGATACTATTATTCAGCAGTATTGCGACCGGTGTTCCTCTTTCCACTGTAAGAAAACAACAACGGCTTCATCATCTTCCCAATCCGGTTGTCGATAGGGATCGAATATTTACCCTGCATGTTAATGAGAATGACAGCATGACTGACGCTGGAATTACGGATAGAGATATTGCGATATCCAACTATCAGACTCAAATGGAGAATGGATAACAATAATGGTTGATGAAACTGTCATCCGGTTTTACAGAATGAAAAAATGTATGCCTCTTCAGGGCAAAAATCCAGCTTATCTGTTACACTGCACGTGCACCGAAGCCTTTGGTGACTCTGATTCGTTAATATTAATCCAGCTCTAGATGATGACACTTTTGCCTGTATACTTTTTCCCGGGACCAGAAATTGGACATAAACGTAATAGAATTCTGTCTATTAAACAGGCTCTTCATGATAGGAACAGAGAAGCGCCGGAGATTTATGAGTATTTCCCGTATGATAGTCAGGCCTCGGATATTGTATCGGATCTCTTAAACGGTTCTCTTTTCTCCATGGGGCGCCTGGTGATTGTTGCAGAAGCTCAGGCTCTTGGAGAAAATGATGTACGCACTTTCAAGCAGTATATAGATACCCCGTCTCCGGAAGTAATTCTTATATTCACCTGCGATGAGATTCCCGGATCTCGGGGGTACCCCAGAACCTTAGCGAATGTGTTGCCCAAAAAAGCAATAGAAGTTTTTTGGGAAATGTTTGAACGAGATAAAAGAGGTTGGGTGAGGAGATTTCTGAATGAAAAGGGTTTGAAGGCCGAAGAGGCAGCCATTGATCTTTTACTTGATATAACTGAAGGTATCAGCGACTTCCTTCGTGAGGCTTGTGAACTGCTGGCATTCTCGATGGATTCCAAAAAAACTATTCTGGAATCCGATGTTGATGAAATTCTGGAACACAGTAGGAAGGAAACAGGTTTTAGCCTCTTTGAGCGATTTTGCCGAAGAGACTTGAACGGTGTTCTGGACGCCCTTAACAACTGTTCGGATTCAAATGCTGGAGATAGAATTTTCTCGATGCTGATTGGTTCTATAGTCCGCTTGAGTGATTTTGCATCATTGCTATCAGGGGGACTGACACCAGAAAATGTGGCCACTGAATTGGGACTGGGGCGTGGGAAAAGGGTTCTTAACACTTATATGGATGGTGTCCGCAATTACCGAAAGTCCGAATTGGATTCCGCAATACGAAGCTTAGTCGACCTTGAATCCTGGTTGCGTAATGCCCCTAGGGAATTGCGCAAATCCAAGACGGAAATCTTGCTCTGCAGAGTAGTCGGTGGGCATCATTAGTCCAGCTCCCCTCACGAGTTAAGAAATTTGAATTTTGCGGGATACGGTGAAGTATCCGGATGCTTTCTCATTCTGCATTGTGGCTGAACTTAGGGTATCTTTCGCTGCTCATCATGATACATCCGCGCAGTCCCGCGTTCAAAAACTTGATCGTTTATTTACTTGATTTCGTTCGGATATACCGAACTGAAACTGTCTATTCCTTTGGTTTAACCCGGATTCGGTTAGTAGTAATCGAGTTGCAGAAATAGACGACTCTATGTTCACTTGGTCATCTTGTATTGAATAGCTACAAACCTTCGTCAATCCGGGACATTCTTTCAATATCTGCCTCTAAGCTCAGGATTACTTTTATCGTCGTCTAGCGATAGGTCCACGGCTTCCTGGAGCTAATCTACCTTAGGATTTCTTTGTTGGAGTTATGTATGAGGGGATTTTGTCTAATCAAGCTCAAGAAGCGAGTCGCGCTTCAGATGTGAATCTTAGTTCGCATAGTGAACTAAGCGATAAATCCATTTATGAGAAACTGGGTTGGTTACCTTTTGATTCGGTAGAAATACTTCTTGTGACTGTTTCCAAGGCCTGAACATGCTTCTTCCTATCCTAACGGTTGCTTCCCATAATGAAACTCGAGTGTCGTCCAACGGCCCCCAGCGTGACTACAAATCCGATACTCGAAATTTGAGATTGCAGTTGTCTTGTTTGCAGCGCATTGATTAATATGACAGCCGTCAATTCATCGTTCCAAGAACCTGAAATTATGCGAGTATTCCACCTTCTGCGGGCATCGGCGCTTCACCTGCTGGCGGCAGTATTACAGAATTGTTCCCGAAGGAGAGCTGTTCTGATTTAATCACTCGATGGCACTTATTCTGGCTTCTTACTGAATATCGGGAAGTTCGAGAGTGGGATTTATTTCGGCGTTTACAATCAATCGCCGCAGCTTCGGATCCCAAAGAGAATTTGGTGGAAGAGTTACCACATATTCGATGTCATCTAGTTTAATTGCAAGGGTATTGTTCTGAAGAAACTTTACATCTGCACTGTTGGCAGGCTGTAATGGGAATTCGGCAAATTTAACCGGCGGAATTGTTGCGGGGATTATAGTACTTAGATTAAGAGCTCTATCATACGCGTTCGAACTGATTTTGATGCCTACGTCGTCGCTGAGGATTATATTGACGGAGTTTTCATCCTTGCTCCATCCGTTTATCACTAAGCGATGACGGATTTCGTCTTCGGTTGTAAGGGCGGCTGTATTCAACTTACTAAACAACAATTCCAAACCGGCAGCATTCACTGTCAGTTTTCTAATTTTGGGTGACGAAAATATAGTACCGACAGTGGATTTCCCCCTAATCTCAATTCCGTCAACCAGGGCACTGAAATGCTTTTCCCTAGTATAGTGAATTGTTAGAAACCCAATTGCCAGCAATATATAGGCTAAGGGGAAATATATCCTCCCAAGAGGTAGCCGACTCATCGGTTCCAATGTTAACAACGATGAGTTTATTCGGCAAGCTTGCTTGTATATTCGCAGGTCGGCTATCATTGGCTCCGAACAAGGGGATTCTATGTTTCGTCTCTCTTCAATACTCCCATCATTCTCAGCCAGTCTCTTCACGCTCTTCATCTACTCGTGTTTTTCAATGGAACGAGATACTTCTGCAGCCGAGCGGACCTATAATTTGGATACACTTATCTCTGATTTTGAGGCAAGAGGCATTGATATCCTTGACGACGAATCCCGTTTGATTTATTCAGTACTCCTTTACAATGCAGGACAATATGACGAGTCCAGAATTCAGCTGAATAAGCTAATCGAGAACAATCGATCGAATTCCATGGCATGGTACAATCTCGCTTTATTGGAACACGCCGTGGGGAATACTGAGATGAGAGATTTCGCTATTGAAGTGGCGATTGAGTTGGACGATAGTAAGGTAGAGATATTGACGTTTCGCGGAACATTGGCTATCGAAAATTCAAATTGGGAAGAAGCCGCGACATATCTACAGCGGGCCTTGGAAATTAACCCCGAATATGTCGAAGCGCTAAGCGCAATGGCTTGGATTAAGGCAAAATCTGGACAACTGGATTTAGCTTTGACGCTGCTAGACAAGGCGGTGAAGCTGGATCCTGGATATGTCTATGCTCGTGTGGACAGATCCAGAATAAATTTGGCTCTAAGGAACTACAAAAATGCCGAACTCGATTTGGATAAGGTAATAGAACTGGAACCGGATGTCCAATGGCATTATTTGGACAGGGCCAGAATTCGGCTTCGATATTTTTTGGATTACGAAGGCGCTTTGGCAGATTTAGAGAATGTTGAGAGACTGGATTCGGATAATTTTTTTGCCTTGGTTTATCTTGCCGGACTTCATGATGAGCAGCGTCGTTTTTCAAAGGCTAGAAACTACTATTTTAGAGTGATTGAACAGCGTCCAGAATACTTCTGGGCCTACATGCCTCTTGGAAAACTGGAGTGGATGGCCGGCGAGTATTCGGAGTCCGAGAAGTGGTTTGCAAAGGCAGCGGAGCAAAACCCTGAGGACTACACCCTGCAGTTGATGGTTGCAATGTCAAAATTTCGTTTGGGGAAAACAAACGAGGCAGATGAGCTTTTCCAGCAAATTTTGCAAACCCTTGAGATTGGAAAGACAGAATACGAGGTTATAAGATTTTGTGCCGAAAGAAAATCGGACTATTATGCAATAAGCACTCTGAACAAGGAGACTGACGAATCACTCCGCGAAAGACTGTGGTATTATATGGGTGCAATATATGAATCTGTAAACAACACTTCGGCAGCCATTGCCGTTTATGAACGCTTGAAAATGCGGACGGGGAAGATGGAGTACGATTTAGCCTGGGCGGCCCTTGAGGGAATGTGAAATCAATGAAGGTGTTTAGTACCGAGAAGATTTCGGAAACCATGACAATGATAAGGATCCGCGATAGAGAAATAGTTCTACTTGGAACCGCTCATATTTCTGCCGAGAGCCTGGCCGAAGTCGAGAAATCAATAGTTATCGAGACTCCAGACCATGTCTGTGTGGAGATGGACGAGGGCCGCTTGAAAAATATGGATGATGAAGGTAAGTGGTCCGGTACGGATATTGGAAATGTCCTGAAGAGGGGTCAGGGTTTCATGTTGCTGGCTAATCTAGCCTTGTCGTCTTTTCAGCGGCGCATGGGATTGGATACAGGTGTTCAGCCTGGTATGGAAATGAAGGCAGCTGTCGATGCGGCTAGAGAAAGGAACATATCTTTTTCCTGCTGTGACAGGTCGATACAGACGACTTTGGGCCGTGCGTGGAGATTGAGTAGTTTTTGGTCTAAATTAAAGCTAATTTCCTCCCTCATAGCCTCTGTACTAACTAGCGAGAGAGCAAAACCCGCAGAAATTGAGAAACTCAAAGAAGCTGATGCGATGCAAAATATGATGAGTGAATTAGCTAGATATCTTCCTGCTATCAAAACAGTGTTGATAGACGAAAGAGATTTTTATTTGGCGTCGAAGATAATCAGTTCTCCTGGAATAAAGACACTAGCCATTGTTGGCGCGGCTCATGCGCCGGGCATAGTGAAACTCATGGGTGAAATAGTTGCTAGCGAAAGAAGTCCTGAGACAGAGGAGTTGGAAATAATTCCGCCGCGAAAATGGTACGGCAAAATCCTACCATGGATTTTGCCTTCGCTGATTATTGGACTCTTTGCATTTGGTATCTACCGGTCCGATTTCGAAAGGGTGCTTGAAATGGGCAAAATCTGGTTTTTTACCAACGGCGTTTTAGCCGCAGTGGGAGCTTTGGCGGCGTTAGCCCATCCCTTGACTATTCTGATAAGCTTTCTTGGAGCACCGCTTACTTCGTTAAATCCTACGATTGGTGTCGGCATGGTGGCCGGACTTCTTGAATATATGTTTCACACGCCGCGTGTTTCTGATATGGAGAATTTGAAGTCAGATATCCTTGGAATAAGAGGCTGGTACAGGAATCGAGTTACTCGCATTCTGATGGTGTTTCTTTTGAGTTCGGTTGGTAGCAGCGTGGGAACCTTCATAGCGATTCCCTGGTTAACCTCAATTGCCGGGAGTTAGCCTTTTACCTGCTACTCTCAAAAAAAACTAACCAGCTTCATCTCGAAAAGTAGCCAACTATCGGGTTCTATGGGTCCATAGCCTTTGTCGCCGTAAGCCAAATATGGCGGAATGAGCACCTGCCTAATCTCGCCTGGATTCATATCTGTTATCATTTCGAACCAACCCGGGATTACTCCGTCCTGGCCCAAAGTGAAATCAAAGGTTTGATCTCGTGTGCTGGTGCTATCGAAAACAGTGCCGTCTAGCAAGATTCCAGTATAATGCACAGATACTCTGGAACCAGCAACGGGCTTCTCGCCGCTTCCCTTTTCCTTTACGGCGAAATATATTCCTGTTGGAGTTTTTTCCCTCTCATCGCCCAAATCGATAACTGCTCTCGCCAAATTCGGATTAGTTTCTTTGAGATTTTCGATTTCGGCCAATCTGGCCGCCTCATACAGCTCTGCAAACTTGACATCGTCGAAAGTAATGGCAGGTATTTCTATTCTCAATATTCGTATCGATTCTATGCGGTCACCCTTGCGCGTTCTCATCAACGTCCCTTTCCCTGAAACCAGTTTGCCGAATGCCGTGTATTTAGTATCTAAAAAGCGGTCGCCTTGCTGTGTGATGAAGAAGCGACTGCCTGCAGATTCGGTTATATATCCGTCCATTGTCAGTATTCCAGGTTCAGAGGCGCTGATTTGAGTTTGCGTTTCTCTGGGGATGCTGTATCCAGGACCTCCTGTTCCATTTTCCAGAGGATCCCCCGAAAAAACCGCGTAGTTCGGAGCTTCTCGATAGAAGGAGAGGTCGTCAAAATATGGTATCCCAGGGTCAAATAACTTATTGGATATGGTTCCTTCGGCGAGACCGCAAAAGTTTGCGACTGTTAGAGGTGTTTCATCCAGGGTGAGCATGAAAATCATCTTCCCTCGGTTTGTGTTGATTTGGGCATAGAGTCCAGGAGGCAGTTTTTCCGTTGAGCCGGAAGCCCAAAGGACAGTGGAAATAATTAGTAGAATTGCGACAAAGTGCTTTCTCATCAGACAAAGAATCCTAAAAATGAAGTAATTCGATATCGAATACTAGCCAGGAATTAGGGGGTATGGGGCCAATGCTTTGCGAGCCATAACCCATTTCAGGAGGTATTATTACCGTACTTCGCTCTCCTTTGTTCATATTCATTATCGACACATCCCATCCTGGGATAATCTGACCAACCCCCACAATGAATTCGATTGCCTCGTTTCGATCTCTGGAACTATCAAACTGAGTGCCGTCAATCATGGTTCCGATGTAGTGGACGCTAACCTTCATGCCCGCGGTAGGTTTGACTCCAGACCCCTCTGTTTTAATCTCCTTAAAAATTCCGGTTTTATCATCACGCACTGCGTTCGGCCAGCGACTGGCAATCTTGTTCATCACAACGCTGTTCTGTTTTTCACTCGCTGCATTGCGTCGTACGATCAGTGCCTCTTCCATTTTTCTGAAAGCGGAGGAACTAGCTTTGTATTCATTTGCCTCCGAACCCACACGCCGTATCCTAAGTTTCTTGATGATGTCGTTTTCTTCAATCGAGTCGACAATATTCTGGCCCCTCACAACTTTTCCAAAAATGGTGTGTCTCCCATTAAGATGCTCGGTTGGTACTTGTGTTATGAAAAATTGGCTCCCATTTGTATCAGAACCTGCATTGGCCATGGCCAGAATTCCTGGACTGTCAAAAACAAGATTGTTATCTGTCTCGTCTAAAAATGTATATCCAGGCCCCCCAGTGCCATTACCCTCAGGATCACCGCCTTGTATCATGAATCCCTCTATTACTCTATGAAAAGTAAGCCCACTGTAGAAAGCACCCTTGCTGTTGGCGAAATCAAGCTCGCCCTCGGCAAGTCCAACGAAGTTCATAACTGTAAGGGGCGCTTTGTCTGGAAACAGCTCCACCACTATTATGCCTTTTTCGCTGACAATTTCAGCATACAGACCGTCTTCAAGTTCGATATCGTTCTCTGCGCACGAAGTGGCAATAGTAGTCAACATGATGAGGGTGGGAAACAGCACTAGACCTCGGGAATCCAGTAAGTGCATTTGTAATCCTCCATGGGAATCAAAGTAGCCAGTATATGAGGTGATGTCACTCGACTGTCGAGCAAGGCATTCGAATTTTGGCATTTAGTGTCGTTATGCATAAACTCAAAATTTAAACTAGGGCTGGGATGTGTCAATTTCGACAGCAGTTTCGAGGGCCAGTTCCATCATCTGGGTAAAGCTCTTTTCCCTTTCCTGAGCGCTGGTTTTCTCTCCAGAAACAAGGCTGTCGCTTACTGTGAGAATACAAAGCGCCCTCACTCCGAATTGTGATGCCAGTGTGTAAAGTGCGGCAGCTTCCATTTCTACGGCGAGAACTCCGTACTTGGCCCAGTTTTTCCAGGATTCTGGATCTTCGTCATAGAATACATCCGAACTTAAGATATTGCCTGCTTTGATATCGATACCAAGGTTCTGGGCATGCTTAGTGGCGACAGTTATAAGTTCCCAATTCGCTGTGGGCGCGAAATTCATGCCATCGAAGCGTCGGTTTATTATGGCCGAATTCGTTGATGCGCTTATGGCGAGTATAATATCCCTTAACCCGATGTTCGGCTGCATCGAACCACAAGAGCCGATACGAATCAGCGTTTTTACGTCGTAAAAATTGATTAGTTCGTGTACGTAAATTGCATGTGATGGCATCCCCATTCCAGTGCCCTGAACCGATATTTGCTTGCCTTTGTAGATACCGGTGTACCCGTACATTCCCCTTACTTCATTATATCGTCTAGTGTCGCTCAGATAGTTTTCCGCAATAAATTTGGCTCTCAATGGATCACCCGGGAGGAGCACTCTGGGTGCAACTGCGGTTTTACTGGCTTCTATGTGAATACTCATAGCTCTGTTCCCTTACATTGCTTGATATCTGACTAGGATAAGTATTAGGTTTGTGCTAGGCAAGTATGTCGCGGCATATTTGTCTGGTTATTATTACGCCGTCAATAGCATTCAGTTGTTTCATGGAATCAGGGTAGAGACGGGGAGGTGAAAGTTCAATTATGTTGTATGCAATTTGATCTTGATGCCTATTCACCATGTCCTCGACGTTCAAGCCTTCTTGCGCCAATACCGAGAGTATCTGGCTGAGGATATTTGGTACGTTTTTATTTACAACAATCAGGCGTATGCTACCGGTTGATTCCAGGGAACAGTTTGGGAAATTTACTGAGTTCCTGATAT
Source organism: Olavius algarvensis spirochete endosymbiont (assembly GCA_900608495.1). Lineage (GTDB taxonomy): Bacteria > Spirochaetota > Spirochaetia > DSM-2461 > DSM-2461 > UBA2779. The sequence continues at coordinate 68,489 of UWYT01000178.1, read as the reverse complement.
TGCCGTTTTCCAGAAAATTCTTCAGTTGATTCACGGCCATAACGGCGCAGTTTTCCTCGGCCTCAGTCGTTGAGGCACCAAGATGCGGAATGGGAATTACGCCCTTCTCGCCCAGGAGTTCAGGAACGGGGAAATCCGTAACATAACACGATAGAGTCCCAGTTTTCAGCGCCGCTTTCACTTCATCGGCATTAACTAGTCCATCACGCGCAAAATTGAGTATGCGAAGGCCAGGTTTTGCTTTTTTCAGGGAGTTCTCGTTTATCAGGTTTTCAGTATCTTGCGTTAAGGGTACATGGAGGCTTATATAATCGCTATTTGCCATTAGTTGATTGAGGCTTTCGGAGCGTCTTACCCCGCTTGACAGGCCCCATGCGGCGCTCACGGAGATGAAGGGGTCGTAGCCGCTAACCTTCATGCCGAGTTGTTCGGCGGCGTTTGCTACTAGAACTCCGATAGATCCAAGTCCAATCACCCCAAGTTTTTTTCCAGCTATCTCCGAACCAGTAAACAAGTACTTTTTTTTCTCTATGGCTTCTGTAAGCTGCGAAACATTGATTTGGGATGTAAGCCAGTTGATTCCTTCATGAATACGTCTTGAAGAAAGAAGCAGGGCCGCGATAACCAATTCTTTAACACTGTTTGCATTGGCGCCAGGAGTATTGAAAACAGTTATACCTCGCTCGGTGCAAATGTCAACTGGAATACTATTCACCCCGGCGCCGGCTCTGGCAATTGCCAGCACGCTAGATTCAATTGCAATGGGAGAAAGGCTATGGCTTCTAAGGAGAATTGCATTGGGCGCGCTTAGATCTCTACCCAGCCTGTATTTTTCGGAATCAAATTGGCTAAGTCCGAGCGGGGAAATGTTGTCGTATATTTTGATATCAAACATCGCAGCGTCTCTCAAGGTTATAGGTACATATTGTATGTTATCAATAGCTATTATGTTGTAGAAATCAAGTTGCCTTTTATCGAATCAGGGGTTAGACTTCTAACGAGGGCATTATTTCACTATGGAAAGCATTGTCGTATCTTGCTCGAATCAAGAAATAGTTAAGAAGATTCAGGATGTAATAGAGAGAAATTTCAAAGGAAGGTTTTCCCTTCGGTTTCCACCGACTGACAGGGCAATTCTTGACATACTGGATTTTGAAACTCCGGAACTGCTCATAGTGAATTTTTCAGATTCAGAACTGGACAGCACAAAAATCAGAGACTCAATTATGCAGGATTCCTGGCTTCATAATTTCGGAATTATCGGCTTATACAACATTGAGGTTGATAGGGAGGAAACCATAATTGCCGAAAACAGGGATATCAATTTGCTGACCTTGGTCGATTTCGGTCGAATAAGAAGTCATTTGGGCAAATCCCTAGAGATTCTCGATAATAATCGTCGGATGATTTTTCAAGGTTTTCTTGCTGATAAACTTGTCAATCGAATGGTTGGGAAGTTCGAAATCGACAACGAAGATTATCTGCTAATCCCAATATACGGAGGTATCCTTGCTAATTTCCTCGTAAGATATGGCAAGTTAGAATCTAAAGATCGTTTCACGGTTCAGATGGCCTTAAGCGAATTATTACTGAATGCTATCGAACACGGCAACTGCGGTATTAGTTATCAAGAGAAAACTGAATGGCTTGCAACTGGCGCAAGCATAGATATGCTAATTGAGAAACGTTGCGAGGACCCGGTAATCGCGGCGAAAAAAGTTTTGCTCAATTGGAAAATAGGCGACAAGTCTTGCAAGTTCACGATAAGTGATGAAGGTGAAGGCTTCGATGTATTGGCTTATCATAGAACAATGAAGCAAGAATCTCATGAACGCCTGCATGGGCGTGGAATTCTGATGGCGCAGCTTGGCGGGAACAAACTGGTTTATAATACGAAGGGCAACCAGGTTACACTGAAAGTCGGTTTGAAAGAAAAGATTGAGAACCCAGCACCGATTGGATTTTCAGATCAGGAGTTGATTAAGGTAAAAGAGGGTGACACCTTGATGTACGCGGGTGAATATGGAGACTGTATCTACTATATCTCTAGCGGTGAGTATGTCGTCTACTATCTGGATAATCCCGTGGGAATCATTACGCCGGCCGATATATTCATGGGTGAAATGTCCTTTCTTCTTGGTAACACAAGGAGCGCCACGGTGGTGGCAAGAACCGACGGGCAAGTGATTAAAATTCCGCGTAAGAACTTTGTCAACGTGATAAAGGAATACCCCCAATATTCAGTATTCCTCTTGAAGATTTTGGCGCAGAAGCTGGTACGTTCCAATGAGAGTATAGCTACCGGGATGTCAGTGGGGCATCGATGAGAGGTAGAGTTCAGTTAGTTGGTTCTCATCAATCGTCGAGGGGCTTCTATCCATCGGGCTGATTCCCTGTGTGTTTTTGGGGAAGGCGATAACTTCTCGAATGGTGTTCTTCTGCGCAATTATCATCATCAATCTGTCAAATCCAATGGCTATACCCGCATGTGGTGGAGCGCCATAACTGAGGGCATCAAGTAGGAAACCAAAGCGCTTCCGTGCTTGAGCTTCTGGGAAACCAAGCAATTTCAATACGCGCTTCTGTAACTCCACCTCGTGTATCCTGACAGAACCTGACGCAATTTCGTTACCGTTTAGTACTAAGTCATATAGGTCTCCTATCACTTCTCCGGGATTATCTTCAATTCTGTCGAGGAATTTATCTTGGGGTTTGGAGAAAATGTGATGAGTTGCTTTCCAGGTATCGCTCTCTGGATTTTTCTCAAAAAGTGGGAAATCGATTATCCAACAGAAGCTGTAACTATTGGCTTCAATTAATCCGAGATTGGAACCGACTCTATTGCGAATTTCACATAAAGATCTAAGAGTAATCTCCCGATCGGCGCCGATGATGAGAATAAGATCACCGGCCTCAGCCTCAAGCTCTGTGATTATCTTCGATGCCTGCCCGGTAAAGAATTTTGACACCCCACCCTCCAAACCCTCATTGCTTACCCTCATCCACGCCAACCCCTCCGCACCTTGGGATTTGGCAACTTCCTCAGTTTCGGCAATCTTTTTTCGTGAATAACTCATCGCCGCACCAGGCGCCAATATGGCCTTCACTGTACCGCCTGAGTGCAGAACCTTCTTGAACATACTGAAGTTCGAAGATGCTACAAAGGGGGAGAAATCTGTGAATTCCAGGCCGAAGCGAAGATCTGGCTTATCCGTTCCATAGTTTTCCATTGTTTCTTGCCAAGAAAGTCGTTTGAATGGGATTGGAATCTTGATATCCAGTATTTCCTTGAAGATTCTGGCCATCATACCCTCTGCGACTGTAAGCACGTCATCTCGTCCCACAAAGCTCATTTCCAAGTCTACTTGAGTGAATTCCGGCTGGCGATCGCCGCGGGCATCTTCATCTCGATAGCAGCGTGCCAATTGATAGTAGCGGTCGATGCCGCCCGCCATCAATATCTGCTTGTAAAGCTGGGGGGATTGGGGCAGGGCATAGAAATGACCTGGATTGATGCGCGAGGGAACAAGATAGTCTCTGGCACCTTCAGGAGTTGATCTAATCAGAGTGGGTGTTTCTATCTCCCAGAACGCGCATTCGTTAAGATACTTTCTCAGTGCCCAGGTGCATTCATGCCGCAGTTTGAGTCTTTGCTGCATGCCTTGAGTTCTAAGATCGAGGTAACGATATTGAAGACGCAGATTTTCGTTCGCCTCATCTTCGCCATCCAGCACAAAGGGTAACGGTGGGCAGCTGTTGAGCACCTTTAATTTTGTCGGGGCCAGTTCAATCGCACCGCTTTGCATATCCTTATTCACCATATTTTGCGGTCGTGGCCGCACCGTTCCTCTTACGGCGATGCAAAATTCCATTTTCAGTTTTTCGCCAATCGCTCTAACTTCACTTGAGGCCTGTTCATCGACAACCAGCTGTACATTTCCGTAGCGATCGCGCAGGTTTATGAAATATATGCCGCCATGATTTCGTATTCTATGAACCCAGCCATTTAAGGTGACCGTTCGTCCCATATCTTCAATGCCAAGTTGTCCGCAATTTGCGGTGCGTTTTAACTCAAACATATGATGGAATTTATCACGAGACGGGTATCCAGTGAAGCTGCATAATCATCAAACTCGTTGAGATACCTTAGATTGCCTTAGCTACCTTTTCGGCGGGGTATGTGAAGGTCTCTGACTAGATTAAAAACAGGCACAAAAATAAGCACAAGAGCGAGTGCCAGAATTATCATTGGCACACTGTGACCCCGGGCTATCTGAAAAAACAATGTGGCGACACTCCAGGCCAAAACGGTGAGATAACAGATTGAGAGAACTCCAAACTTGATACCTATTTCCTTTATCGCCGCGCCCATTGTGGCAACACAGGGGAAATAGATTAGTACAAAGAGTAAATACGAATAGGCTCTAACCCAGTCGTTCCCGAAGGAGCGACGCAAGACTAAGAATGTACCAGTAGAAGATCCGATTTCCTCGGCGACTGCCTCTTCACTTTCGTTGAGTATCTCGGTTCCCAGGGGATTGTCAAAAGCGCCGAGGGCGATGGATAAACCCTTGGGAATTGATCTAAAGGCCTCCCCGATGGTTTGGAGAAATTCCCTTGTGTTGCTTAGACTTGCTGATTTCTCTTCGCCTGTGGCGGTTTGCTCATAGAGACTGTTTATAGTGCCCACTATGGATTCCTTCGCGAAAATTCCTGCAAAAAGCCCCACGGTGGCAGGCCAGTTTTCCTGTTCAAGCCCCATAGGTGCAAACACGGGGGTAATACTCCTACCAATGACAGATAGCACCGAAGTACGACTATTCTCATTGCCAAAACTTCCATCTGTTCCCATCGAATTTAAGGAGGAAAGGAATAGCACAGCTATTGTAATTACCTTGCCGGCTCGCAATATGAAAACCTGCAGTCTGATTTTGGTTCTATGAAGAATGGTTCCTATCTTTGGAAGATGATAAGGTGGTAAAATCATGGCAAGAGGTGCCGCTGGTTCCTTGAACAAGGTGTTTTTCAGCATGAAACCGGTAATCACGGCCAATAAAATGCCAAAAAGGTAAATGCTTACAATCATTAGTCCAGCCTGTTTGCCAAAAAACGCGATGCCAAAGAGTGCATAGACCGGCAGGCGTGCACTGCAGGACATGAATGGAGCCATAAATACGGTGAGATAACGGTCTTTCTTGTTTTCCAGTGTCCTGGTTGCCAGTATGGCAGGCACGGTACATCCAAATCCCACTAGCATTGGTACAAAGGATTTCCCGGGCAAACCGATTGACCGCATGAATCTGTCCATCACGTAAGATGCGCGAGCCATATATCCAGATTCCTCCAATATGGAGAGCATGAAGAACATGGAAAAGATAATGGGTATAAACGTTGCAACTGTTTGAATTCCACCACCGAGTCCGTCTGCCAAAATGAACTTAAGCCAATCTGGCGCTCCTAAGCGTGTCAGCAGCAGGCCTGAGCTATCTACGAATATTGCGCCGAAAACGATATCGAAAAAATCGATAAAGGCTCCCCCTACATGAATTACCACCCAAAAAAGTAAGTAGATGATCGCCAAAAAAACCGGAATGCCCAGCCAGCTATTCAGTACGAATTTATCAATCATCATAGAGACTGACTTCCCGGATCGGTTTTGCTTAACTCTGGCCTTAATCAGTTTCAAGATTTGAGTATGCTTACTTCTGGTAATTACCGTATCCGGGGTATCCATGCATGTTTTCTTGATATTTCGTATCGCTGATTCGATTTCAGCGGAACTGAGGCAACCCTTGGATATAACTCTTTGCCTTGTCTCATCATCCTCTTCAAGAAGGCGAATTGAGTCGAATCTGCTATTCTTACCCAGTTTCGAAGACCATTCCCCGATTATTTCTTCAATACTCCTTGGGTACTCTGGTTTCGAATTGGAAATTCTGGGATTCGACAAGCATTTTTTGATGGCTCTACGAAGGTCTCTTGTATCTGTACTTCTAAGTGCATTAACTACGATAACAGGAATACCGAGCTCGTCTGATAAGCCATCAACATCGATTTTGAACCCGTGTTTTATCGCAATGTCTATCATATTGAGAACCAGCAGCATAGGTTTTCCTATTTCAATCAAGGTAAGGGTTAGGAAGAGATTTCTTTCCAGATTCGAGGAATCAACTATATTGATTATGAAGTTAGATTCATTTGAAAGGATAAAATTTCTGGCCACTACTGCATCTTCGCTAAGTGTGTTTAACGAGTAAATTCCCGGAAGATCAATCACCTCAACCGTTTTGTTTCCCAGTAGCAGGCCGGATTTCTTCTCGACAGTTAACCCGGGCCAATTTCCGACATGCTGTATGCTACCCGTCAAGTCGTTGAAAAGGGTGGTTTTGCCGCTGTTTGGATTGCCCACTAACGCGATGGAAAGTCTATTCATGCAAAAACCTCACAACGTGGCAGTTGGTTAACTATTATTTTTTCCGCAATGTCGTGTCCGAGAATCACTTGGCGGTCCATCACTGTGAGGAGCATGGGATTCCGACTTGCTCTGCGGATTACCCTTACAGGCACGCCTGGAATGATGCCCAAATTCATCAGCTTTTCACGGTATTTCTTTCCACCTTCGATTCTTAGTACCACGGCCTTTTTACCCTTGTCTATTGCTGTTAATTCCATTTTCCTCATTTCCATTCGGATTAGACGACTTTCATAAAAGTTCGTCCGGTTAATAAAATTAATCCCAATTAACTTTAAGAGTTAATACATGCTATGTCAACAATCTTTTTAATCAAAGAAATTTGGGTTGACATGAAGACAAATATGATTCATAATTAAATAATTGCTTAAGTGTGCTAAAAAACATTAAGGAGAAAAATTGTGATCGAAATATCCCATGAAGAAGAGCTCAAAGAGCTTCGTGGTTGCCTGCATGAGGTTGAAGGACTATCAGAGCTTTTCAAAATTATGGCCGATGAAACCCGTGTCCGTATTCTTCAATTGCTTTCGAAATCTGAACTCTGTGTTCACGAGTTATCAATGCTTCTAAACATGAGTCTTTCCGCGATTAGTCATCATCTTAGATTGCTGAAGGTGATGAAGTTTGTGGCATATAGGCGTGAAGGCAGGCATGTTTTCTACTGTTTGGACGATCATCATGTTGAGAGGTTAATTACAATGGCGGTGGATCACCGCAAGGAAATAAATGAAGGACGCAATAAATAGACCAGTTTGTAATGACTGCTGTGACAAGAATAGACCCGGTGAGAGAAAGAGTGGGATTCTGGTGAGGTTAATCTTCTCTTTGTTTTGCTTTGTTTTGGGTATTCTTGCTAAGAATTTGCAACTTGAGATTCCTTGGGTGTATCGGATGTTTTTCGTGACGTCCTACGTGTTGGCGGGTTATCCGATTGTATTCGGAGCTGTGCAAAAAATGCGACGCGGCAAGTTTGTGAATGAGCTCCTCTTGATGACTCTGGCAACTATTGGGGCTTTCGCGATTGGCGAATTCCTGGAAGCTGCCGCGGTGATGCTGTTCTATTCTGTTGGCGAATACTTACAAAAACATGCTGTTTCGAAATCCAGAAATTCCATACAGAATGCCCTGAATTTGCGGGTCAATACTGCCAGGCTTGTAGAAAACGAAGGCATTCGGGAGATTGATCCCAGTAAAGTGACGGTTGGAAGTGTTATTGAGGTGCTTCCTGGGGATGCTATCCCACTGGATGGCGTGGTTATTAACGGTGAATCCTGGATGGATAGTTCCACTCTTACTGGTGAGTCAACTTTGCGCAGAATCGAAGTTGGTGGGGAAGTGAGTGCCGGTTATATAAATCATGATTCCAGGTTGGAAATCAGAGTTTCAAGGATTTTTTCGGAGAGTGCAATTTATAAGTTAGAGAAATTGCTGGAGGTGGCCTCCTCTCGGAAAGCGAAAACAGAAATGTTGCTTAGCAAATTCGCGGCGGTTTATACACCTGTTGTTGTGGGAATGGCATTGCTTCTCGCTATTGTCATCCCCCTTCTTTCTACCTGGAGTTTTGCTGATTCTATTTACAAAGCGACGATTCTTTTAGTTATCTCCTGCCCCTGTGCCTTGGTTGTTTCGGTGCCGTTGGCGTACTTTGCTGGCATCGGAAGGGCCTCGCGGGATAAGTCCTTGCTCCGAGGCGCGGATGTGCTGGACGCACTTAGTAAAATTGGGACTGTAGTATTTGATAAGACCGGAACCCTGACGGAGGGTAAATTCAGACTTCAGTCGCTGATTACTGAGAAGGCCTGGGATGAGCGAGATTTCCTGAACTTATCGGCTAGAACTCTCTCTGCATCCAATCATCCGATTGCACGATCGGTGAAGGTGGCGTGGGAGAAGGTTGCCAAGAATGCCGAGGCTTATACCAGGAGTTGGGGCTGTGATTTCGGGACTATGACCGAAGAGATGAGTGGTGATTCGTTCAGAGAGATTAAGGGATATGGGGTGCTTGCCACTCTGGGAGGGAGAAAAATAGTTGCCGGGAATGCGGAGCATTTGAAGCGCAGGGGAATTGTCGCATCGGAACCCACTCAGGATGGTACGGTTGTTCATGTGGCAGTTGATGGAGAATATGCGGGCCATCTTATTCTGTACGACTCGGTTAAAGGGAGTAGCATCGGCGCAGTAGCTGAGCTATGGAGGCTGGGAATGAAACGTGTGGTTATTTTCAGTGGCGATCGCCGGGATAACGTTGCTGGATTGGCGAAATTGGTTGGAATCGAAGATTTTCGAGCTGAGCTAAGCCCAAAGGACAAGATGTCGGCTCTAGAGAAACTGCTTTTAGCGGTTCCAAGGGGAATGAAGGTGGCATTTGTTGGCGACGGATTGAACGATGCACCTTCAATTCTTAGGGCTGACGTGGGAATGGCGATGGGTAGTTCAAGTACGGATTTGGCAGTTAAAGCGGCCGATGTGATATTGATGGATGATGATGCGAGAAGGGTTCCACGGCTAATCAAGTTGGCGCGTTTCACTAGGCGCGTTGTGATTGCCAATATTGGCTTTGCATTGATAGTGAAATCAGCTTTTATGGCGCTTGGAGTCTTTGCTGAATTGCCAATGTGGATGGCTGTTATTGGCGATGTGGGCGTTACAATACTTGCGGTTTTAAATTCGCTCCGGATACTCGCATCGAAATCTACGCTCGATAAAACTACTTGACTGAGTTTGTGAAAAAACAAAGTCTGGTGCCGGACTGGGCTTAGACGCCTGGATTGGATGGTGAGGAGGCCGGCGCGCTTCAGGCAGTGCATTGATTTAACCCGGGGTTTTAGAAACTGTGAATGGAGAGCGGTTTCATTTGGGACGCTATTTGGGACGCTATTTGGGACGCTATAAGGTCATTTGATGCTGACTCGGAATTTTTGAACCATCAAATCGGGACGGTATGAAATTTTCGTTTTCCTGAGACTTGCATTGCCGAGGTCTTGCTCAAGGTTCATGTATTGATAATCCGGGCAGAAATCGCGGGCGAATTGACTGAACAGGTATTGATAGACACCTTTGACTTCGGTGTTGGCCTTGGCAAAATGGATTACGAAGGTATCTTTGTTCAAAGGTTCACCGATGATCAATCCGATGGGTTTCCCGTTGGCGTAAGCCAGGGCAGAGGTTAGATTAAGGGTTTGATATTTCTCTATGGCTTCCGCGCACTGAGAAAAGTCGTTTTGATAGAATTTCTGAGGACTATCCTTCTGCCACTGTTCGAGGATTTCCTTGGCATGTGATTTCATATCACTGCTCAGGGGAATCAGTTGGGATTCGTTGTTGTTCAAAAATTGATTTAGTAGATTCTTTTTTTTATGCATTGACTTACCCGGGTAGGTTTTGAATTTTTCGGTAGTGTAAAGATAATCGGTGTCATCGGGATTGCTGCTTATGATGAACTCATTTTCGTCGAAGCACTCGAGCCAAGCTTGAGGAATTGGAAACAGGAAATCCCAGTTGCGAGTGCAAAGTAAATTCTTCAGTTCGTTGAAACAGTCTTCGTTAGTTTTATCCGGACTGGCCATTGGCATTAAATATTTTTTTCCGTCGTAGGTTACGCCGGAGATGAAGAAGCCATGAGGAGTTTCCACTGTATGGTACTCGTGTCTGTCGCGAAAGAGATAGAGGTTTGAATAGGAGCATTCGGAAAGCTGTACTTCGACAGCATCGAGTTTTTTGCTGATTATTCCCTGATGTTCAAGAGTTAGGGGTGTTTGTATCATTGTAGGGAGTAAGATAATGATTTGCTTGGCGGAAAGCAACTGTGGAAATTTTTAGGGAAGCTGTTAGCCTAAACTTTGATAGCTGGTGTTGCTTGATTCTTGCCCAGCCTAGCTTTCTGTGACACGGTTTTCGACATGCGCCTAATCATTATCTATCGGCTTGAAGCGAACTGAAACTATTCTCTTATTTCGGGTTCTCAAAATAGTGTACTGTCCCTCCCCAAGTTCGATTACAGTACCCTGTACAGGTATGTTACCACTCTTTTCCAGAAGATAACCTCCAATTGTGTTGGTCCGGCTGTCGTGTTTCAATTCCAGTCCGAGTATATCGCTTAGGTCGTAGAAATCTGTGTCTCCTTGGATAATCCAGGAGCCGTCTGGCTGTTCGCTGATCGGATTGGCGCTTGGGTTTGCCCTCTCATCAAGAAATTTTCCGAAAATTTCCTCTATGATATCTTCTCGAGTTACAATGCCGTCGAGACCGCCGTATTCGTCAAGCACTATTGCCATTTGAATCGGTTCAGACCTCAGGCGAAAGTATAGTTCGTGAGCTTTCATGGTTCCAGGAACCAGATAGGGCGATTTGGAAATCGTTTTAATCGAAGCGCGGGGGCGCTTCCTCAGAGCTCTAACTAAGTCGAATAGGGTTACAATCCCGGATACATGTTCTAAATCGCCGTTTAACACTGGTGCTCTCGTATGTCCCGAGTCAACAAATAGGTAGGCTGCATCTTGAACGGTTGTGTTTTCATTCATCATGAATAACTCTGTTCTGTGTGTCATAATGGCCTTGACGGGGGTGTCGTTGATACGAAACACGTTTCTCACCATTTCCTCTTCATAGGATTCCACTACCCCCTGGCCTTCTGCCACTTTCACATGATGCAAGAGTTGTTCAAGTGTAATCTCTCTCCGCTTGCTGCCCACAAATAATAAGGTGATGCCTCGACTAACGGAGGATACTATCCAAATAAAGGGTCTTAGGACTATCGATAGTAAGTTTATCAAGCGAGCACTTATTAGACAGAGGGTTTCATTGGCTACCAGCGCAATCTGCTTCGGCGAAACCTCACAGAACACCAGAACAGTTAGGGTTAGTACTCCCGTAGCCGCGGCCACATAGATTTTACCAAACAGCCTGATCGTCATTGCAGTTGTCAGCGCGGACGCACCTAAGTTAGCTAGATTATTTCCAATCAGGAGTGTAGTTAACAGGATGTCGTGTCGCTCGGTAAGTTTCTTTACCAATAGGCCGCGTTTACCGCGGTTCTCTGCCAGAGAATTAATCTGACCAGGGGTGAGCGAGGTAAACGCTGTTTCCACCGACGAGAAGTATGCGGATAGTATTAACAGTATTGGAAGGGATAAAACAGACCAGAGTAGCATTAGTTTTTATCACTGATTTGGAAGTGCGATTGTTTCATATCGTCCATCATATCGCAATACAGCAAACCGGCAAGGGGTGATACTGTTTATCCGAACAGCGCTGTGCGCTTGTTTACAAAGGATGAAACTCTATTACTTGTCGATAGCACGAGCTGCTTAGTATTTTATTGAGTAGCAATCCCATTCTGTTTATGAGGAAGCCGCATGAAAAAATTTAAAACAGAGGTTAGTCAACTTCTTAATTTACTAATACATTCCCTTTATTCTCATAATGAGATTTTTCTTAGGGAGCTAATTTCAAATTCATCCGACGCACTTGACAGGCTCAAGTATTTGACATTGACCGATGACGCTCTGAAAGGATTGGATTTCAAACCTCGAATTGACATACGAATCGGTGAGAAAGAGGAAATCCTTGTTATTGAAGATAATGGAATTGGCATGAACGGATCAGATTTGGCTGATTCACTTGGTACAATCGCTCGTTCCGGAACTAGGAATTTCATGGAAGAACTAACCGGCGATGCAAAAAAGGATTCCAATTTGATTGGTCAATTTGGTGTTGGCTTCTATTCTTGTTTTATGGTGGCCAGCTCTGTTGAGGTAGTTTCAAGGAAGACCGGTGATGATAAGGCATGGAAGTGGACTAGTAATGGGGAATCTGGGTTTACCATCGAGGAGACTGAGAGGGAAACCCAGGGAACTACAGTGACACTGAAACTCAATGAAGCAGGCAAGGAGTATGATTCGCAGTGGAAGGTAAAATCGATCATTAAAAAGTACTCAGACCACATTGCTTTCCCGATTCATCTCCATTGGACGGAAAAGGTCGACAAAAAAGAAGAGAAAAAAGATGAACGTGTTAACTCGGCGAGTGCACTGTGGAAGAGGCCAAAATCAGAGTTGAAGACTGAAGACTATAATGAATTTTACAAGACGTTTTCACACGATTCGGACGATTTTTTGCTTCGCGTTCATGTACAGGCAGAGGGAACCCTGGAATATACAACTTTGTTCTTCGTTCCCCAAAAAGCGCCTATAGACATGTTTCAGGCAGATTATAAACCCGGTGTGAAACTCTATGTGAAACGAGTATTCATTACAGATGACAATAAAGAACTTCTCCCTGTGTATTTGAGATTTGTGCGTGGTGTAATTGATTCCGAAGATCTCCCGCTGAATGTTAGCAGAGAAACACTTCAGCAGAACAAGATTATGGTGAATATTCGAGAGGCTTCGGTAAAGAAATTGTTGGCTGAATTCAAAAAGCTTTCTGAAAATGAGAAGAAGTACGTGGAATTCATTGAGCAGTATAATCGCCCTCTAAAAGAAGGGCTCTACTCGGATTGGGCTCACAAGGACGATCTTCTTGAACTCGTTAGGTATAAATCTACTGCGATTGAAGGATGGACTAGCCTTGAGGCTTACAGAAACAGAATGCCTGAAAATCAGAAAACCATCTATTACCTGATAGGGGAGAACGAGGAAACGCTTCGGAAATCTCCCCTGTTAGCGGCATATAAGGAGAAAGGTTTTGAAGTCCTTTTCATGTCGGATGAAATTGATGAAATCATAACTCCAATGATTGGCCCATATAAGAAATTGGAAATGAAGGCAATAAACCGCTCCGGAGCGCTTGACGATTTAAAAACTGATGATGATAAGAAAAGGGAGAAAACTGCTGAACCTGTCCTTAAGAAAATAAAGAAGGTTCTCGGTGAGTCTGTCAAAGATGTTGTTGGCTCGACACGCCTGTCCGATGCTCCGAGTTGTCTGGTTTCGAGCGAAGGCGATCCGTCGGCACAGCTAAGGCAGATGCTACAAGCTATGGGCCAGAAAGATATCCCCGAGGCTACCTTCATATTGGAAATAAACCCCGATCACCCAGTGGTTAAGGGGCTAGCTGACTCCGACGATAAGAGCCTGGTGGATGATGTGGCACGTCTTCTATATGAACAGGCCCTGCTGGTTGAAGGAGCGACTCTCAAGGACCCAACAGGCTTCGCCACTCGTTTGAATCGAATTACGGCCCGGGCGTTTTGAGCGAAAACTAAGCTTGTTTCACGACTGCTGCCTAGACAAACCGATAAGCCTGTTATGCAGCGATTATCCTCATCGTTGCTGATCCGAGAGTAAGCCATTTCCTTATAGGAGAACGTTGGAGTGATATCTATCTTACCATTGCGATTCCCACTCGATTTCGTGCTATGCAACCACGCGTACTGCACGATCGATAAGCTTCGATGAGTAAGCTGCCTCCGCTTCCCTATCTTAAATAGTGATATCTCCGGCAAGGCCGGTGCGATTTAGTTTTAGATTGTCCGTGAATTCGTGTATTTCTTTGATTGTGCCAAGGCTGGAGATTTTTTTTGCATCTTCACTTGCTTTTCGAGTATCCATTTCGGAAACTGATTTCTGCATGCCCGGAATTGCTGCAGGTTCCATCGTGAAATCTCTAATACCAAGGCCTATCATGTAATAAACGGTACGCGGATCTTTGGTCATGATGCCACATACCGACAGCGGACAAGAAGCTTCTTTCGCGGCATCGCTAACTCGTTTGACCGCTCGAAGGACTGCTGGATGTCTGATATCAAAGAGATCGGCAACTTTTTCATTGGTTCGATCGACTCCCAAGGTGTATTGCACTAAATCGTTGGTACCCAGGGAAAGAAAATCGGCTACCCTTGCCAATTCAGGAGCCATCTCCACGGCGGAAGGCAGCTCAATCATCGCTCCAAGTTTGGGCAGTAGAGAGCCTTCGAAACCATCGCGTTTCAGAAAACTTAAGCTTTTTAAAACCATCCTTCTCGCATTTTTAAAATCATCAACTGATGAGATTAAAGGGAATAGAATGCGAATTCTTTTATTCCTGCTTGCCCGAATCATTGCTTTTAATTGGCCAATGAAAACCTTCTTGTTTTCCAGAAGGAAGCGGATTGATCTGAGGCCGAGAAAAGGATTGGCCTCATCGGAATCAGGGATGTAGCTTAGAATCTTATCGCCGCCCACATCTAGCGTTCGCAAGGTTACCACTGGGTTGTCTAATCCCTCTACAACCTTCTTGTATATTCGGTATTGTTCCTCCTCCGAAGGGAAGTCGCTACGAACCAGGAATGGGAATTCACTTCTATAGAGCCCTATTCCCTCTGCCTTCAAGCGTTTGGATAAGTCTAAATCTGAAAGCAAATTCACCGCGGCTCTTAAATGAATTCGTTGACCGTCAAGGCTTTGTGTTTCAGGTTGAACGTATTTCTCAAGTTCCCCAATTCCTTTCGAAGCTTCTATGAATTGTTTCACACGGCTGGTGGTGGAATTGTCCGGTTGAACTATCAATGTGCCCTGTATCGCATCCAGAATCAGGGAGGTATTCGAAGGGATTAGAAGAACACTCTCGTCGCTGGTACATATGAGTGGAATCTGCAGGGAACTGGCCAGAACGCTCACGTGAGCCGTAACACCACTTCCATATAAAACTAACCCTGCGGCATTTTGCGTGGCGAGTTTCAATAATTCCGACGGTAATAGTTCGTTTGTGATGATTATCTGACCATGATACCCTCCCCCATGTTCGCTTTTATCGGATAGGAGATTTTCAAGTATTCTGTGTTTTAAATCTTTTATATCCAAAACCTTTTCTTTCATTCGAGGATTGCTGCTTGATGCGAAAATTCTTGTATAGTTGTCGGTTACCTGCTTCACGGCTTGACTTGGGTCCAACCCGTTTCCGATTTGATTTGCCATTTCGCCTGAGAAGCCTTCGTCTCTGAGCATCAGGAGATGTGCACTGAATATCAGGGAAGCGACGTCGGCCAATTCCTCTTCAAGCCGTTTTTGCAGTTGTTCCAATTGTTCCTCAGTTTGGGCAATTGCATTGTTGAAGTCGTCTATTGTTTTGCCATAGGAATTCCTCTGATCGGTAGGCTGGTTGTTTTCAGAATCTGATTCCTGTACTTGATATGCGCGGCCCAGTACCACTCCCTCAACTACCTGTGTACCTCTTATAAGCTTGCTCGGCAGTGGTGTGACCCTGGGTGTTTTTTTCTTCTCTGACAAGGATATCAGAAGCATCGCATCCTCTATAGTGGCCGCAAGCTGGGCTGCTATTGCTTGAAGTGCTCGAACATCTGATTTGCTGAATCGCGAACCTCTCTCATCCTGCAGTACCATAACTCCCACACGACGTATACCCCGGATTATGGGTACCGCGAGAAACGATTCGAATTTACCCTCACCGCTTTCCGGGACGAATTTGAAGTATGGATTGTCGACACCTCGGCCTTCACTTATAGGCCGCAGCTCTTTAAGCGCCAGTCCTGTCAGTCCTTCTCCCCAAGCAAGTGTCAAAGTTCCAACCATCTGCGGATTTAATCCCTCCGTTGCTTCTAGAACTAGATGGTTTTCTTCTTCGTTATAGAGAAATATTGAACAAACATCGGTTTGCATGTGATGACTGACAACGTGCACTACTCGTGAGAGGAAGCCGCGTATATCTTGACTATGAAGAAATGGTTCTGTCAGTTCGCTGACAGAAAATATCATTTCCACATCAGTAGTCGGAATATCACTCATTGCTTAGCTCTCTAGCCCTAGCCGTAGAGGCGGAGACGGCTTGGATAACAGCAGAGCGGAATCCCGCGGATTCAAGAGAGGCTATCGCTTCAATTGTTGTGCCGCCTGGAGAGCAGATTTTATCCTTGAGCACGGCCGGATGCAGGGCCGTTTCGGATACCAATCTTGCCGACCCGGCAAGCACTTGCGCGGCAACCTCGTAAGCCACAGTTCTCGAAATTCCTTCCCGCACCGCTCCATCTGCAAGCGCTTCGATTAGAACTAAAATCCAGGCTGGGCCGGATCCCGCCAAGGCTGTATAAGAATTCATCAAGCTTTCCGAGAGAATTATACACTTACCAACTGCGTCAAATATCTCTCGAACTGTTTGGAATTCCGCATTGTTCACTTGCCTATTGCGGCAAAGAGCTGTCATTCCTTCCAGCACCAATGCTGGCATATTCGGCATAGCCCTTACTATCTTCGCATCGTGATCGAGCCAATTGGCTATTTTTTCAATTGACAGACCGGCCGCGATAGTAACCACAATGGTTTCAGGTTGAATTCTATCTTTGATACCTCGCACTGCATTTTCATAGTCCTGGGGTTTTATGGCGAGTATAACAACAGAAGCTGCAGTGGGATTCAGATTGTTTGAGCTGGTTTGAATGCCAGGGAAACTTGTGCTCAAATCTCGAATCACGCTTTCGCTATAATCAGATACGATCAAATTCGAAGGAGAATATGTACCGGCGGAAAGCAGTCCCTTGATTATAGCTCTGCCCATATTGCCGGCGCCGATGAAACCAATAGATTTATTCTTGCCCATAATGCTATTCCACCTCATACAACCCGAATTTCAGACTCATAACCGTACCATATTTCAAGGCCAAACAGTGCATCCTTAGATAGATAGTCTGGCAATGCACCACTTAGCGAACCAAGGGAACGCCTATAACTCTCGATGCTAGCCCAAAACACAGGAGATATTACCACTTTTTTAGGCGCAAGTCCTTTGCTCCGGGCTTCCAATAACTGCCTATATACCTCAACGATTAGTTCCTCGGCTTTCCGCATACAAATCTTCGGTTTTCCGCTTATACACCCGTCCTCCGCCATATGCTAATTCAGCAAGTAAACATCAATTTAAGTTTAGCATATACTCTTGTGCTATTTGTTGTCAGTTTTACTTGACACTATCAGTAAGCTGCCGCCAATTACAAATAGAATAAACACCGCCCCAACACCATAGCTATATGCTGTTCGTTCATCCACCACTTCTGCTAGATAGGCGATTCTCGGAAAGGCACCCATCAGAAAGGGACCAAGTATTGCTGCAAATCTGCCCATCATATTATAGAAGCCAAAAAATTCCCCTGAGGAATTGTGGTCTGGGAGAATTGATGCATAGTAGGAACGGCTCAGCGCCTGTATTCCGCCCTGGCTTGTCGATACTAGAAATGCAACCAAGACAAAAACTGGCATTACTTTTGTTGCGGGCAGTAGCGGCATCATTGTGCCAAGAGCGGTTATCAATGCATACACTCCAATCCCAACGAACAGAAGAGGGCGTGAACCGAACCGCTGCGCCAGTTTACCATAGAGCAAGGTGAAGGGGAAGGCTAGAATTTGTATGCCGACTATTGCACCTAGCAATACCATTAATCCCACACCAATACTTGATGCGAAATTAGTTGCCATCTTTATAATGGTGTTAACCCCATCGATATAGAAAAAATATGCAATAAGAAACAGGAACACTTTCTTGTACTTCTTAATTTCCAGAAAAGTTTTGACCAGTCTCTTGAAACTCTCAATGTTGGGCGAGCGTACTGGGTCTATTCCATGTCTCTGTTTCACGTTGTTCAAGAAAGGGAGCGAGAAAAGAAACCACCACAAAGCGGTAATCAAGAAACTGATTTTCACTCCACTTGCCGGGAGCCCCTGCGAGAAGTCCATGTTAGCCAACACCGCTATGATTGCCAGGCTGATAAGAAATGGAATCGTACTGCCGCCGATATAGCCATAGCCATAGCCCAAAGAGGAGATTAAATCCAGCCTGTTTGGCGTAGTGATATCGGTTAGAAATGCATCATAAAATATATTCGCACCTCCAAATCCGATGAAGCTGAAGATGTACAGTATCAGCAAAGATTTCCAGTCATCGATTCCAACCAGAATCAGCGCGCCTGTTGAGAGAATTCCTACGAGCCAGAAATTGACAAAAAGCTTTTTCCGATAACCTTTGAAGTCAGAGAGTGTGCCGATTACCATGGCAATCGCGCTGATGAAAGCCGCATATATGGTATTAGCTGTCCCAAGCCAGAAGGAAGTTTGTGTATCCGATAAACCACCGGTTTTAGCTACTTGTCCGAACCACAACGGGAAAATTGCGGTTGAGATAATGGTGGAGTGAACTGAATTCGCCCAGTCATACATAATCCAAGATCTTTCAGGTTTGCTAAGTTTCTTCATTTTGGCTGAGTATAGCATAATTGGACGCTGAAGAGCTTCTCTTGACCGAACAAACTGAGCCAAAGCAGAATGGTGATAGGAAATTTTATGAAAGTGCTTTTGGTAGAAGACGATAAAGACATTGCATCATTTATCTCAAAGGGCTTGAAAGAGGCCGGATACGGTGTCGATGTCGCGATGGATGGTGATTTGGGGCTGAGACTCGCCGGTTCCGGTTTATATGAAATAATAATATTAGACCTTATGCTGCCAGGCAAGGATGGGTTTGCGATTGTTACTGAGCTTAGAAACCTGGATATTCAAACTCCTGTTCTGTTTCTAAGTGCGCGGCGCAACGTGGATGACAGGGTGAGAGGATTGAAAATGGGGGGAGATGACTACCTTGTGAAACCTTTTGTCTTTGCCGAACTCCTTGTGAGGATTGAAGCTTTGATTAGGCGCGGAAGCCGGGCAACTGCGGCGCAGGGACTGCACGTGGCAGATTTGTCGCTCGATCCTCTTACCAGACGTGTAACAAGGGGCGAAAAACTCATAGAACTGCAGCCGAGAGAGTATGCTCTCCTGGAATTTCTGATGAGGAATGCCGGCACGGTTGTAACAAAAACGCTGATATTGGAGAAGGTTTGGGGCTACGATTTTGACCCTCAAACCAATGTTGTGGACGTTTTGGTCTCCAGACTCAGGAGTCGAATCGACAATGATTATCCGGTGAAACTGCTAAGAACCGTTCGGGGTGTAGGATATATATTTGAGAATCCCAATTAAAGCAGTTCGCAATATCCATGTTCGTCTTACTTTAGTAGTTACTCTCGGCGCAGCGCTGTCGTCGGTGCTGGTATACGGGATACTTCTTGGCGCTCTTTTTATTGGCTTTGGAGAGCGAGACCGCGCCGAGTTGGATTCCAGGTTGCTCTCTTATTGGGCGGCCTGGCAGTATGGAGGCACAGAGGCGGTACTTAACCAGGCCTCGGCGGATGTTGAAGAACATGGCGGGCGCCCTTTCTTATTGACTCTGAATGGTCCGGAAGGGGAATTGCTAGGAGCTCTCATCCCTGGCGCCTGGATAAATTTCGATCTTATGGATTCAGAATTAAGTCAGCTCTCTCCTGGGCAGTATGCAACTCTAAGGAGTGAGGGAATACACTATGCACTGCTTGCAACTGGAACAACGTTCGATGATGGTTCGCGATTACTTGTGGGAGTAAGCACCGAAAATCGTCAATTCCTAGTGAGGATGTATCAGAGGTATTATCCGTGGGCCATTGCAGCTATTATTCTTGCGGGTTTCGTAGTTGGAATTATTTCATCAAAACGGCTACTGATGCCTATTGCCGGACTTAACGAGGAAATTGATAGAATTATAGTTACCGGAGAGTTGAGCAGACGTCTTAACAGCCCGGGCACCGGAGATTCATTCGATATACTAATTAGCAGATACAATCGCTTGCTTGATAGAGTTGAATTGTTGATAAGCGGGATGCGTGACACTTTGGATGCAGTTGCCCACGAATTGCGCACTCCTCTCACTAGATTGCGAGGGCATGCGGAGATGGCACTGAGAAAAGGCAATTCAGGTGAGTACGAGGAGGCCCTTGCTGTAGTAGTGGAGCAAACAGACCAGGCGGTAGCACTGTTCTCCGCCATTATGGACATTGCTGAGGCGGAGCAGGGGATGCTTCATCTGGATATAGTGTCTTGCAACCTGGGTGCCCTAGTGTCCGAGGTATGCGAGATGTATGAATTTATTGCGGATGAGGAGGACATGAGCATACACTTTGAGGCATCCGAATCCTTGGAATTACTAGGTGATCCTGTCAGGCTTAGGCAGATATTTGGGAATCTTGTAGATAATGCGGTTAAATATGCACCCCTTGGAAGTGAAATTGACGTATTCTGCGGTGAGGAAGGTGATAATTATTGGGTCGAAGTGATAGATGATGGTCCGGGTGTTGCAGATGGCGAAAAACATCGCGTTTTCGAACGGTTCTACAGAGGGGATAGAAGCCGCGCCTCGCGTGGATTAGGGCTTGGACTCAGCATGGTAAAGGCTCTGGCGGAAGCGCATGGTGGATCGATCAGTGTGACAAACGCTAAGAGGCGGGGTGCCTGTTTCAAAGTTGTTCTTCCAAAAAACGCAAACATTTCAATTTAGTAAGCATCCTGCAATGTTTATGCAAGGTTCATGTGTTATTTTAGTTTTACAAAATAGGAGTGATTGATGAGAAGCCTCAGAAATAACCATTATACCCTACTATTCAGATTGAGTTTCCTTTTAGCAATTGGTGCCTTTGTCTCCACTACGACCGCTTCGGCTCAGTCACGGCGCACTGCCGGAGATCTACAGAACGCATTTAGGGAAATTTCTTCGAATGTTCGACCAGTAGTGGTTCAGGTAAACACGGTTAGTGTTATCGACAGGCGTACGATTAACCCTTTCGAATTCTTTTTTCGATTTCCTGGCAGACCAGATCAATTTGAGATACCCAGGGCGCAACCATTTAGGCAAGAGGGCCTGGGCTCCGGCGTTATTGTCGAAAGGCGAGACAACAAAGTATATGTCTTGACTAACAACCATGTTGTGGAAGGTGTGGATGAAATCGAGATTAACTTACACGATGGCCGCACCTTCAAGGGCAAACTTGTTGGCAGCGATCCTCTTCGTGATTTAGCCTTAGTTTACTTTGAGACTCAAGATGAGGTGCCAATAGCTGTTTTAGGTGATTCTGACGAAGTTTGGGTTGGCGATTGGGTATTAGCCATTGGAAGCCCATTGGGTTTTGAATCGACCGTTACAGCGGGTATTATCAGTGCTAAGGGTAGAAGCGGTGCGGATCGGAGTTTCACCGATTATCTACAAACAGATGCCTCTATCAATCGGGGCAACTCTGGAGGGGCACTTGTCAATCTTGATGGAGAGGTTATTGGAATCAATACCTTCATTGCCTCCTCCGATGGTGGAAATATCGGACTTGGTTTCGCGATTCCCATTAACAATGCTCAAAAGGCAATCGACGACTTCATTGAAAAGGGAAGCGTTGAATACGCCTGGCTAGGTGTGAACATGGGCGACTTGAGTGAGCTTCTAGCTTCTGAGCTGGACCTGGAAGGTAAAAAAGGAGCATTTGTTTACAACATTTATGGCAAATCTCCAGCAATGAAGGCTGATATTCTTCCTGGTGATTTGATAATAAGGCTGGCCGGACGTACTATCGAGAACTCTGCTGATTTAAGCAGAACTGTGGCATCTTTGGCACCTGGTGAGAGTGTTCCGCTTACCCTGATTAGGGAGGGAACAATTTTAAGCCTCAACCTGACACTTGCGGTACGTACTATAGAGCGAGATGGAGTTGAAGTCAATGTATGGCCTGGTTTTTCGGTAGCCCCGATAACCTCTCAGCTTCGTGAACAGATGAAAATTTCTCGTAATACCGGTAACGTGCTTATAGGGGGCGTAGTAGACGATAGTCCTGCTTCGGCGTTGGGACTTCGCAGTGGGGATGTTATAAGATCTCTTAACGGAAAAAATGTGCGGAACTTAAAGCATTTCTATTCGCTTCTGAATTCAGGGAACCGCATTAAGATAAAAATCAATCGCATGGGAAATGAGTTGGATTTTATACTGAACAAGTAAGAAGCTGCACGTTTGAATTCGTGACTATTTTTTTCTGATTTTGGTTTCCCCTTTCTCTCTTGTTGGGGCGGATGTGTTGAGTTCGCCCCTTTTTATTTGACCAAATTGACGCTGTGAATCTATGATATGATTTCAATTGTTGGAGTTATTCAATATGGGCAGAGCCAGGATGAAAATAGGTGTTCTCACAGCCGGGGGTGACTGCCCGGGTCTTAACGCTGCGATTCGAGGTGTTGGTAAAACGGCTGTATTGAAATATGGACATGAGATTATCGGTTTCTCTTCGGGCTTCCTTGGACTGATTCGAAAAGAATACAGACAATTGGATGAATTGGCTCTTAGCGGCATTCTGACCGTTGGAGGAACGATACTGGGAAGTTCCAGGGAAAAGCCATTTAAGCATACGGAATACGACGATTACATAAAGAGCAAGCCGGAAATCATACAGGAGAATTACAGAAAGCTCAGCTTGGATGGCCTTGTATGTATTGGCGGAAACGGTACTCAAAAAACCGCCTATCGACTTAGCAAACTAGGGCTAAACGTAGTTGGAATTCCGAAAACGATAGATAACGATGTCTGGGGTACCGATTTGACATTTGGATTCGACTCTGCCGTAAGTATCGCCGCTGAAGCAATTGACAGGTTGCATAGCACTGCAAATTCCCATAAGCGAATCATGGTGGTAGAGGTTATGGGACATACGGCGGGGTGGCTCGCCTTGCATGCGGGTTTGGCGGGCGGAGGAGATATAATTCTGATTCCCGAGATAGAATACAGTACTAAGGTGATTGCCGAGTATTTGACTCGACGCTTCGAGGAAGGCAAGCCCTATTCCATTGTCGTTGTTGCCGAAGGGATTACACTGCCAAATAAAAAAAACGGTTCTCCTCGCAATGTACCCGTGAGTGCATATATCGCTAATCAGATTCTCAAGAGGACAGGTTTGGAAACCCGCGGAACAATCCTTGGTTATATTCAGAGAGGCGGTAGTCCAACAGCGCGGGATAGAATAGTGGCGACAGAATTCGGCGCCTATGCTGCCGAAATGATACACAGGGGTGAATATGGCAAAATGGCCGCATACAAGGGGTACAAACTAGTGGGAATTCCTCTCTCGGATGTAGCAGGCAAGACTAAGACAATTCCCCGAGGGCATACGCTGATTCTGCATGCCCGCTCGTTGGGAACCTGCTTCGGCGATTCACTGTGAAGCTCTGTCTTTTCAATCAGCTTCTGTAAGTTCCGTAGGTCTGCCCCCCTGGGGGGGAGAAAGCATGGGGCAGCGAATAGTCTTATCGATTACCGGACTAATTCCTTTGCGAGCGCAACCCATTCCTCGTCCAACGAGCCCTTAAACGGCGACCGCCGGGCTTGTCTATACCAGTATTCGGCGTTCCACTTGACACCTTCCTTGCGGTGTAAGTAGGCATGAACGGCGCTACCCTGTTCACTGGGGACATCCTGGGCTATCCGATGGGCGGCATCCCAGTCACCGATTCTATCAAATGCTAGCGATTTAAGCAACTCCGGCCACTCGCCCGGCGGACTTTCAGAAGCCAGCATACCATTGCAGGCTTCTGAAAACTTTTCAAAATTCATGAATGCCAACAGCAAACTAATTAGCCGGAAACGGGAGTAAACCTGAAGATTTCTATCGAATACTCACCGGTTTTTCGCTTCAAAAAGGGATGATTCTCAGAGAACTTCTTGGCAGCTTCCATATTCGGCGCTTCCACAATGGAATATGTGCCAATTTCCAGAGGCGTTTTACTAGCACCGTTATCCACCACGGAATTGCAAGGCCCAAGAGGTCCTCCGGGGTCAACCAGAGCCTTTCCCGTATTGCTCATCCAGGCCATCCAATCCTCCATCATGGTTCTGGAATCTTTCTCTGTCATTTTCGACATGTCAGGTATCGGGCCATTATATAGAAACATAAATCTTGCCACCAGGCTCCTCCATGTAGATTGTTCAGGTGGATTCAGTGATCCAGTTAGGACGGCATTGGGAAAACTTGAAATATTTCAACCGCATACTTACCGGTTTTCTCCCTTAGCATCGGACAGTTCCTGGATAGACTTTTTGCCGCATTCATATCATCCGCTTCGATAATTGAGTAGCCTTGAATATCAAGCGGTTTTTTGCTGCTGCCATCATCGACAACTGCTTCCGACTCGCCAAATGGAGCTCCGGAATCCACAAACACTTCCTTATTAGCATTTATCCACTTATCCCAAGCCTCCATCTCTGCCTTAGTGTCCTCTTCACTCATAGTCGACATATCGCCAGGAGGTCCACTATATAGAAAAACAAATTTAGCCATATTCTACTCCTACTTTTTATCCTTTAATCTAAACCAAAAGTATTTTACTGTCAATTACAGCTTAGGATTATTTCGAGAAGCTTGTTGGTGATGGCGGGTGCAGGATAAGAAGATAGTATGCGACATCTATTGGTATGATATTGAAAATATGGTTCGTATAAACGCTCTTATCTCATATAGCCCTTGCCTTACATTGTAACAGGCAACGTGCACAACTTTCTAGTTTCAGATACTGCTCATGAGAAGAAGCAATACTGCGCTTTGAGATTTTAGATAGTGAAATCTTCAACATGCCACAAAACATGCCACAATAAGAGTATAACTTATGAAACAGGACTTCACACAAACTCTGTGCCCTCGACTGGTATGCATTTGAATCAACCCGCCCCCGGCCACGATGGCTTTCGGGCAAAGCATCTATGCGGAAAATAGTTGGGGAGGGGGCGGCTGGTCTGCCTTGAGGATTCGAAAATTCGGCTCCGCGCCTTTTAAGAGTACTTGGATATCTCATCTGTCTCCAAGCTACTTTCCAGTCGTTCTATGGCTTTGAGACCACGAGCCATGAGTTCGTTGGTCTGGGCGGTTACTTCCACCAGAAATGTAAGCAGTTTTTCCTGTTTCATCAGCTCTCGATTTTGCTTCTCAAGGCTTTCTATGTGTTCTGCTTGTTCTTTAAGTGCTTCCAGTATCGGATTGAAACCCGGTTCATTGTTGCGATCGCCGAATACGAGGAACGTGCTAACTTGACCGTCCGTATAAACTTTTTGAATCATCACCTATATCTTACTACGTTAATGGTATTGCGACAATTAATTTCGCTTTTTTGGATGGAGTATTTAGGTTTATTAGGGTTTTTCTTGACCCTATTTCTTAGCCGTGAGTATTTTATTGACAACAGAATTATTGATCGCTTCATGAGGGTTTTATGAGTCACGATGACTTTCAAGATGCAGAAAAGGATGACGCCGCAGACAATGAGAAGGCTGAGCAGGAGCAGGAAATCCAGGCTGAAGATACGGCAGAAACCCAAATTCCAGATGAATCGGAAGATGAGCTTGATATTTTAAGGGCTGAAAACACTGATTTGAAAGAGCAAATCCTCAGAATGGCAGCTGAAAACCAGAACACTCGAAAAAGGCTGGTCAAACAGCAGCAGGATGCGTATCGATATCGGCACCAGGATATACTTCGAGATTTGGCTTTGGTAATCGACAATTTTGAGCGAGCCATCGAAACTTCAATTGATTCCAAGGATTTTGACGCCTTTCACAAAGGCATTGTAATGATTGAGAGGCAGTTTAAGGGGTTGTTAAACGAGAATTACGGTTTTGAAAGGATAGGATCAGAGGGCGACATCTACGATCCGGCCATTCATGAGGCTGTGTCGCTTGAGGAAAGTTCCGAAGTGCCGGAGAATACGGTAAAGCAGATTTTACAGTCTGGTTACCGCTTATATGAGCGAGTCTTGCGTCCTGCAAAAGTTGTGGTTTTGAAACCGGTCAGCGAGGAAGAAGGCAAAAATGAGACGATACATTGAGACGATACATTGGGACGATACATTGGGACGATACATTGAGGATAACAATTAGAGGAGATATCTAATGGGCAAAATTATTGGCATTGACCTAGGAACCACTAACTCCTGCGTAGCAGTGATGGAGGGCAGTGAATCTATCGTGATTCAAAACGAGGAGGGCGCTCGAACAACCCCATCAGTGGTGGGCTTTACCGATAAGAATGACAGATTGGTTGGCCAAACAGCGAAGAATCAGATGGTAACCAGCCCGGAGAATACAGTCTATTCAATTAAAAGGTTCATGGGTAGGCGCTTTGACGAGGTTAATGAAGAGATGTCGATGGTGCCATACAGTGTTACCAAGGGCGCTGGAGAGATGGTGCAGGTTGGGATAAAGAATAAGTCGTACACTCCTCCTGAAATTTCGGCGGCCATTCTCCAGAAGATGAAAAAGACGGCGGAGGACTATCTCGGCGAGGTGGTAACAGAGGCCATCATTACGGTTCCCGCTTATTTCAACGATTCCCAGCGCCAGGCAACCAAGGACGCGGGTAGAATCGCCGGCTTAGAAGTTAAGCGCATTATCAATGAGCCAACCGCAGCCGCGCTGGCATATGGTATCGGCAAGTCTGACAAGGAAGAAAAAATCGCAGTGTACGATCTTGGTGGAGGAACCTTCGATGTCTCAATTCTGGACTTGGGTGATGGCGTTTTTGAGGTTCGTTCCACTAACGGGGATACGCACCTTGGCGGTGACGATTTCGATAAGAGAATTATCGATTGGTTGGTAGATGAATTCAAAAAAGATCAGGGCATCGATCTTTCCAAGGATAGAATGGCGCTTCAGAGACTGAAGGAAACCGCCGAAAGGGCCAAGAAGGAACTCTCTGGTACACAGACTTCGGATATCAATTTGCCGTTTATAACTGCAGACGCTTCGGGGCCAAAGCATCTTCAATATAAGCTTACCAGGTCCAAATTCGATCAGATGACTGCGGGTTTAGTTGCTCGCACTAAGGAACCTTGCTTGCAGGCTCTCAAGGATGCTGGATATTCCCCTTCTGATATCGACGAAGTGATTTTGGTTGGCGGTTCAACCAGGATACCCGCCGTTCAAGAGGTGGTTAAAAAGCTCTTTAGTAAGGAGCTTCATCGTGGTGTCAATCCCGACGAGGTGGTTGCCATGGGGGCGGCTATTCAGGGGGGTGTTCTTGGTGGAGATGTTAACGATGTTTTGCTTCTGGACGTTACGCCGCTTTCGCTGGGTATAGAGACTCTTGGAGGCGTTTTCACAAAGCTAATCGAGAGGAATACAACCATTCCTACTAAAAAGAGCCAGGTTTTTTCCACTGCGGCCGATAATCAACCAGCGGTTTCGATACATGTTCTTCAGGGTGAGCGGGAGATGGCATCTCATAACAGGACTTTAGGTAGATTCGAGTTGACTGGTATTCCTCCAGCGCCTCGTGGAGTCCCTCAGATAGAGGTAACCTTCGATATCGATGCTAATGGCATTGTTCATGTATCGGCTAAGGACATGGGTACTGGTAAGGAACAGAAAATTCGAATTGAATCATCTAGCGGACTTTCTGAGGACGAGATTAACCGAATGGTGAAGGAAGCGGAGGCCAATGCCGATGCGGACAAAAAAACAAAAGAAATGGCGGAGCTTAGAAATAAGGCTGATTCACTGGTTTATCAATCGGAGAAGGGCATTAAGGATTATGGCGATAAGATAAAGGCCGATGAGAAGAAGTCTGTTGAACTTGCCATTGCGGATTTAAAGAAGGCATTGGAATCGGATAACAGAGAAGAAATAGAATCGAAAACCGACACGCTCACAAAGGCTTCCGCGAAACTTGCTGAGAAAATGTATAAAACTCAAACTGAGGATGCGAGAACCGACGCTGGAGATACGGGGAAAGCAGGCACCGACAGTGAATCCGATGGAAGTTCCAAGCAAGCAGGAGATGTTGAGGATGCGGATTACGAAGTTGTAGATGAGGATAAGTAGGGGTTCGTGTCTAGGCGGGACTATTACGAAATTTTGGGCGTAGGGAAAGGCGTTTCCAACGATGATATAAAGAAGGCGTATCGCAGACTAGCGGTGAAATACCATCCTGATCGTAATCAGAACAACCGTGAAGCCGAGCGAAGATTCAAGGAAGCCACGGAGGCTTACGAGGTGCTCTCCGATGTGAAGAAACGCCAGGCCTACGATCAATTTGGCTTTGCTGGGGTGGAGAATATGGGAGGCCCAACCTTCAACGCTAGCGCTTTTCGGGGCTTTGAAGACATTTTTGGGGATTTTTCCGGGATTTTTGATTCTTTCTTTGGAAGCGGCTTTCGAACTGATAGACGTGGGCGCTCGAGGGGAAGTGATATCCGCCACGATGTGGAATGCGATTTTGAATCGGCGGTTTTTGGTAAGGATATTGAAATAAAATACGAACGGTTGAAGAATTGTTCGGTTTGTAGTGGCGCGGGTGGAGAAGGCGTTAGAACCTGTTCACACTGTGGTGGTGCAGGCCAGGTTCGGAGAAGTTCGGGATTCTTCTCCGTTGCGACTACTTGTGATTCCTGTGCCGGGGTAGGGACTGTTATAGATAATCCTTGTAGGAATTGCAGGGGCAGCGGGACGGTTCGTTCGTATCAGAAGCTCAAAGTCAGTATTCCACCAGGCATGGACCCTGACAGGCGAATTAGGCTTGAGGGACAGGGTAATTATAGTTCAAAAGGTACGCCTCCAGGGGACTTGTATGTGTACATTCATGTACATCCGCATGAGTATTTCGAGCGGCATGATTACGATTTGTACTGTGCGCTTCCAATTTCGATGACTCAAGCGGCACTGGGCGCAGATATTTGGGTAGGGGCGTTGGACGGAAAGCGAATAAAACTGAAGGTACCAGCGGGTACACAGGATTCGAAGTTGCTGCGCATTAGAGGTGAAGGGGTGCCAGTTTTGAACTCTGGAGGCAGGCGAGGCAATTTATACGTGAAGCTCAAGGTTGAGATTCCAACTAGGCTTTCCGGCAAAGAAAAGGATATTCTTAGACAATTTTCGACACAGCATGGGGAATCGGAGGAGCCGACGCCGGTTCCGCTGAAGAACTTATAGCTGTCGCTGCCTGTCTCATAGCGGCTTGGCAGCAGTCCATATGTATCAAATCATTAAGTATTTTTGAAGTATTTCTGATTTTGATAAAGCATAACAGTTGCTATGCAGTTCAATAATCCGAATTAACTCCTGCTATCCGAGCGTATGATTGGCGCAGCGGATATCTCCATTATATTGAATAGGTTGATCTTTCATTATTCAGGGCAATCGTAGGAATGGGAACTGCGGTAAGGGTATGGGCAAGTATAAGAATCCCATCTCAATGATTGTATCGTTCACTATGTAAGGTGTTAGAAAGCATTTTCAAGCAACTATTTGAGCATTGAGGCGCATTCATATTCACTGTAATTCTGTGGTTTCCTGTGCACCAGGCGACGGCTGTCTCTTGGATTGCGAGATTGCAGGACGAATGCCGGGAAATCATTTAGCTTTGACTGAAATTGTGGGATTTGGGTATGTGACAAGGAGGAATTCAGGCGATACTTGAGTTTATGGAAAAAGATAAGTTGAATGCTGTATTTGATGGACTTAAACACGGTGAGAGCGCCTTTCATGAATTGATGATGTGGCGAATTCGACGAGTGATGCTGATACTGCCTCATTATGATGCTTGGATATTGGAGCATGATGCGAAGCTATCAGACCAAATTGTTGGAGAGTATCATCAGCTCAATCTTACTACGGTTCCTCGTTTAGTGACAGTTCCCAATTGCAGGGAGGCTTTGGAATTGCTGGCTGCGCAGTCATTTGATTTGCTGATTATTGGGATAAGGGTTGGAGAGCTTTCACCGATTGAGCTGGCGCATGAAGCCAAGTTGTTGCAATCCGATTTGGCGATATTGATGCTTCTTTCATCGCGAAGTGATCTTGCAATAGTGGAGAGAGAGAAATACACCGCAGACGAAATGGGCAAAGATATCGCTAGGGGAAGACAAAAAAATGGCAGAAGTATTAGAAATCCGTTGGGTATGACTTTTGATGCTAAATTTCTATGGACGGGTGATTCACGGCTGTTTCTGGCAATGATTAAGTATGTTGAGGATCTTCGGAATGCATCAGATGATACCAAGGATGGACGGGTTGGTGTTCTGTTGGTGGTGGAGAATTCGATTGCGTTTTACTCGGCATATTTGCCGTTGCTCTATGGGGAGATAATGACTCAGACGCAGCGACTTATTGCAGAAGAAATGAACGATAATGATAAGTACTGGAGAATGAGAACACGACCAAAGATTTTGTTGGCGAGAGATTGGGAAGAGGCGGTTTACCTGGGTGAGAAATTTCGAACGAGTTTGATAGGTATTGTTTCGGATATCGCGTTTGAACGCGACGGAAAACTTGATGAGTACGCGGGTTTTGCGCTGATTGAACGTTTCAGAAGAAACGGAGTGGAAGTGCCGGTGCTGTTCCAATCCTCGGATGAAGGCATGGCCGGTGAAGCCCGCAGGCAGGGGACTCGGTTTCAAAACAAGCACTCCGGTAATCTTCACCGAGAAATTAGGCGTTTCATACTTGAGGAGTTGGGATTTGGTGATTTTGTTTTCCGGAATCCAGACGGATCGTATTTGAGTCGAGTGCAAACATTGCGAGAATTTGCGTTGGCAGTTGAGAGTATGCCGTCTAAAACACTTCTTTACCATTCTGACAGGAAAGATTATTCGAGGTGGATGGCGGCGCATGGAGAATATCAAGTTGCACGGCGTATCAGAGAGGTGAAAACGACGGATTTCCCGACTCCGGAATTGTTACGGGATTTCTTGGTTCGATCGTTTCGAGAAGTTAGAGAGAGCCGACACAAAGGCCGCTTGGTGGATTTCAGTTGTGATGATCCGGGAGCGAGTGGTTCTGTGGCACGATTTGGGAGTGGTTCGTTGGGAGGAAAGGGACGAGGACTCGCTTTTTTCAACGCCCTTCTTAACAACTCCTCCTGGGGTGACAGTTTTGCGCCGTTATCCATAGAGATACCCCGTACCCTGATTATTGCAACCGGTGAATTCGATCGCTTCTTGGAAGAAACAGGTTTGTTACCAGAGTTTGAAGGTGGTAAGACGTTGAACGATTGGGAGCTTCGAGAGGCCTTCCTCAAGCGACCGCTTAGAGAAGAGTTGATGGCGGTTCTTAACGCCTTTGCTGAGTTTGGGCCGCTCGCAATTCGTTCATCCACCTTACTGGAAGATTCGCAGTCGATTCCATGCGCAGGTGTATATGACACTTTCATGCTACCCGAAATAAGTGCGCCAGGGCGACGTGTTGAAATGATTGCGCAGGCCGTGAAACTCGTATGGGCAAGCACATTTTCTGCCGATGCCACAGTATACCGGAATGCGTTGGGAGTTGGACGCGAAGAGGAGAAAATGGCTGTTGTAGTCCAACGAATGAGCGGCAGCAAACATGGCAGTTACTGGTTTCCGCGACTTTCAGGTGTGGCGCAATCATTTAATTACTATCCTATTGCCCCCATGGGCCGTGAAGATGGCGTTGCAAGAATAGCTATAGGGCTTGGGCGTTCTGTGGTTGAGGGTGAGAAAGCCTATTTGTTCTGCCCAGCGTTCCCTTCGATTCCATGGGGAATACCGGAAGATAAGTGGCGCGAGGGCCAAACTCATTTTTGGGCGCTCAAAGAAACTACAAGCG
Source organism: Olavius algarvensis spirochete endosymbiont (assembly GCA_900608495.1). Taxonomy (GTDB): domain Bacteria; phylum Spirochaetota; class Spirochaetia; order DSM-2461; family DSM-2461; genus UBA2779. The sequence goes on along the minus strand of UWYT01000178.1, from coordinate 36,613 downwards.
AGATGGATTTGAAGAGAGGTGAAAGTGGTTCATTGGAGCGCCTTACAATTCGAGATGCCGAAAATCTGAAGGTGTTATCGCACATGGCCTCAACTTGGGATCCGGTGGGGCGCAGGATAGTCGATGGGATTAAGACTCCTGGAGTGAGGGTAGTGGATTTCCGCGATATACTGGAATACGAGTGGTTGCCACTCTCACCCCTTCTGGACCAGCTTCTGCACATAACTAGGAGCGCTATGGGTATACCTGTGGAACTTGAGTTTTCAGTCGACTGGAATGGCGATATACCCGAAGGCTCGGTTTTTTCGTTACTGCAGGTTAGGCCCTTGATTACCAGCATAGAAACCATACTTCGGTTGCCTTTGCGACCAAGCGACGAGAGGTTGATTCTCAGATCGGATAGATCTTTGGGGCATGGACTGATTGGGAATATCAAAGACATTGTTTGGGTTGACCCTGAGCTCTATGATTCCGGAGATACCGAATCCTTGAGGATAAACGTCGCCTCGCTCACAGAGAAACTGGCGAGAGAAGGTCGCTATGCCATACTAATCGGTCCAGGTCGATGGGGTAGCAAGGACAGGTTTCTGGGGATACCGGTGAATTGGACTGAGGTACGGCAGGCGAAGTTGATTGTTGAAATTCATCGTGGTCCGGGCGATCCTGAACCCTCCCAGGGCTCACATTTCTTCTACAATCTTATATCTCTCGGTGTGGGCTACGCACACATCAACTATTCAAACCTCGATAATTTCGTGAATTGGGAGCTCTTGCGCAAACGCTGTAAGACAGTGGGCCCCGTATGCTTATCAAGTTTTGAAAAAGCAATAGAAATTGTAATGGATGGTAAAAACGGATTAACATGGGCTGCATTATGATAGAAGTATCGAAAATGACAGCTTAACAGGATGATTTGACTACTACTATTAGACAGCTTTAAGTTCTATAGTTGCATCAGCGGGGGAAGCAGATTATGCGTGGTTATGTAAAAGAACTCTATGACAAATTGTCCGGAAAATATTCGTGGGAGCGTGAATTCTTGCAAGCGGTTAGTGAGGTGCTGGGATCGCTCAATCCGCTAATGGAACGTGAACCCAGGTATCGAAAGCATCGAGTGCTTGAGCGCCTGGTTGAACCCGAGCGTACAATTATATTCAGAATTCCATGGATCGACGATCACGGGGGAATTCAGGTAAATAGTGGCTACAGGGTGGAATTCAATAATGCTCTAGGGCCATACAAGGGAGGAATGAGGTTTCATCCTTCGGTTAACCTGAGTATCTTGAAGTTCCTTGGTTTCGAGCAGATTTTTAAGAACAGTCTAACCGGCCTGTCTCTAGGCGGAGCTAAGGGAGGCAGTGATTTCGATCCCAAGGGGAAAAGCGACAATGAGGTGATGCGTTTTTGTGGAGTTCTGATGGATGAGTTATACCGCCATATAGGACCGAATACGGATGTGCCGGCCGGTGATATCGGTGTGGGAGGTAGAGAGATAGGCTATCTATTTGGCCGGTATAAGAAACTGAAAAACACCTTTGAAGGTACACTTACTGGCAAGGGTTTGGGTTGGGGCGGTAGTTTGATTCGACCGGAGGCCACTGGATACGGGACCGTGTATTTCGCCTCGGCTATGCTCTCTGCCCACAAAAATAGTATCGAGGGAAAGAGGGTGCTTATCTCCGGATCTGGCAATGTGGCTCAGTTCGTTGCCGAAAAAATCCTTGATTTGGGTGGGAAGCCAGTGTCATTCTCCGATTCGAACGGATCGATCATCGATACGGATGGGATTACCCGCGCGAAGTTAAGCTGGGTGATGGAACTCAAAAATCAGCTTCGTGGTAGGATCAGCGAGTATTCAAAGGAGTTTGGAGCCAAATACTACGAAGGTAAGCGACCATGGGGTTTGACGGAGGCTGAAATAGCTATTCCATGCGCCACTCAAAACGAAATAGGCAGGGATGAAACGAGAGCTTTGATTGATAACGGGTGCATCTGCGTTGTGGAAGGGGCCAATATGCCCACCGAACCCACCGCCGTTGAGATGCTTCATGACGCCAAAGTGCTTTTCGGACCAGGGAAGGCGGCAAATGCGGGCGGTGTCGCGGTATCCAGCTTGGAGATGAGCCAGAACAGCATGCGTCTTTCATGGACGAGAGAAGAAGTAGATAGGCGTCTCCAAATCATAATGAAAGATATTCATACTAGTTGCCTTAGTGCTGCAAGAGATATGGGTGTGGGAGATGATTACGTAACTGGAGCCAATATTGCGGGCTTCCGGAAGGTGGCCGATGCGATGATCGACCAAGGGGTGGTGTAGTCACCCAACGGATTGAAACAGGCAACACTAGATATGAATTCTCTTGCTGGATTTATCCATGGATTAGTTTCTGCTATTGATAATAAGGGTAAATGGCCCGACGTTGACGAGAGAAACTCTCATTGATGAGCCAAATTCACCACTTAGAACTCTGCCGTTAAATACCCTTTTCAGTTCCGATATAAATGCATTATACAGCGGTATTGCCACCTCATTGGACGCCGCCGCATTTAGTGAGGGGCGATTACCCTTTCGCAGATCCGCAAGCAAAGTAAACTGACTCACAACCAACATGTCTCCTCCAACATCTGATGTCGATAGATTGATTTTGTTTTCTTCATCTTTGAAAATGCGAATATTGGCAATTTTGCGGGCGAGCCAGAATGAATCATCAAGTTGATCGTCGCAACCAACTCCCAGAAATATCACCAGCCCGGTTTCAATGCTGCGAATTTCATCACTGTCAATCTCAACTGAAGCTTCGCTAACCAGCTGAACCACTGCTACCATCAAGGCTCCACCAAGGATAAGTATACAGCAATGCACCGGTGTGGAACATTGCCGTCGTTTGATTGTAGACCGCCCAGATGATAGCATAGCCTCGTGAAAATTTTCTTAACCGGCGCAAATGGAGTGGCCGAAGCAATTAAGCGGGGTCGTGGAACTCTTTTTATTTCGAGAAAATCGAGACGAGCGAATGAGTTGGAAAAATTGGCGAATGAACACGGTGTTTCAATACGCCAGGTTAGCGAGAAAACTCTCACTAAGCTAACGCGCAATATGGGACACCGCGGGTATGCAATAGAAACCGGCAAGCAAAGGGAGAGCGGTGCAATTAGGTCGCTTGGAGATATCGAATCAACGATCGGAAATGATAGTTTGGTGGTATTATTGGATGGGATTACCGATCCGCGGAATCTGGGAGCAGTTATCAGGGCGGCCGAACAGTTTTGCGTTTTGGCCGTCATAATTCCGAAAAGACGTTCGGCTGGCGAGGATACGGACATTTTAAGCCGAACTTCCGCAGGCGCCATCGAATGGATTCCACTGTTGAAGGTGCCAAATATAGCGAGAACTCTTGGCGAATTAAAGGATATGGGATTTTGGGTGTGGGGTGCGGACACGAGGGGTACAAGCATCCGGGAAATCAATTTAGTGGGCCGGATAGCGCTCGTTATGGGCCGAGAAGGTAAGGGACTGCACCGGCTTGTAAGGGATAATTGTGATGGTTTACTTAGGATACCAGTCAGCGGGAACTTAGACTCGCTCAATGTTGCAACTGCGGCTGGTATATTGATGTATGAAGTGCGACGGCAGCAGGATGTGTATGCAAAGAGCTAGAGCCAGCACGGTAACTTCTCCCGAACGCATCAATCGAAATCATCGTGGAGCAGGACGTTTAGTTTTTTGATATCTCAAATCGCACGAATTTTCCGTATAATCGCCATTTGCTGAGATTACTGAGGATTGGCTTCGAAACCAAAAAGCTTACATGCGTTATTCCAGAGTGCCTCTGCAACCTCAGTTTCGTCTAACTCCTTTATTGCGGCAATAAAGGCTGATATGGACGGTAGATATACGGGCTTATTCCGTCTGCCACGATAATCTGCAGGTACCATGAAAGGGCTCTCACTTTCAATAACAATGCGATCCATAGGCAGGTTGCAAACTGTTTCATGCAGGTTTCGAGCGTTTCGGTAAGTTACATTCCCCGCAAACGAGAAGTAAATATTGGCGTGATTTTCAAGCATCTCCGAGGCATATTCCCAGTCTTCCGAGTAACAGTGAAGCACTCCTCCTTTGGAGGGAAGATTGGATTTGAGTATTTCCTTGATATCGTGTCCCGCCTTGCGATTGTGAATAATTACCGGCAAGCCGTAGCTTTCAGCCAGCTCCAATTGCGCAATAAACAACTCCACTTGTGAACTCTTATCCCCGAATTTTCGAAAATAGTCCAACCCGGTTTCTCCGATAGCTACCACACGATCCTTTCGTACACCATCACTAATTTTTTGTTGCCAATCAATGCCCGGATTCTGAACTTCTGACGGGGATACTCCGATACTGAATACCACATTGGAAGCTGTGGATAAATTGTGATATACTTCGTTAAAGTCCTGCAGGTTGTTTGTTATGCTCACTATTTTGAGTACGTTGACCTGTTTTGCTTCCTGGGTGATGATTAATTGTTCAATCGGGTCTTCGTGAATTAAACCAATATGTGCGTGGGTGTCGAAATACCGCATGAGCAAACTCACTTTCTTGGGAAATCTGGGTTGTTCCGAAGCCTGGCTGGGCAAAAAGGCTAGATAATCAGTCCAAGCCGGAGACTAAGTCTATTGTTAGCAATGCTTGCGGGGGGATGTCAACATAAATCGTATTTAACTGGCATTTCCGACAGCTTGAGTTTCTTGCAGTCGTGAGTTATAATGCTAAGAAATATTTTGATTTAACTTACTTTTTAGGGGATAGAGTGCCCAATTTGAGATCCGGAAAGAATAAAAAGGCCTGGCGACCTGGGAATAAGGGAGGTGTATTGGGAGCACTCTGGAATATTGGCAGGCAAAAATATACGATAATGCTTGTCCCTCATTCAGAAAAGCAGACAATTCACTTCCAAGTTACTTTTTTCACAGTGTTTTTTGTTGGAATCATTCTCTTGGCACTTCTAACAGGGTTCCTTTGGATTTCACTTGATTTCTCAGATAAAGAGGTTCTTCTGGCTTCTCGATCAAGAGATTTATCCAAGACGGAAGCCAGTCTTGATTCGGTCAGAGATGAAGTTGGACAGTTGGTTGTGTCCGCAGATGTGTTCAAAGAAAGCGTGAATAATGCGATAGGCATATTGGAATTTGATGAAAATGCAAATAACCCGACAACACAAGGCGGTGATTTGTCATCACTACTCTCAATTAAACAGAGCGGTCAGGGTACACTTACCGAGATTACCGATCTCAAGGCACTTCGGGTGACTCTGGAGAATTCCACTTCGGCATTGGAAAATATAAGCTCAATACTGGTAGGTCAAAAAGATTTGTTATCAGATATACCTACCCGTTGGCCTCTTAAGGGCGTCAATGGTTGGACGACTCAGGTCTTTGGACCTTCCATTCATCCCATCCGCAAACACTGGTATTTGCATAGGGGTCTCGATCTTGCCTTCCTTTACGGCACACCGATTGTTTCCACCGCCAACGGCAAGGTAGTGAAAATAGACTACGATCCACAGGGTTTTGGTCTCTATATAGATATTCAGCATAATTATGGGTTCAAAACCCGTTATGCACATTTGCAGCGACAGCTGGTCGAACTGGGCCAGCCTGTGCTTCGGGGCGATGTGATTGGGACTATGGGAAACTCAGGCCAGTCTACAGGAGCGCATCTGCACTATGAAGTGATGATTGGAACTCAGCTAGTGGATCCGATAAAATTTCTGAATATGGCAAAAACAAACTCTCCAACACAGCAAGTTTTATCCAAACTTCAGCGATATCAATAGACTCGTGCGTAATAAAGAAGATTATTTAAAGGATCAGACTCTCGTCAATTCAATTATCGGAAACGGCACCAGATTCCGCGGCGACTTGATTTTGCAGGGGTTGTTACGGATAGATGGCGATTTTGAGGGCAGTATTGAAACAAATGGTCGCATATTGGTGGGCAAGGAAGGCAGGGCACGGTGCATCTTAAATGCTGAGACTGTTGTAGTTGGCGGAGTTGTTAAAGGAGAAATCAAAGCAACAAGAAAGGTGGTTCTTTTGTCCACTTGCGCTATGATTGGCAATATAAGCACTCCCGAGCTGATTATTGAAGAAGGCGTCTTATTGCACGGGCACTGTACTGTTTCGAAGAGGGCCGATGTCCTGGCGAGTGCACCTCAAAGTGAGCAGGCCAAGTTCATAATTGATTGGGGAAGTCGACAGCGAAAGACACCCGCGTCTCTGGACTGATTGTGGATATAAGTAAACTTGGTCAAATTGACTCATCGCTAGAGGCGAGAATGAAAAAGAAAAGGGGCAGTGAAAGGTCTAAAACGGCTAAAGGGTCCTTTTCCTCCGCTGTTGAGAAGGCGACTAGAGATAGCAGGTTAACATCCGTGGGATTGTTGCCTGAACTAGATGGCACAGAATCGATTGAAGAACTTCTCGATGATGTGCATCAGGCAGGCGATGAATTAATCAAGGATCCAGTGTTCGGACCTCTTAGTGAATACAAAAAGGCGGTGAGAAGATTTCTACGATATATCCTTGAATACAGCCTTGAAGTTGAGGAAATTACGGGTTCGAGAAATTCTAAAACTATGCAACAGAAGAAGTATCTGATTGTTCGAGTGGTTGACGAAAAACTCGAAAGTTTGGCATCACATGTCATCAAAAACCAGGCGGGACAACTGGAAATCTTACGACGCATAAATGAAATACACGGGATGCTGGTGGATCTAAGCGGATGAGGGACTTGACTCCCAATATGAAGAAACGAAAAAAACCAAGACGGCAAGCCAAGGATATTTCCAAAAAATCCACTTCTCGGGATATGCCCAATAATCTATGGAAGGCAAGGGTAGTATCGACTAATGATTTCGAATTCTGTTCGCCACCTGTGGATATGGGAATAACTCGGGGTGATTTTGTTGTAATGATTACACGATATGGAATGGATTTAGCGTGTATGAGGGGTCCCGTTTCCAGCTTGGATTCGGTTGAAACTGCAAGTATTAGACGGATTATTCGCATTGCAGCGGGAAAGGATTTTTTTAAACGCAGCTCTTTGGAAAAGCTGGAAAAGGAAGCATTCAAGAAATGTCACGAAAAAATTTCCAAACTTAAACTCGCAATGAAATTAGTGTCCTCTCATTGTACATTGGACGAGCGAAAGATTTTGTTTTTCTTTACAGCCGAGAAGAGGATCGATTTTCGAGAATTGGCTAAGTTGTTGACAGCCCATTTTAAGAAACGTATTGAATTGCGACATGTTGGAGCCAGAGACGAAACAAAAATGGTTGGTGGTGCGGCTGTTTGCGGTCGATTATACTGCTGTCACAGCATTACAGATCAGCTCGCTTCTGTTTCCATTAAGATGGCCAAAGATCAAAACCTCCCACTTAATCTATTGAAAGCGACGGGTCCATGTAACAGGCTGCTTTGTTGCTTGTCATACGAACTTGAGAACTATGCCGGCGAAAAAAAGCAGCTACCTAGAAGAGACACCAGGATTGCTCATGAGGGAGTTATATACGAGGTGGCAGAGATAAATATGCTTTCGCGAACCATTCAGCTTTCCGCATCTGGAGGACGCCTCATGTACGTAAATTTATCTGACATTGTTCAAAACCCTGAGGGTGGATGGGAAATACGAAACGATAGGTTGAATACTGCCGAAAATAAATGAGTGTAAACCGTTCAATGTTGACATAGCAGTTTTGCTAGTGTCAAACTGCAAGTATCTATTGAGGTGAAGGAGCATGAATGGCGTGGACCAGTAAAAACGCTCGAGTAATATCGGGGACGCATAAGTTTGCTTGTACATGTGGTGGTGAGGTGAAGATGCGTTCAATTTTTTCGAATGGACGCATAAAGCATTTAGCTTACTGTGAAAAATGTAAGCGTGAAGAGAGACGTCCGAAAGATTTCAATTAAGAAGTTGAAAACTGTCTTCCAGTGAATGCAAATCATCTATTTTGCAAGTCGAGTGCTAAATTGTCTGTGAGATTGCCAGCAGTTCTTGACCATGGAAAATTTATCTGCTTATAATGGCACACGGTATTCTTAGTCTTAAGATGAGGTTTGTAGTATTGCCCAATTCCAAAACAGCCATAAAGAGGCATCGTCAGAATCTAAAACAACGCATACGTAATCGTTCAACCAGAAGCCGTGTTAGAACGAGTATCAAAGCCTTTGAAACTGCTGTTGCCAAAAAGGAGAAACTTGTTGCTGAGGCCCGATTCTCCGAATTTGTTAAATTGATTGATACAGCTGCTGGTAATGGCCTTTATCATCGCAACACTGCCGCACGAAAAAAATCTCGACTCCACAAGAAACTTGCTGTATTGACCCAGGTGTGAAAGAAATAAGTTTGACGAGAAGACGATGAACAAGAACAGTTATCAAGTGAAAATGACCAAGGGCGAGATTATAGAGCATATCCATGACGGGGAATCCGGAGCCACTCGTGGAACTATTCATTGTGTAATAGATTCCTTTTTTGAAGAGGTTAAAAACGCACTGAGTGACGATAGGGTTGTGGAGCTACGCGGTTTTGGAACCTTCGAAATACGTACACGCAAGGGTCGTGAGAAGGCGCGCAACCCCAAAACCGGTGAACTTGTTCCGGTGAAAACCCATGGAGTTACAGTTTTCCGGCCAGGCAAAGAGTTGAGAGAAATAGCTTGGAACCTGCGCAGTCAAAGCTAATCAGCAGTGTCCAATCTGGAACTGATTCTTGATTGAACTTGAAAGGCATGCGAAAATGAGCTTGGGAATGAATAAAAAGAAGATTCTGATTATTGATGATGAGCAAATCAATCTCGATTTCTTCGATGTAATGTTAACCCGCCTTGGTTTTGAAGTTATTATGGCCTCGGATGGGAGTGAGGGACTTGAGAAAATCAAGGCAAATTCCCCAGATCTTATTATTCTAGACAATATAATGCCTCAGTTGTCCGGTTGGGAACTTACAAAAATGCTCAAGCAGGAAGATGAATTTCTGAAGTATAGAGATATTCCAATTATTATGTTCTCAGCGATGGACACTGTTAAGGACAAAATAGAAGGTTTTGAGCTTGGCATTGATGATTACATAATTAAACCGTTCAATTTCTCGGAAGTTCTAGCCCGAATAAGGGCAGTCTTGCGCAATCATGAGCTTTCAAGACAAATAGTTCTCAGAGAGAAGCGATTGGCTTTAGCGGATTCTTTGAACAAATCATTGATATATCTTACTGAACATCTGAAGATACCAGTGCTTGGACTTGTTGAGGCATCCAAGGCACTAGATGTATCCGATTCCAAGGCGGTGGAAACCTTTAAGGAACAGGTGGTTGTTGAAGCGGAACAGACACTTGCGGCCCTCGGCGGTCTCGAGGATACGGTGAGGAAGCTTCAGGAAAGTGAAGGAAGTATGAGGAAAGCTGAATTGTCGTTAAGAGAGCTTGAGGAAAGATTTCGAGAACACTTCAAGGAGTTGCACAACCATATAGGAGAATCTGTATGATTAGCGACACGAAGAGGGAAGTGTTACGCCTGTTTGCCGAGGGTAGAGAACAGTACAGAAAGAGGAATTTTGAGGCGGCACTGGTGAAATTCAAGGCAGCGTATGATTTAGACCCAAAGGATGAACCCTCGAAGATATTTGGGGCAAGGTGTAAGGCCTATATGGAGAATCCACCCGGTGACGGTTGGGATGGTGTTTTCCAGATGACGAATAAATAACAGATGCCGTATGAAACCGAAACACTGGAAACGCTGACAGTTCTGGGCGAGGAAACTGATTTCAACGGTGTATTGAGATTTCAGCATTCACTGGAGATTGATGGCAAATTCAAGGGAACCATTGAGTCTACGGGATTTTTGCTGGTTGAGGAAGGTGCCGAAATAGTTGCGAATATCAATGTCGGCACTTTAGTGGTGAGAGGACTCATTAAAGGTGATGTGATTGCCGGGGAAAGATTGGAGATTCTCGATGGCGGAGAAATCATAGGCGATATAAGGTGCACCAATTTAGTTATGCTTGGAGGCAGCAGCTACCGGGGGCGTTGTGAAATGCTGGCAAATCCAATTGGGATAGATGTTTTTTCAATGTCCAAAGAAATGTTAAAAAGAACGATCAGTCGTGTCGAATAGTTGTGCATATGAACTGATAGATTTATTGCTGAAAAGAGGAGAGAGGGTGGCAATTGCGGAATCCTGCACCGGTGGCAGGGTGCTAGCCCAATTGACAGCAGTGCCAGGGAGTTCTGCGGTTCTCTGGGGCGGAGTTGTTTCCTATTCCAACGAATCCAAGGTTACTCTTTTAGGTGTTGAGACAGACTTAATTGGGAAGAATGGCGCTGTTTCACCTGAAGTGGCAATAGCAATGGCTCGCGGTATTCAAAGAAGGAGCAAGACGGATTGGGCAGTTGCTGTTACTGGAATTGCCGGCCCCAGTGGAGGTAGCATCGAAAAACCGGTGGGCACGATTTGGGTGGGATGCTGCGATTCCAGCGGAAATAATTCGGTTCGGCTTCAACATTTCGATGGAGACAGGAGTCTGGTGCAGAAGTGGGCCACGGAGGAAACCTTGAAAGTGCTTTTGGAAATGGTTGATAATGCCTAGGGTGTACTTCTCTTGACAACTATTCTAGTTGTCGTTATATCCTTTTCATGATGATTCGTGAAGAATCACGCTTGCCTTAGCATATGAGGCCTGTGTGCATATCAGAAGCAGGTTTAGAATTCAAAACAGATTATCGTGTGTGGGACGTAGATACCGTTGACGAGTGAGGGATTAACTAGTGTCCGATAAGCTCAAGGGGCAAAACGAGCCGAATTCAGAGCAGCCTGGCAATCACAGAGATCAAGCTGATAAGTCATCTCGTAGGAAGACGATCGTTATAAAAGCCGGTAACGATGAGTCAGGGACATCTTTTTCGGACTTTGGAAGTCGGGAGCTTAATGCAATGGAAGAATTGGCTGACAGAAGTGGAAATGGAACAACTCCAGTAAAAATCAGGGTTCGAAGAGGCAGCACTGAAAACAGAGAAGGACATATTAAAAACGACACTATTCCGGAACCAGGCTCTAGAGAGGGCGACAAAGAGACAGAGGAAGGCGCAAAATCACCGGGTGAACGCGAAGAAGAAGGGGCAGCAAGTTTAGATACATCAAGAGCTCGTCGCAGAGGGAAAAAAGGACAAAATCGGCAGTTGAAAGGCCCTCAGCACAGCCCCGATGCGCCAAAACTGCTAATTAACGATTTATCCAAATCTTCGATGCCTGATTTGAGGGAAATGGCCGTGGATTTGAGCCTTAAGAAAGAGAACCTAATGCTTTTGAAAAAACAGGAGTTGATTTTTCAAGTATTAACTGCGCATATCAACAACGGCGGAGTAATCTATGCTTACGGTTCTCTTGAGATTTTGCCAGATGGATATGGGTTTCTTCGCTCGCCCGAAAATTCCTATCTCCCCGGCACAGATGACATATATATTTCTCCCAGTCAGGTAAGGCTGTTCAACTTGAAAACTGGCGATACCGTGTATGGCCAGATTAGATCACCCAAGGAGGGTGAGCGGTTTTTCGCGATGCTGCGCGTTGTCAATGTTAATTTCGACGATCCTGAAATTGCACAGGCGCGAGTGTCTTTCGAAAACCTTACGCCACTTTTCCCCACTATGCGACTCAACACGGAAACTAGGGTTGGAGATCCATCGACGCGAATCATCAATCTCTTTTGTCCAATAGGCAAGGGGCAAAGAGGCCTTATCGTTTCACCGCCGAAATCGGGTAAAACAATAATCCTCCAGAAAATTGCAAATGCCATAACCGAAAATCATTCCGATGTTTATTTGATAGTTCTTCTGATTGATGAACGCCCTGAGGAAGTAACCGATATGCAGCGTGGTGTTCAAGGCGAAGTGATATCCTCCACCTTCGATGAGCCGGCGACTCGGCATGTTCAGGTTGCCGAAATGGTTCTAGAAAAAGCAAGGCGTCTTGTTGAACACAAGAAAGATGTTGTCATTTTACTTGATTCCATAACGCGATTGGCACGAGCGTACAATCAGACAGTTCCTACAAGCGGAAAAATACTTTCTGGAGGAGTAGATTCCAATGCTCTTCACAAGCCTAAGCGCTTTTTCGGCGCTGCTCGCAACATTGAGCATGGCGGAAGTCTTACCATCGTCGCCACCGCTCTAATTGAAACCGGCAGCCGAATGGATGAGGTTATTTTCGAGGAATTCAAGGGAACCGGAAATATGGAGCTGGTATTAGACCGCCGTTTAGCGGATAAGAGAGTCTATCCCGCATTCAATATTAAAAAATCAAGCACCAGGAAGGAAGATTTGCTTTTAACGGATATGGAACTCAATAAAATGTGGATTCTTAGAAAGGTTTTAAGTCCAATGGATGACATGGAATCGGCAGAGATGATTGTTGACAAGATGCGCAAAACCAAGAATAATGAAGCATTTCTCAAGGGAATGAATACCTCGGGAATGGCACGGGACTTTTAATCTTGCAAGTGGGATGGGTAAGTGAAGAAAAATATACACCCTGAATATACTGCCTCGACTGTTTTTTGTGCCTGTGGTAATTCGTTTGAAACTTTTTCGACTGCCGGCGATATGCAAATCGAGATATGCTCTAGTTGTCATCCGTTCTTCACCGGCAAACAGAAGTTGGTGGATACCACTGGGCGGGTTGAGCGTTTCAACAGGAAATACGGCATCAGCTCCACATAGCGAGTCAGTATATAATCAACTCTATCCGATTCTTCAAGTGTCTCAAGTTCAGGCTCCGGAAAACCTCGTTCCGCACACGGACTGTTCTCCAATCGCGACCATCTCGCTGTTAAATATGTCGCTTTGTGATATGATGAGATGGGGAGGGTGATATGAACACACATCTTAGAGAGGATGGTAAGCTTCTCTATAGAGAAGGGCGTTATTTGGCTGCCTTGGAGACCTTCTCTGCTGCGGAGATAGAGCCCTCTGAGGATTTGGAACTTGCATATTTAATGAGCCTCTGCTACGCACGGATGGGCAAAATCGACGAGGCACAAAAACTGCTGAGACAAGTTTCAAGCGAGGAAAAAGATTTGGTTCGGCTATATCAGTCTCGCATGCTTCTTTCATGGCTGTTGGTTGAGACGGATAGCATAGAGGAGGCTGAGAAGCAGCTGAAGGAGGTTTTGGAAGCCGGCTTTGAATCGCCACAGGCGTGGTCCATTCTCGCATACTGCCAATGGAGACAGGATAAAATCGAACTAGCCCTGAGAAGTTACAAAGAGGCACTTAAGCTTGATGAAGAGAATCCAAATGCTGTCAATGGGCTTGGTTACATATTGGCAGATAGCGGGAAGGATGCCAACAGGGCAATTGAACTATGTCGCAAGGCGGTAGAGAGCGATCCCAAGAATGTGGCATATAGGGATTCGCTGGGCTGGGCGTTATTCTGCGCCGGAAAAACTTCTGAAGCCGTTTCCCATCTTACTGAGGCATATTCAAGTTGCCCGGAAGATAGCACGATAAGAAGACATCTGGAGACCGTTAAAACTCATGCAAACTCGGAACGAAGCTAGGAGAGAGAACTCGTTAGAAATCGCAAATATTGCATCGCTGCTGTTTGTGTCGTTTATGCTAGTACTTGTTGCACAGACGGGTAGTGCGCAGAATTTTGAGGCCGCTCGTGCACTGGATGAATGGCGTTGGGGGGTGCTTTCATACAACGACGGAAAGCTTGGAAAGGCGCTTCTAGCCTTTGAAAGGGCAATCTCACTGAATCCAACCGATCCTGATATGCGGGAATGGCTTGGCAAATCATATTGGCGATCGGGGATGGAGCGCGAGGCTCTCGATTTGTGGAATCAGTTGATGAATGAAAACCAAGCTTCGATTGCACTACAGAATAAGATGGAACAACTACAACATCGCATGTCGGGAAATTTGGAAGTTTCGGATGACGAATGGATATCTCTCACATCGTTTCACGGACTCGATGACGATATACGTTTTTTCGAGCGGCCATCGGTTGCACGAAAAAGCGGCGATGGTTCGGGATCGCTTCTTGTAACTTCTTACGCAGACGGCACTTTGCTCAGAATCGATGCGAATGGCAGCTTAGTGGAGCGATTCACAGGTGGACTGGAGGGCTTCGACAGACCATTCGACGTACTTCCCATTCCCGATGATCGCCTCATAGTCAGCGAATTTCAATCAGACAGGATATCAGTGCTCTCGCTTACCGGATACAACCGAGGGAGTCGAATCGAGATTTGGGGCGAAAGCGGCAGAGATAGGGGTCAGTTCTTGGGGCCGCAGTACATGGCTCTTTCCCAAGATAAAAAATTTGTGTACGTAAGCGACTGGGGGAATCGGCGCGTATCGAAATGGAATCTCAATGGTCAGCACATACTGTCCCTGGAACGCGGAAACGGTTTCGACGGTTTTGAAGGCCCATCGGGCATTGCCGGTTTTGAAGGGCGAGTGTACGTTGCCGACTCGCTCAAGGGCACAGTGGAGGTTTTCGATCCCTCTGGGAATTACCTTGGTGTTCTGATTAATCGAGGACTGACCGCGCCTGAAGGCCTCTGCATATACAAAGGCGATCTTCTAATTGCGGATGTGAATAGAATTTTCAGAGTGAATCTCCTATCGGGCGAAATGGTTGAAGAAGCGTATCTAGGTGCTGGTGAACATCGAATTACATCAGTGATTCCCGATGACAATGGCAATCTTGCAATTTGTGATTTTGACGCGGACAGGATAACACTGTTAACACCCTTGTCAACTCTCTACGGGGGACTTGAAGTTACCCTGGATAGAGTTCGGGGAGATGCCTACCCTGAAATGGCTGTGGATTTGACAGTTCGCGATAGATTGGGACAACCTATTTCCGGCCTCAAAGCTTCAAATTTTCGTGTATTCGATGGAGAAAACCCCATTGATACACCGAATCTCGATTGGGCTTCCTCCGAAGACAATTCCGTATCCATTGTGGGTATAACGGATCTCTCGGGAACAAACAAAGATGTTGAGATAATGCTTGAAGGAGTAGAAGACCTGGCAAGACCCCTCAGAGAAGGGGATACATTCTCTTTAGTGGGGACTGGCCAAAATGCGGTGCTTCATGAAATCGATCCGGAAAGGCCATCGTTTAGCAATCTGGTAGGAACCGCGATTGGAAATAGGCCGATATCCTGGGACGAATCCCTAAGACTTGCGGCGGCGCGTCTTATCCCCGAAAGGCGCGGCAAAGCGATTATCGCTTTTGTAAACCGCCCTCCCGGGATGAACGCATTTGATCGCCATGGTTTGTACGAAACCGCCCGATTAATGGTAAACAATGGAATCATCTTCTACCCAGTTTATCGAGATTCAAGCGTTACAAGCAGTGAGCTGGATTACATAGCTACGCAGACTGGCGGGCATGCATCATTAATTTTCCAGGCAGAGGGGAGTGGCGCCCTAGTTGGAGAACTTAGGAACACGGGAGTTGGAAGATATACTATCACATGGTCTACCAGAAGTTCATCTGCTTACGGCAGAAAATTCCTGCCAGTGTCGGTGGAAGTTATCTACATCAAAAAGAGTGGAAGAGATGAATCCGGCACATTTGCCCCACTCAGCTAGACCCCTTG
Source organism: Olavius algarvensis spirochete endosymbiont (assembly GCA_900608495.1). Taxonomy (GTDB): domain Bacteria; phylum Spirochaetota; class Spirochaetia; order DSM-2461; family DSM-2461; genus UBA2779. The sequence goes on along the minus strand of UWYT01000178.1, from coordinate 20,961 downwards.
ATTTTTTCACAGCCATCACCGGTTCAGTCGGATGATGGCTCTTAGGCCACCGGCCCGATGGCAGCCAGCCTCCATCCCTGCGGGAATTTACGGAAGTAAAAACCCATCTTTTCAGACCAAAAAGTCATTTCCTCGAGCGCTCCAGCAAATTGAGGCCAAGTTTTAACATCCAGACGCCAGTAACCATTCTCAAGCGAGATAACCTCTATGTGTTCCAGTTGGAAAATATCCTCAGCCTCGTAGGAATCAACATTGTACTTCGAGAAGAACCGTTCCATTTCCGTTTCCAAATCGGGCTTCCTGATACCTTCATCGTAGAGAGGAAGGTACAATGTCTCCGCGATCACTGAAAGCGAGAGAGCTGTATCCTCGTCAAAAATCCCGCGCAGCAGTTTGCTGAACTGATACTCCGAAGCCTCTCGTCCAACTCTATCCTCCAAACTCTCCTGGGTTGGAGTCGGCACCACTGTATCCACCACTTCAGCAGGACGCTCTGTCTGATAGAAATCAGGGAAAATGAGCTTAACCATGGCTCGCAATTTCTCAGCACGCGGAGCATCATCCAATTCTTCAAAGCGATCGGCCACCTGATCGTATGCGTCGGCAAGATCGTAGCGTTGCGCATCGGACATATTCTCATAGAATTTCGTCTGTGCACTGGCCGCAATTGCGGCGATCAGGAAAATAAGCACGAGGGAAACGATATATTTCATAGCGAGCCTCCAGACGCATGATATCTTAGAATGTTATTTTTGTAAAACTCCCAAATACACTTTATCGTTGATAGTATTGTGTGAAAGTCGTAAATTCTCATATGTCTATGGATCCTAAAGAGATTAACGACGGCGAATTACTTGAGGATATCAGGGAAAACTTAAAAGAGCCTGATATGTGGAAAGTAATTTTTCTCAACGACGATTATACCCCGAGAGATTTTGTGGTGGAAGTGTTGGTTTCGGTGTTTCATAAAGCGCCGATTGAAGCTACGAAAATAATGCTTGATGTTCATAATAGAGGACAGGGGATGGTAGGAATCTATCCTTATGATATAGGCCGCACAAAAATTGCCCAGGTGACTCATTTAGCTCGCCAACGTGAATTCCCCCTAAAAAGTATTTTGGAAAAGGCATGATATGAGACCGACAGAAGAAGTACAGGGAATATTGAACGTTGCGTACAATGAAGCCAAAGCATCAGGACATGAATTTATCACTCCGGAGCACATATTGTACACGGCATTGGCGTTCGATACTCCGCGTGAGATTCTGGAAAAGTGCGATGCCGATCCCGATGAAGTGCGCAAAGATCTGGAATCGTATTTTGCGAAGTACATAAAGAAGAATGATAATGCGGAGCCAATTTTAACTGAAGGTTGGCAGGATGTAATTGAACAAACAATGATTCGTATGACTAGTGCTGGAAAAGACGAAATAGCCTCATCAGATCTTTTAATGGCGCTTTTTGACTTGAGAGAGTCTTTTGCTTCATATTACCTGCGAAAAGCGGGAGTTGAACGTCTAAGACTGCTAGAGATAATTTCTCATGGCATGTTGCCTAATTTGGATGATGAGGCAAATGAGGCGAAAAGTGACAGTGCAGATGACAATTATAAGGAGGAAAAAAGCGGTGTCAAACAGAGAAAAAACAGCGCTTTAGAGCAATTTGCAACCGATTTAACAAGCAGAGCGGAAAAAGGTGAACTGGAACCGCTAATTGGACGTGAGGATATTGTTGAACGAACCTTGCAAGTGCTTAGCCGACGGCTCAAAAACAACCCCATACATGTTGGCGATCCCGGAGTGGGAAAGACAGCAATTACCGAAGGTTTGGCCCATCTTATCATAGATGAGGAAGTACCAAGTTTTCTCAGGGGATTCAGAATTTGGACCCTGGACATGGGATCGCTTCTCGCTGGTACACGTTATCGAGGCGACTTTGAAGAGCGAATAAAAAGAGTGTTAAGCGAACTTGAAAAAAAGGACAATGTTATCCTGTTTATCGATGAAATTCACACTATCATAGGAGCTGGCGCTACTTCGGGTGGCAGTATGGACGCATCAAATTTACTGAAGCCGGCGCTAATGTCCGGAAGGCTCCGCTGCATTGGCTCCACCACTCATGAAGACTTCAAGAAATTTTTTGAGAAAGATCGTGCCTTGGCAAGGCGGTTCCAGAGAATCGATGTGCTTGAACCGTCGAAGGACGAGACATATCAGATATTGCTTGGACTCAAAGCTGCGTATGAATCACACCATGGCGTGGTTTACGAGAATGAAGCCCTTAAAGCGGCGGTAGAACTATCGGATCAGTTTATCAACGAGAAGAAACTGCCCGATAAGGCAATTGATCTTATTGATGAGGCAGGAGCCTGGAAAAGACTGCACGAGGAGGGGGATTCTCCCAAACCAGAAGAGCCGTCTAAAGACGATGAGTCATATGAGAAGATTGCCGCGGGTGTGGAAACTGAAACGCTGAGAGCTCGGCCAGGATTGTCGGGACAAATCGAACTTCCGGACATGAATAAAAAGCTCGTGCGGCAAACCAGGGAGCTCGACGAGACAAGTGGAGGATTGCTTCCTCGAATTGCAGTATCGGACATAGAAAAGGTACTTGCTAAAATTGCCAGAATTCCAGAAAAAACTGTCTCCACAAGTGAAACCGATCAGCTTATGAGTCTTGCTGATCGACTTAAAATGATGATTTTTGGTCAAGATCGGGCTGTTGATGATGTGGCAACGGCAATCAAGCGTTCCAGGGCCGGCTTTCGCAATTCCGATAAACCGGTTGCCAGTTTTCTCTTTGCTGGCCCAACTGGGGTTGGAAAAACCGAACTTGCCCGAAGCCTGGCCAAGGAATTGGGAGTTCCACTACACCGTTTTGATATGAGTGAATACCAGGAGAAGCATACGGTAAGCCGCTTGATTGGTTCACCTCCGGGTTATGTGGGTTATGAAGAAGGCGGAATTCTAACCGATGCGATACGGAAAACACCTCGCGCAGTGTTGCTTCTTGATGAGATAGAAAAGGCACATCCGGATATCTATAACGTACTTCTTCAGATGATGGACTATGCTACCATAACGGATAACATGGGGCGCAAGGCAGATTTTAGAAATGTTGTAATAATTATGACGTCTAATGCAGGCGCTCGAGAAATTGGGAAACAGAAAATCGGCTTCGGTGCGGGTGAGCACAACTACGGCGCTCTTGATAGTGCGGTCGAGAGAATTTTCTCTCCGGAATTTAGGAATCGTCTGGATAAGGTTGTGAAATTCGAACGATTGGATATTGAGATTGTGATGAAAATTGTGAGAAAGGAACTAGATGAGTTTAGAAACATGCTTAACCCCAAAGGAGTGAGCCTGAAAGTTTCCGATGCTGCAATTATCTGGATTGCCAAGAGGGGATATTCTTCCGAGTTTGGAGCGCGCAATGTGGCTCGCGTTGTTGAGGATAAAATAAAGAGCTTCTTTGTAGACGAGGTTCTTTTTGGATCGCTCTCCAGAGGTGGTCTTGCGATTGCTGATATCGAGGGAGACGATATCCATATCAGGACGGAGGCTGACAATCGACAACGATACACGTGATTCTCCCGAAGTTAGTGTGATGTTACCAGATCCGTCGGAAACTGATGGGGAGATTGTGGCTGTTGGCGGCGAACTTTCCCCAGAGATTCTTCTATCGGCATATCGCAGGGGTATATTCCCCTGGTTCACCGACGGGGAACCGATACTCTGGTGGAGCTTAAACCCACGTTTCATACTTCACCCCAAACAAATTCGTCTCTCAAAGAAACTGCGCAGGCATATCAGAAGAAGTGCTTACAGGTTCACTTTGGATGCAGCATTCCCATTGGTGATTGGGCATTGTCGTGAAGTTAAGCGACCAGCTCAGAAGGGCACTTGGATTACAAATGATATGGTGAAAGCCTATACGAAGCTCAATGAATTGGGATATGCGCATTCGGTGGAGACGTGGAAAGGTGAAGAACTTGCGGGGGGACTTTACGGGGTGGCTCTGGGTGGATGCTTCTATGGCGAGTCCATGTTCACCCTGCAGCCTGAAGCTTCGAAGCTGGCGTTTGCAGCCCTTGTTGGTGCCTTGATCGATGCCGATTTTGGATTGATTGACTGTCAGCAACACACTCAACTCCTTTCTTCATTTGGGGCTGTTGATATTCCCCGAAAGAGATTTCTTGGCATGCTTGCTCTAGAGCTGAAGAAGCCGACATTCAAAGGGAATTGGAAGAAATTCTTTCCGGAATTTCCGAAATCGGCCTTATGGAATTCCTTTGAAGTCAATTAGACTTTTTGTTTTCATATACTTACTTAGTTCGATGGGGCGAGTTTTTGCTCAAAGTGAAGTTCAGGAAGACTATGCGGTGGAGGTTCCTGAGTCCGAACTAGACGAGTTACTCATTGCAGCCCTTGATTTTGCGGGAAAGGGACTATGGGCGGAGGCATTTCTGGCTCTTGACGAAGCGGAAAAGCTTGATCCTACGGATTCCAGGATTCATTCTTATAGAATTTCCTTTCAAGAACTATCCGCAATAGATGAAGCGCAAAGACACTGGGCATCTGGAGAGGTGGCTGAGGTGGAGTTACCCAATGACGAAACCGATGGCGAATCGCCTCCTAATCCTAAATTCACAATCGATAGAGGGGAAAGGGATAACGAAAAGGATCCGGCTGATTTTCGGGACAACCTTCGGACAGATATTTCATTGAAGCTGTTTGCACTAGATCCCCAGTCATCGGAATTGAAGAATATATGGCTAACTGGGAATGAGTTTGTTTTCGCGGCTCTTGGTTTAGATGCCAGATACTGGATGCCATTTCTTGGCAAAGCTGGAGGTTTTAACCTTCGGAGCAGTGGATACTCCTGGCCACCGGGTAAGCCGAGCGATTTGTTTAATTCATTGGACTTAGGAATCAATTTTAGGGGATTTGTACTCGAAAGCTCTTCGTCAAGGCTGGAAATTGGAATTGATTTCGGAATTTCACTTCATACGGTAAAGGAAGTTGATACAGAGTATAATTCAGCTTTCTTTTTTGGCTTCTGGGTACAGGATCCGGTGTTGTATCATCTATTCAATGCCGACTCTCTGGAGCGCCTGGTATTTAAGGGAGAATTGCGTATCTATTCATCTGCAACAGGGGGGGAAGTAATCGACTTGATTGATTACAGAGTTGAGGGTTCATGGTATTTCAACCATGCGTATATTGGCGTCCGCTTCGAGTGGTGGAATCTTGCTGTAGCGCGTGGGCGGACGGATATGCTTTCCTCTTCTCTCTTCGGAGGGATTAGATATTGAAAGTGTTGATTTAGATGTCAGCCATACCAGGTTGCTCGAGTATGGGGTAGCCGCGAAGTAGCTACAAAGCTATGGAAGTTTCGGAGCAGGGAGCGTAAGCCTTCGGGATGGGTTTTTAGTGCGTGAGGTAGACTGTTGAACTTGAATTTTGAATTCGATGCGAATGCCACTACCGTACTTCAACCTGTAAACTTGGGGTGGTAGGTTCGAAATTCGCTTCCGCGCCGGGTGTGATCAGTATGTTGCCCTTTGTATCAATTAACACGGCTTCAATACCCTCGAGACTGTGTACAAGTTTCAGACCCTCTTCGATTCCCAGTGCAAAGATTGCGGTTGATAGGGCGTCGCCGTCAACTGAGTGTTCGGATAAGATGGTCACCCCTGCAAGTCCGTTGTCGATTGGATATCCGTTGCTGGTACTCAGGATATGGTGATAGCGTTTGCCGTCTAATTCAAAAAAGCGTTCGTATATGCCTGAGGTTACCACAGACCCGACTTCCAAAGTGATGATGCCTAGATATTTCCCTCGGTCGTCGAAGGGGTCTTGAATGCCTATCCTATAGGCTTCACCGTTTGGTTTTGAACCTGAGACAAGTATGTTCCCGCCCAGGTTGATGAGGAAGTTCTGTTCACCGCTATTGTGTAGGAATTCCGCAACGCGATCGGCTATCCAGCCTTTCGCGATTCCGCCAAGATCTAGCGTCATTCGGGTGGAAGTTAAGGTTGGCGGTTGGTGCTTGAGGGTTACGGTTTCTGATGCTATTAAGACGGCCCGATAGTCCACAAAGGGTAGCGTGGCCTGTATTTCATGGAGAGTGGGAAGCCGAGCATTCTCGGTGCCAATGTTCCACAGGTTAACCAGGGCTCCAATTGTGGGATCGAAGGCTCCACCCGAGAGACGGGCATAGTGCAGACCAACCGATATTAACTTTCTTGTAGACTCCGAAACTGGAATCGCGGTACCGACAGGAGTGGAATTTATCCGTGAGATTTCACTTGAAGCTTCATAATGGCTCAGCTGATTTTCCAGTTCTTCAATAAGCTCAAAAGCGCCGTCAGGAATTTCTTGACTATCGCTCTGGTATATTCGGATTGAGACAAGCGTATCGAGAAGAAACCTGCTATTTTCGATTATATCAGTTTTACTATTTTCTCTGCCTATGGAACGCAAGGTTAATCCGATTGTGAGGCCTAGCGCGAGCGTAAGAAGAATTATCTTGCTTCCAGGCGATTTAATTTTTGTCATAGAGCAAGTATATTGTAATGTGGTCAGATATGGAGGGTTCTCTTGATGAGCGAAACGAAGCGGATTCTGATAGTTGGCGGCGGTTATGCGGGTTTGAGCGCGGCCAGGTTTCTAAGTAGGAAGTATAAGAGGCGCAAAACAGTCAAGATTATTCTTGTTGATCGAAATCGTTTTCACACTTTGATGACGGAACTCCACGAAGTCGCGGGCGATCGGGTGCCGCAGGCGTCTGTAAAAGTGAGCTACGGTAGAATACTTTCAGGAACCAATGTGGATGTAGTTTTTGATGAAATTGTGGATGTGGATTTTGATGGGAAAAGGGCGATTGGTAAAACCGCTGAGTACAAATGGGATAGAATTTTATTTGCCTACGGCGGAATACCGACGGACTTCAATATCGCGGGTGTGAAGGACAATACACTTTCACTCTGGTCCATTGACGATGCGCTGCGGATTCGGAGACATCTTGAGACGATTTATCGTAAGGCTGCTCTTGAGAGCGATGAGGAAAGACGCCGTGAGCTTATGACTGTAGTCGTAGCCGGCGGGGGTTTTACGGGAGTGGAGTTAGTCGGTGAATTGGTGGAATATTTGCCGGTTCTATGTGAAAAGTATGCGCTGTCCCCGAAAGATGTGAGATTGATAAATCTTGAGGCCCTGGGGGATATACTTCAGATGCTTCCCGGCAAATTGAGAGCTGAGGCAAAAGCATATATGGAGAAGAAGGGTGTGGAGATTCGAGTTAATTCCCTTGTAACGAAGGCTACTCCAACGGCCTTTCATTTGAAGAGTGGTGAAGTTATCAAGGCCGGCACAAAGGTATGGACTTGCGGTGTGAAGGGGAATTGTTTCACTGATAATCCTGTTTTGAAGGAAGGCAAGGCGGGACGAAAGGAAGTCGATGTCTTTATGCGCTGTAGCGGCCATGAGAATGCCTATATGGCTGGCGATGGTATTTGGTTCCTTGAGGATGGAGTGCCTGTTCCACAGATAGTTGAAGCGGCAGAACAAACAGCAAAGACCGCAGCTTACAATATCTCTGTTGATATCGATAGAATGCTTGGTGAAAAAGCGGGCGTTTATCGGCGATACCGCGGCAAGTATCATGGATATATGGTTTCTATTGGCAGTAAATTCGCGGTTTCCCACACAGGTGGAATTACAATGGCCGGCTTTTTCGCGATGGCTATGAAGCATGTGGTGAATTTGTATTATTTATTTACTATTGCAGGATTTAATGCCTCCTGGGCGTATTTGAAACATGAGATATTGGATATCCGTTACGGACGCTCTTTGATTGGATCTTTCTTCGCATGGAAGGTTCCCGCATATTGGCTTCTTCCTCTCCGAGTGTTTGTTGGAATACAGTGGTTGATTCAAGGGTTAGAGAAAGCTCTGGGGGGTTGGTTGGATAGATCGAACGATTTTGTATCGGTGGTGAATGTCGGGACGGATGCTGTGACGGCGGCTACTAACGCTGTCGAAACTGCTGAGTATGGATCAGCATTGCTTGCCAAGCCATGGGAGCTCTATGTCTGGATTGCTCATTGGACTGTAAACCGGGCGCCTTTCTTTTTTCAGACGGGCATTGTTTTTTTCGAAATACTCATAGGGTTGATGTTGATTGGAGGTGCATTTACCTGGCTTTCTGCCGCAGCATCCATCCTTTTTGGTATAATGCTTATAGTGGGAGCGATGGCGGATTCCTCGATTCTTTGGTATATTTTTGCTGCATTGGCCTTAATGGGAGGCTCTGGCCGGATAGTTGGTTTGGATTATTGGATTGTTCCCTTCGTGAAAAGATGGTGGAACGGCACATACCTGGCACGGAGAACTTTCCTCTATGTCGGTGAGCCCACGATTAAAAAAGTGCGGAGATAGTACAGCTTGTTTCTGGAGTCAATAAGGGGGGATGTCGATGAGGCATGGAGATAAGATTTGACTCTTGAGTCGCTAAAAAGTCAGTTCCCGGTTGCGCCCGAATATCTTGTTCAGATTTTCTTCATTGAGCGCGATAATGGCGTTGTCCCGAATTCAGATTTGGCAGCCAGACTCAGAGTATCCCGTCCGGCAGTGTCACAGGCTGTTGGACGTTTGAAAAGATTGGGCTTAGTGGCTCAGAAACGCTATGGTACGATTGAACTAACCACCAAAGGGCGTGCTTTGGCAGAGAAAGCCGTAAAGCGCCATTTCTTGCTTGAGCATCTGTTGGTTCGAGCACTGGGTTATCCTTGGGATAAGTCGGACGCTGAGGCAGTGAATCTACAGGCTTCCCTTTCTGATGAGTTAACTGCTTATCTGTTGAAGCGGTTTGACTATCCAAGCACCTGCCCGCATGGAAATCCGCTACCTGGTTCCAGCGTAGAGCAAGAATATCTGACTGCGCCAACTCTGATAGAGGCTAAGAGGGGGACGAGGGTAAGGATTATCAGAATTACTGAGGAGGGCGAACTGCTTGACGGTATGCTTTCTTTCTGTCAGGAGAACGGGCTTGAGCCGGGCATGGAGGTTGAGATAGTATCGCAATCCGAAACGGAAACTGCTTGCATCGCCAGGACTGGCAATCTGGAGATTCCGATTGGGTTTTCAACCTGTATCAGGTGGCAGGCCTGTGATTGAGTTGCAGTAGCGGCTGTGCACTGGCACTGCTTCGGAGGCGGGGATTCCCCGACTCTTAAGGAGAGTTGTCACGGAGGATGGGCATGCTCATACAGCGGGGTCCTCCCCTTCCCCTGGTTAGTTCCGAGCCATCGATTTCCAAAACCTCGATGCCAGCCTTTTCGAACAGCTCATTTGCTGAGTTGTTACGATTGTAGGTGATGATTTTGCCCGGTGCGATGGCCAGTGTATTCGCGCTGTTGTTCCACTGCTCTCTTGCCGCGATGTTCCCATCTCTGATTCCACTGGCAATGAGTCGCACCCGATGCACTCCAAGTACGTCGGCCAGCCCCTTCTCCAAACTACGTGCTTCTTTGATTTTGAGCGTACCAGCACGCCCTGGGCTTAGCTTAAATACTTGAATCGAATCGGCTATTCCTGGGAATAGAATGAAGCTATCCCAATCCACCATGGTGAGCACCGTATCCAGATGCATGCAGGCTCGAGCTACCGGTATCTTTACAACCAGGATTTCACGAATACCAGAATCACTGCGAAAAAGATGTTCCGCCAGTGTCTCAACCGCGTTGACACTACTGCGCATACTCACCCCCATCACAACCGCCGTATCTGAAAGCACCAGAATATCTCCCCCCTCCAAAGAATTTCCCGGCCCATGCCACTGCGTCGCGTAGTTTTGCCAATCCTTATCGTTATTCGGTCCGTACCACAGCCTGTCTCGAACAGGAGCGAATAGCTCATGATGGCAGCGAATTAGATTGAGTAAGTAAACTTCTCTGCTCCTAGCCTGAGTTTGCATCAAACCCAATACCATACCGGTTCCGATAATCATCCCAGGATCCCGCGTGAAGTAGAGATTGGGTAGTGGGTCTATGTAAAAAGGGAAGTCTTCCTGAATCCACCATGATAGACTTCTATTCCTTCTGCCGTGCGAAATTTCGTCTTTTCTCAGGCCAGCAATCATAACTTCGACTAAGGCATCTGCGCTCATAGCCAGTAAAAATTCCAGAACCTCATTTCGCAGACTCGACTGCGGAAGTCTCCCAGTCGGAACCAAATACTCGGCGACTTCCCTTGCAAGATTGGTATCATGAAGCACTTCCCTTAACAAATCGGAGTAGTAATAGACTTCGCAGCCCTGTTTTCTGAGTAGATCCGCAAATCCATCGTGCTCTTCACGCAGCTTTTTTAACCACGGAATGTCTTCGAAGAGAAGATTTTCCAGCATCTCGGGAGTTAGGGTTTCCACCTCCTTCCCTGGTCTGTGCAGTAGCACCTTTCGCAGAGCTCCCACTTCCGAAGATACAACCAATCCAGGTTTCACAGACAGTCCTGGATCGAGTTCGACGTCCGGTTGTATACATTTCGACTAAGCAATACAACAATCATACAAACCCGACTAAACTCCAGAGCCTGCCACAGCAACCCTGTCGGAATCCGTCCCCGATACCCGGTTCATTGTTCGAATCTCGAGGAAAACGAATTCATCGAGTGTAAGCCAATCTTTTTGCGCGATATTTCCGGAACAGTTCCTTATGGTTTCCGGCGTGATAACTGGATCTAACCATCGGACCCGCTTCAACATAGATAAATCCCATGTTGAGAGCATTTTCCTTAAGTTTGAGGAAATCATCGGGATCCCAATAGCGCATTACCGGCAGATGTCTCCTGTTCCTGGTTGGTTGCAAATACTGTCCTATGTAGAGAGCGTCACACCCCGTTTTTTTGATATCCGACATGGTTTCCAGAACTTCGTATTTTTCTTCGCCGAGTCCTAACATGATGCTGCTTTTAATCAAAATGTTGGGGGCCATTTCTTTGGCGGTCTCTAAAAAATCCAGGGAACGGTCGTAATTACTGTTGGATCGAACAAGGGGGGTGAGGCGTCGTACAGTTTCAAGATTATGGCCGATTACATCCGGAGCCGATTCAACGAGTGTCGCTATGCTTTCTCTGCGGCTATTCATATCCGAAGAGAGGTATTCCACTGTAATCGCAGGATTCATAGCTCCTATGGCCATCCGAGTGGCTGCCAGATGATTAGCACCCCCATCTTCCAAGTCGTCCCTAGATACCATGGTAATCACCGCATGTTCGATACCGAGTTCTTTTATAGTCAAAGCTACTCGTCGCGGCTCGTCCTCATCCAGGGCTTCCGGAGACTTCCCTCCCTCCACTGCACAAAATCGGCAGCTTCGAGTGCAAATAGATCCGAGTATCATAAAAGTAGCGGTTCGGAACTCACTCCAGCATTCGTGGAGGTTTGGACACCGAGCTTCCTTGCACACCGTGTTCAAATTCCTCACACGCAGCTTTCGCTTAATTGTGCCTGTGTTCTCTGCGGTATTGAGTTGTATCTTCAACCACTCGGGCTTTCTGAGTGTTTCTATCACTCTGGTTCAAGTTAGCTCAGACTGCTTGCTTTGACAAGCGAAATCACGGTGCTTGCCTTAATTTCTTGAAAGAAGGAAAATCGGGCGATGAAATATATGGTATTGCCTTTCGGCTGCCAGATGAATCGTTCTGATACCGGAAGAATCCGCACGATTTTGAACTCTATGGGTTTCGAGGAAAGCGAGTTCGAGGACGATCCAGACTTAGCAATTAAGGGGATAATTGCCTGTTCCATAAGGCAAAAGGCAGTAGATAGAGTATACGGGAAAATACGCAATTGGAATGCATCCAAGGGGAAAATTCTAACCTTCCTTTCAGGTTGCTTTCTGCCCGCCGACGGAGAGAAGTTTGAGGAACTGTTTGACTTGGTGTTCCCCATAGATATGGTTTCAAGCTTACCTGAAATGATACGTGCAAAAACTGGTGACATGTCGAATGCTGTTTTATCTGATAAGCCTTCGGGCAAATCTGCAAGCGGCGATTTGATGACTAAGGAGAGACTTGAGAACTTCTGGGAACTTCGGCCTGTCTATTCATCGAAAGCGGAGGCATTCATCCCGATACAGAACGGTTGTAACAAATTTTGCACCTTCTGTGCGGTTCCTTACACAAGAGGCCGTGAGGTTTCTCGGCTTTCGACGGGTATACTGGACGAGCTGCGCTCTCTGATTGGGAAGAACTATCGTTCGATTACTCTCCTGGGACAAAATGTTAATTCCTACGGTCTTGACAAGGGGGATTTGGAACTGAACTTTGTGGAACTGATGAAATCGATTGGAAAAATTGGCCGTGAGACAGGTAAGAATTTTTGGACCTATTTCACATCGCCCCATCCGCGAGATATGAGTGGGGAATTGCTTGAAGTAATAGCAGAATATGATGTGCTGGCAAAGCAAATACATCTTCCTCTTCAATCAGGCGATGATGAGGTGCTTTATAGAATGAATCGTAACTATTCCTTGGCGGATTATCGACGGATGGTGTATGCAATACGGCACACTTTGCCCGAGGCAACTCTGTTTACAGATATCATCGTGGGATTCTGTGGCGAGACTGAAACACAGTTTGAAAGAACCCTGGAGGCAATGAAAGAATTCCGATTCGATATGGCATATATTGCGAAGTACAGTCCAAGGCCGGGAGCGACGAGCGAGCGTTGGAGAGATGATATCAGGAGAGAGGTAAAGGAGAGGCGTTTTACTGAGGCAAGCGAAGTTTTACGGGAAACAGCCTCTCGTAAGAACAGAAAATTGCTGGCAAAGAAGCAGAGAGTTCTGCTTTGCGGTGAGGATGAGCGGAAAGATTATTCTTTTGGTTATACGGAGGGCAGGATTCCAGTACGTCTTAGTCTGAATACGGATACCGCAAAATCACCTGGCAAAGATATCGGGAATAGAACAAAAGTGGGAGAATTTGCCATGGTACAAATCATTTCAACCGGATCTTTGAGTGTTGAAGGTAGAGTGTTATGAGTGTGCTACAAAATCGCAAGGTAGCTTTTAAAACCCTAGGTTGTAAATTGAATCAGTCAGAAACCGAATCAATGGCAGCGGATTTTTTGACAAGAGGTTGGGATTTGGTTGATTTTGGCGAGAGAGCTGATGCAATTGTGTTTAACAGCTGCACCGTTACAAGAAATGCCGACAGAAAAAGTCGTTCGGAGATGAACAAAGCAATGCGAATAGCCACGAATAATCGCCCACATCCACTGCTGGTTTTCACTGGCTGCCATATTGATGCCAATTTTAGAAAATCCGAGCCGATTGAGAATCGGAAGCTAGAGGATGTGCATTTTCAGAACGATGGCAACGTCTTCCTAGTTGGTAATATGAACAAGGCTCGTATTCCGGGGCTTGTGGATGCGCATTTTCGAGGCAAGTTTATCGATGCCAAACCGATAGTTGCAAAGCGGGCAACTCGAACAAGGGCTTTGATTAAAATTCAAGATGGTTGTGACAATTTTTGCAGCTTCTGCATTGTCCCATTTGTGCGTGGTCCGGGATTTAGCAGAGGGCTTGATGACTGTGTCGCTGCTATTGAAGAGGCAGTGAAAGCTGGTTTTCGGGAAATGGTGCTTACAGGCGTAAATATGGGCCGTTGGGAGCAGAGTAATCAAACCTTTACAGATTTATTGGATGCCGCTCTTGCTTGTTCAGGGGATTTCCGTCTCCGATTGAGTTCTATTGAGCCTGATGGAATTGACGATAGATTCATAGAGCTGATGACACACCCGAAGATGGCGAATCATTTGCATTTGTGCTTGCAATCTGGCTCGGAAAGAATTCTTCGATTGATGGGACGGCGCTATGCGGCGAGTGAATTTGAGCGAATTGTTGAGTTGCTTCGCAGGCAGGTACCGGGCATCAATATCACGACTGATGTAATCGTTGGATTCCCCGGTGAAACTGAGGTGGATTTTGAAGATGTGTTTGATTTCTGTGAGCGCTTAAGGTTTGGACATATTCATGTTTTTCCATACTCAGTGAGGGATGACACTCTTGCGGCATCAATGGAGGGACAAATTCCGGAAAATGAGAAGGCGCGTCGGGCAGCTCGAATTCGAGAAGTTTCGGTGGACACAAAACGTTTTTTCAGGAGTTCCCTGATTGGTAGTAGGCAGAGAGTGCTTGTGGAAAAAGCTTCGCGGAGAGCTGACGGCGCAATTATTGCCTCTGGGCTTTCGAGTTCCTATGTACCGGTTTGTTTTGCGGTTTCAGAGAATGAGGCTGGGATTAGATGGGTGACGCAAAGCAAGTGTGAATGCGATGTGGATACAAGCGTCCGATGCATGGGCGGTTCGAACGCTGGTAGAGACACCGAATTCGATGCGCGTTGGACCCGGGCTGGTGAAGGAATAAGAAATTGCTTTTTTTCTGTTGGAATAGTGGATATCGAGACTGGAGAGAATCCGGCGCTGCTGGGAAAGTTGGTATAGAATTTACACTTATATGAAATTTTGCGGCAGTAGTTTCAGCATATAGCGAGGGTTTCGCGGGGCTGGACAATCGATTGCAAGCCGTTTAATGAAAGACAGTTTTTAAACAATTTGCGGATGATAAGTTTCACGGCACAAGCATTTTCTGTATTTAGTGGAAACGCAATTTAATTCCGTGTATGTGCTGTAAGCAAATCAGCTTCTCACTACCAGGCTCATTTTTCTCCAGTTCCCAAGGCGGTAGCGTAACAGCATTCCTATGCCGAGAATCAAAACGAAACAGATAAAAAACACCCATACCACAATAACCGATATGTGCAATACCTTGATAGAGAACCAAGCGATTGCGGCAAAAACCCAATGAGTGCCAACGGATATCCACATTACAAATTTAGTATCTCCAGCACCTCTTAGTGCGCCAGCATAGATTAGTTGTGTGGCATCTCCCAGGGTGTACAGTGCGGCCAGGCGGAGCATCGTGACAGCTAGGGGCGCAACATCGGTTTTTCCTCCTTCCAAACCCGAGGTGAATACTCCGACAAGTAATTTTGCCCCGAAAATAAATATAAGCATCATGGTAGCGGCATATATCCAAGTGATTAACAATGTGAGCCGTGTGGAATGCTCAGCTCCGCCAATATCTCTTGCGCCCACGTATCTCCCCGCCAGGGTGGTAGCCGCGAAACCGAGGCCCAGCATTGGAATGAATGCCAACATGTCATAATTAAACACTATTGTTACGGCCGCTGCCGTGTTCGGGTTGTATGAATGCAACAACTGGACAAAAAAATTGAACGCTGTGATATTGAAGAAGGCTTCGAGTCCAGCTGGAATTCCGTATCGGAGTAGAATCGTCATGAGTGATCGATCGAAGCCTAACTCGATTGCGGTTCCATATTCCTTTCTATAGAACGGAGAAAAGTAGATTCCCAGCAGGATGAGCATGATTGTCATTGAGCCAAGTAGAGTCCCGTATGCCGCACCGACAATGCCAAGCGCAGGCATTCCAAATTTCCCAAATATGAGTATCCAATTGGCAGGAATATTCACCAACATGCCTAGTGCATTCGCTATCATTACCATGCGAGTGCGTCCTAAACCTATGAAAAAACCTGCTAGAGAATGCCTGATAAGACCGAATATCGAGCCGAATACAAGTATGCGGAAATAAGACATTTCCAGGATTATTTGTTCGGGAAGATGCCCCATAGCGTTGAAAAACAGTCTCACTAGCGGAATCATAAACATGAGAATCGGCCATCCAACGAAGGCAAGACGGATGGACTGAGCCGTTGCACGCGAGCAGTTTCTTCTAATGCCGGCTCCGTCGTTTTGGGCGACAACGGCGTTAACATATCCAATTATTCCGATGAAAAAGGACATAATATTGAATGCTGTAAGCCCGCCGCTCATTGCCCCGGCGATGTGCAGTTTTCCTAACTTCGATAAGAAGAGTCGATCGACAAAGAGATTGACTGTTTCCGAAGTCTGGCTTAGTACCATTGGAAGCGCAATCGCAATTATGTCTTGAATTCTGGGGCGCCGAAAAACAGCGCCGTCACTAGTCATTGAATTGACTATATCCTAGTTTCATACCGATGTGTAGGCGATGAAGCAGGAGTGACTCGTCAGTCTTATCTCAAGAAATCAACCGGAAAGAATTTGGCTGGACTGGAATTTGATAAGGTAACTTGTTAGTGAGAGGGGAATTGGGATATGTTTAAGTGATGCTGCTGCCGGAAAACTTCGATGGGTTCAATGTTCACTTTGTTGGGGTGAAGGGAACGGGTATGTGCGCACTCGCAGAACTGCTTGTGGCGCTTGGGGCGCGAGTTTCGGGGTCGGATGTTGAAGAGGAGTTTTACACAGATGCTATTTTGGCGGACATAGGGGTGAGTGTTGGTGTTTTCAATGCAAGTTTAGATGAGACTTCGAACGACGTCACCGTAACAAAGTGCTCTGGCAGGGCAGCAGCTGTTGGGACTGACGGACAGAGCCTGCTGGGGGACGATGTTGAGTTTGTGATACGGTCGGCTGCTTATGATGAATCCAATGCAGTTGTGGCGGAAGCATATAGGCGTGGTTTACCGATTCTGAGTTATCCGGAGGCGCTTGGCGAGCTGTCATGTAGATATGAAGCGGTAGCGGTTGCAGGGGTGCACGGCAAGACTACCACTGCAGCAATGGCTGGAATTCTGATTCGGGCGCTCGAATTGCCGGCTACGGTTGTGGTTGGGAGTGCGGTTAGAGGCTTTGGGGAGAGAGATGAAAGGAATTTGCGCAATTTCCCGGATGTGATTTCCGGATCCCAAGATGCTGTTCCCTGCGATGATGACGAGGTTGATACTTGTGAAGCGCACGCGAATGTCAATGCCTATCGTTCGGTTTGGAGGGGAGGGGATCGTTTCCTGGTGGCGGAGACTTGTGAGTATCGACGTCATTTTTTACATTTCTTTCCGAATACGATTGTGCTGAGCAGTGTGGAGTCGGATCACCAGGATTATTTCCCGGATTATGCTTCGATTAGCCTGGCCTTTGTGGAGTTTTGTAGTCGTTTACCCGAGGGTGGAAGGCTAATCTACTGCTTTGACAATGATGGAGCGCGAGATGTGGCTACTCAAATTGCTTTGAAGCGATCCGATATACGAATGATTCCTTATGGAACGCAGGCCGTGGGAAAGTGGCGAGTCGAGATTGGGAATACTGCGGGGAAGGACAGCGGTAGCAATTTGTTTCGACTTGATGCATTTGATTGTGATTTTCAACTCAAACTCCCCGGCAGACATTCGATTTTGGATGCTGCTGCTGCTTTGGCGCTTGTGCATTCGCTCTGTGTGGATGAGTCTGAGAGGAATTTTGACTGGGCGGCGGCGAAGAAAGCTCTGGTTGAATTTCGAGGTAGCAGGCGGCGTAGCGAAATTATCAGCAAAACGAATGGACTGCTGGTGATGGACGACTATGCACATCATCCGACATCCATTGTGTGCTTCCTCCATGGACTGCGAGACTTCTATCCAGATTGGCGCTTGATAGTTGATTTTATGCCACATACTTATAGCCGCACGGTAGCGTTGATTGAGGAATTTGCTAGTTGTTTCGATTGTGTTGATGTACTTCTTCTTCACCCGGTTTACTCTTCGGCCAGAGAAAAATACGATGGTACAATCGACGGTTTTGAACTGTGGAAGAGAGTTTCCGCCAGGCGTGGGAAACTTAAGGGAGGAAAGTACGAGCAGCGTGAAACTTTCTACTGCGAAACCCTAGACCAAGCTGCTCACACTTTAGGACTTATTCTTCGTGCCGGCGATTTGTTTGTCACTCTGGGCGCAGGAAATAACCGTTCGCTCGGCTTGCGGGTTTCAAGAGAATATGGAGGATTGACCCCTTAAATCCGCAGTGTGCGTCTTAAGCTATCTGCCGGCAGGCTGTCAGAAACAGGATACGCCATTGGATTGAGGAGCAATGAACTGCTAACGCGAGCGTTTTGTCAACCATAAACCGGAGCATCTTCAAAGAGTCCTATAGGGAGTCTATATTAATGATAAACAGTATGACGGGATTTGGCTACGCCGAAAAAGAGGATTCTGGCGTATGGATTGCAGTTGAAATCAAGTCTTTTAATACCCGCTATCTTGATATTGTAATCTTACTGCCCTCATCTATCTCCGTTCTGGAAGGGAGGATTCGGGAGAAGCTAAAATTCTTTGAACGTGGTAAGCTGGAAATAAACGTTCGAATGAAGGACACTGAGAACAAACTTTCAATTAGTGTTGATCGGGCTGCTGCGGCTGCATGGAGAAGTTCCCTGAAGGAGCTTGCAGGACTCCTGGGCGATACCCGGCAGATACCCCTAGCTTTGCTAGCTAATCAGGATGGGGTGTTCAAAGTGGAACGTGAACGGGATATGGAAATTTACTGGACTATGCTTGAATCACTGCTTCACACGGCCGCCATTCAGGTTACGGATATGCGTGAACAAGAAGGTGAGCAGCTCCTCGAGGATATCAAAGAACAGCTACTTGCCATCGAAGGGTCCATTGAGAATACTTCCGCTCAAGCGCCTGCAATTCGTAGCGAAGTTGAAGAAAGATTAAGACGTGGTTTTGTCAAGATATTGGGAGACTACATCGATGAACAGCGTGTTTTACTGGAAGTTGCAGCTTGGATTGCAAGAACGAATATCAATGAGGAACTAGTTCGCTTAACTGCACATATCTCTGCGTTTAGGAAGGAAATCAGCCTGGCTGGAGCAAAGGGTAAGAAATTGGACTTCCTCGCTCAAGAAATGGGAAGAGAAATAAATACAATAGGCTCAAAATGCTCGCAAGCCAATATTGCCATGGAAGTTGTGAACATGAAGGATGCCCTCGAGAAACTCCGAGAGCAGTTACGCAATGTCGTATAAGAACAGGCTGCAAATCGCGATTTCAGGTTGCAGCGGATGTGGCAACTCTACCGTGAGCCGAATTCTTGCAGAACGCCTGAACCTGTATTTAGTCAACTACACTTTTCGAAGTATCGCGGCGGAGGATGGCATTAGTTTTGAAGAGGTTTGCAGACGCGCTGAAATAGAAGATAAGTACGATTTACGAGTCGATCAAACCCAGGTAATCCTCGCAAGGAAATCGCCATCTGTTTTGAGTTCACGTCTTGCGATTTGGCTATTGGACGAGGCCGATATCAAGGTGTTTCTAAAAGGATCGTTGGAAATTCGGGCCAGGCGCATTCAACAGCGGGAGGGAGGATCGATGGAAGACTTGCTTAACACAACCGCGCTAAGGGATAAACGAGATCACGAAAGGTATTGGAGGCTTTATGGCATCGATAATTACGACTACTCAAAGGCCGATTTGATTGTCGACACCGATGGTTTGGATGCACCTCAAGTAGTCGATAGAATCGAAGAGGCAGTGAGGAAGCTTAAATAGCGGATTCCTCTCGCATCCTTTTCGGATGATGCCCCATTTATCATGGAATATATCGTTTACAGTGTTAAGAGCGTTAGTCCGATTTTCCTAATCATTGCAATTGGAACAATTCTGCGAAAAGTGGGCCTGATTGATAAAATTTTCTCGGAGAAGATTACTCGTCTGGTATTCAACATCTTTCTTCCGGCATTGCTTCTAAAATCACTTATACTTGTTGATTTTCAGAAGACACAGTCTTTTAGAATGATACTGACAGTTTGGGGCACCTTGTTTGCCTGTTTTTTCATTTCCCGGGGTTTTTCCTGCCTTGTCGTTTCTCGGAGGCAGTCGCGGGGGTTTTTTGTCTCCGGGGCAATCTGGGGCAATGTCGCGATTATGGGTTACGCCTTGGGGGAAGCCCTATATGGACTGGAAGGACTCGCCAGAGCGGCAATTTTTTCGGCTTTAGTGATGCCGGTGCATATATTCATTGGCTATCTATCGATGAATAGTTACGCTTCCTTACGGTTTGTGTCAAACTCCGGTTCCGAACACACCCAGACACAACAATCTGTTAATGGTTCTAACAGTGCAAGGGGAATGCTTACGGTAAGTAGAATTAAGTATTTTGCCAGTAAGTTAAGCTTCATTGCGAATCCGGTAACTATGTCAATAGCACTGGGAATACTGCTGAATCTTTTACAGTTCAAAATTCCCGACTTAGCGTTAACCCTACTTGATATACTTGGGGAAATGAGCCTTCCACTTTCCCTAATAGCAATTGGCGGCAGCCTCCAATTCAGAATAGCTAATTGGGGCGAGTCCCTGTTTGCGGCTGTAATCAAGTTGATAGTAATGCCTGCCGCAGCCTTTTTGATTGCGCGAGTCATGCAGTTAGAAAGAGCTTGGACCGCTTCCATAGTCATCGGGTTTTCATGTCCGACAGCAATATCTTTTTTTGTTATTTCGCGCTCTCTTGGGCACGAAGCATCTCGTGCTGCCGCTATTATAACGGCAAGCACAGTGGGGTCTGCCTTCAGTGCTGGCATAATAGCGACACTGTTAAAATTGTGGGGATACGCTTAAACGCCTGAAATATGTTCGCGTGTGCAATCCTGTAAGTACTAATCCAAACAGGTATCAATTCGCTGCCCAAAACCAATAGCGAAATTCTGTAATCGAGAACACCTGCCAGTTAGCATCAAGCGTTTCGATGCAAAAAAGTGGCCAGTGCAAAGAAAAAGTGATCGCTTGCTTACTCATTAGCTGATACATTGCCCTTGTTGCCTATGAGCTTGTTCTTGTGAACAAGTTGATTGACAAGCAATTCGTTGTCCTTGAGGAGAAGCAATGGAGATTAAGAGAACTTTTATAAAACTGCTCTTCGGTTTAGCGACAGTGGCTATCATTATCGCTTGCAAAAATCCGTCTTTGAATACAGGTACAGATTTGGATACAGGCGCAAATCTGAATAAAGGTACAGAATATCCAGTTACCTACGATTTAAATGGGGGGAGCGGTGCAACTGTTCCGACAGATTCCGAAG
>UWYT01000242.1 GCA_900608495.1 Olavius algarvensis spirochete endosymbiont | reverse complement strand
ATGCGGATATGACTAATACCCCCAGCAATGAGAGTTTGA
Organism: Olavius algarvensis spirochete endosymbiont; assembly: GCA_900608495.1. GTDB lineage: Bacteria > Spirochaetota > Spirochaetia > DSM-2461 > DSM-2461 > UBA2779. The sequence goes on along the minus strand of UWYT01000242.1, from coordinate 299 downwards.
GAAGTACTCTCGATGAGGTGGATGTTCCGCTGGTAGGCTCTTCGAATATCAAGAAGGCCGCTATCCCACAAGATTCAATTCCCCGCGGCGCTCTAAATCCGTTCAAGGTGGAGGATGCTCTGGAATACAAACTGGGCGTGAACTTTTCCATGGGCGGTGATATGAGTTTCTCTGGTCCACTTTTTACTATTTGGGTATTGGAATTCGGTATCAAAGCGGGCTTCGGGGCCAGCGCGGGCTACAGCAGTATGAATGCCACCGTCCTGATGCGCGATCTTACCGGGGATGGCCTGCCCGAT
>UWYT01000177.1 GCA_900608495.1 Olavius algarvensis spirochete endosymbiont | reverse complement strand
TGGAAAAGCCCACGCTCAGAATTCCCAAAACTCCCACGCCGTAATTCTTTGTCTTACCGTGGCTCTTATCAAGCTCGCCCGGGCCATTGGAACTGGCGGAGCTGCTGCTTGCTTCAGCTCTTCCCGGAAGATGATAATCCTTTATCTTCCAGTAGGCATCGCCTCCCCGTCTGGTGGGATAAATCAGACTGGAATCGATAACCGTGGCTATCTTGTATGTAACAA
>UWYT01000174.1 GCA_900608495.1 Olavius algarvensis spirochete endosymbiont | reverse complement strand
GCGTAAGTATGATTTACTGGTACTATCGACTTCCACTCTGGATGTGGAGATGTTTTCTATGCGCAGTCAAATAATGAAAATAGTTCAATCAGTACGGCTCTATGTCGCGAGCCTCTGATTGCCGAATTGCGGAATAGCTGTTGATGAGAGAGACAGAACTTAGAGCAAGTATACTGGAGCTGGTAGGGGAATTTTATAGAGCCCGATTTGGAATGAGACCCTTTGTACCTAAGGAAACCCCTGTAAGATATGCTGGCAGAGTTTTCGACGAGAAGGAGTTAATAAGACTAGTCGACGCTTCTTTAGATTTCTGGCTGACAGAAGGGCGATATGCCGATGAGTTTCAGGCCGATTTTGCAGATTATATTGGTACAGAATACGCGATCCTGACGAATTCGGGATCTTCTGCAAATTTGCTTGCCCTAACTTCACTTACTTCGCCACTTCTTGGGGAAAGAAGTCTCAAACCTGGTGACGAGGTTGTTACGGTTGCCGCAGGGTTTCCCACAACATTGAATCCCATACTGCAAAACGGCATGATTCCAGTTTTTGTCGATGTTGAGTTGGGCACCTACAATGTGAGAGCAGAGGCAGTTAAAAGAGCTATCTCACCCAAAACCAAGGCCATTTTTCTAGCGCACACCCTAGGCAATCCTTACAACTTGGATGGTATCATGGAGATTGTAGATGAACACAATCTGTGGTTAATCGAAGACTGTTGCGATGCTCTAGGAGCTACCTTCAGGGAGAAAATGGTAGGAACTTATGGAGATGTTGCCACCTTTTCGTTTTACCCAGCCCACCAAATAACTACAGGCGAAGGCGGTATGGTTGTTACTGACAATGGCATTATTGCCCGGGCACTTATATCCTTTCGAGATTGGGGGAGAGATTGTTATTGCAAGGGTGGCGAAAACAACACGTGCGGTCGTAGATTTTCGGGCAAATATGGCGCACTGCCGGAAGGTTACGATCATAAATATGTTTATTCTCATATTGGTTACAATCTCAAGGTTACAGATATGCAGGCTGCTATCGGTGTTGAGCAGTTAAAGAAGCTGCCCTGCTTCATTGAGAAGAGAAGAGGAAATTTCAGGCTCTGGGCGAAAGGATTTCAGGAATGGAAACGATTCTTCATACTGCCTGAGGCAACACCCAACAGTAACCCTTCATGGTTTGCCTATCCAGTTACTGTAAAACCCGGTGCTGGTTTCTCAAGAGTGGAATTGACAGACTGTCTTGCAACCGAAAAAGTTGAAACCCGCAATATGTTTGGGGGAAATTTGCTATGTCAGCCGGCCTATCTGGACATACCAAAACGAATCGCGGGGAGTCTTACAAATACGGATATGATTATGAAAAACACCTTTTTTTTAGGAACATATCCGGGTTTATCAGAAGTTGCCATTGATTATTGTCTTGAGGTCATCAATAACTACCTGGAGTTGAAGAAGTGAAGGTTGTATTGCTAGCTGGTGGATACGGAACAAGAATCAGTGAAGAAACCGAAATAAAACCTAAACCTATGGTGGAAATAGGAGGAAAACCAATCCTTTGGCACATCATGAAGATATACTCGTTTCATGGATTTAACGACTTCATAGTATGCTTGGGTTATAAAGGCTATGTAATAAAAGAGTATTTCGCAAATTACTTCCTACATATGGCTGATGTCACCTTTGATATCGGAAGGAATGAAATGGTGGTTCATAACAAGCATGCTGAACCATGGAAAGTAACATTGGTTGATACCGGACACGAGACGATGACCGGCGGACGAATTAAGAGAGTAATAGGCTATACAGGTACGGATACTTTTATGACTACATATGGAGATGGAGTTTCGAACGTTGATATTGGTATGTTACTTCAACACCATGAAGCAAGTGGCAGAATAGCAACCTTGACAGCAGTTCAACCTACAGGTCGCTTTGGTACCATCGACATTGGCAAGAAGAGCCTGGTTAGAACTTTTGTAGAAAAATCCCGGGTTTCTGGTACCTGGATTAATGCAGGTTTCTTTGTCTTTGAGAGCAAGATATTTGACTATATCGAGGGGGATGAAACCTCCTTGGAAAAACAAACACTTGTTCGTTTAACTAACGAGGGACAATTATCATCTTTCAAGCATGAGAGCTTCTGGAAACCCATGGACACCTTGCGCGACAAACACGAATTAAGCAATCTTTGGGCCTCCGGAAAAGCACCATGGAAAGTTTGGAATGATTGACTCGGAATATTGGAAGAACAAAACTGTATTGGTGACAGGTCATACAGGTTTCAAGGGAAGTTGGCTATCAATTTGGCTCCTGGAAATGAAAGCCAAGGTAATAGGTTATGGCTTGGATCCTTACACATCTAGAGACAACTATGTTCTTGCAGGTTTAGGCGTCAAAATGATTGACGTGAGAGGCGATATTCGAAATATCGGTAAACTGAGGACAGTATTTGAGCAATACAAGCCCGAAATAGTCTTTCATCTGGCGGCGCAGTCTGTTGTTGGTATTTCCTATGATATCCCGATCGAAACCTATGAGATCAATGTCATGGGAACTATCAACGTTCTTGAATGTATCAAGGACTCGTCGAGCTGTGAAATAGGGATAATGATAACTTCTGATAAGTGCTACGAGAATGAAGAAAAACTGTGGGGATATAGGGAAACAGATCCCATGGGTGGATATGATCCATATTCTTCTTCAAAAGCTGCGGCTGAAATAGCGATAAGCGCTTGGCGACGCTCATACTTCAATCCCAGCCGACATTCGGTTCATGGTAAAGCTGTTGCAAGTGCGAGGGCTGGGAATGTAATCGGTGGTGGAGACTGGACTTGTGACAGAATAATCCCTGACTGTATGAGAGCAATAGAAGAAAACAGAACTATTGAAATCAGAAATCCGAAAGCCACACGACCATGGCAGCATGTACTTGATCCAACCGCCGGCTATCTGCTGCTGGCGCAGAGACTTGCCGAGGATCCGGCAAAATACTCAGGTGGATGGAATTTTGGGCCCGAACAAGGATACATGCTGTCAGTTTGGGAAATTGCGACACGATTGATTGCCTGTTATGGTAAGGGGAGCTTGGAAGCTGTTACTCAAATTGATAGTCAACACGAAGCGCTTCTGCTTAGTTTAGACAGTACTAAGGCCCGTATAGAGCTTAATTGGAAACCACTGCTGGACATTGAAGATTCAATAGAGTTGACGGTTGACTGGTACAAGAAGTATGCGTATGAAAACATGTATGAAATCTGTGCGGCACAGCTTAACGAGTTTTCCTCAAAGTCGAAACGGCGACTCTAATACAACCTCGAAAGTTGAGTCTATGCCGATACAGTTTCATAGGAACTACCGGAATAATCGATACAAAAGGAATATGGATGCAAAATGATGATGCCAGAGATATTCATAACGACGTGCAACCGTGAGGATGGACTTCATAAAATGCTTCAGTCGCTGATTTCATGCAAAACTGAATTTTCGTCTGTCACGATAATCGATAACGGGAGTTGCAAAATTGACAGATTGCAGAAATATAGGAATAACTTTAAGATTGTATATAAGAAAAATGAATCAAATATCGGCTTTTTCGGGAGTTTAGATGTAGCGCTCAGGCACGTTACCAAAGAGTTCTTTGTGATATACCATGACGATGATTTAGCTGTTCCCGGTGCATTAACAAAACAAGTTACTTTTCTTAAGAATAACCCACATGTTCCGCTGGTTGGGACATGTATCAGTATATTCAACGAGCGTGGAGAAGCTTCTGTATATCCAGGGGGCTATCATGAGAGCATCAAAATTTTCAAACGTCGGGAAATTATGAAGGCATACCTGGAGACAAGCTTTGTTTTGCCATTTCCTACCATTATGTATCGCAAAGAGCTAATAGATAGAGATGAAATGAGTTTTCTCAGAATTTTTTCTGGTAAATGTACAGATGCAGTTATGCAGCTCAAATTGAACAGCAAGTACGAAATAGCAATAATAAACCAGCCACTGTATAGGTATTACAAACCAACATTGCAAACAGAATTTGATGATTTAGCAATAGGTAAATTCCATGTGAACCAGTATGAGTTATTCGTAGGAATGGCTATCCACATAGAACTCAACCGAGATGAATTAAGAATGCTCAAGAAGAGAGCACGCATGGTTACTAGAGACAACTTTGTGAGGTTAATACTGTTGTCAGACAGCAATCAACAAGAGATCTTTTCCAAAACGATTCTCGAACGTAAGGAATTTCGGGAACTTTGTATATATCTTAAATGGCTGTATATTTTTCGTAACGACCTTGAGAGAGTTATAGCCGTATTGCGAGTTTTGAGAAATGTGAAACAGAAGTGTAGGAAATTGAAGTCATGGTTTGTTTGACTGGCTGCATCTTGAGCTGGGGAGATTTTTCGTGCTCATAGCCGACAACGTGTTTAAGAGTTCGAAATACCCGGCGGAACGGGTGTCTCAAAAACAGCATCATTGTTATTCTAAGATGCTTTAGTCTATTGATATAAAAAGCCATGTACTGATCCATTTTGCTCACCGGTCGGTGGGATGGGTGCTCAAAGGCAGGATTTGGAAAGTTGTTATTAAGCATTAGTGTAATAAGATATCTCAAAAAGGTAATGAAACCCTTGCCTCCAAGACTAAAGCGCGATTTCTTCATGCTTTTTTTGGTGATGGTGGTCCTTGCGCTTGCCGATGCCTTGATTCTTGGTTTGATTTCCCTATATGCAACTTCGATTTCGGTTCCGGAGAAAGTGTTGGCATCCTCACTCTTTGCCGGATTCATGGATTATTTTGGGATAGAAAAAACCATGACCAATGAAAAACTGGTTCTGATATTGAGCATGCTGGTTGTAATCGCAGTTGCAATTAAGAACTGGCTTTCTGTGCTTGTGAATTTATATGTTAGTAGGTTTGAAGCACGCGTGCAAGCCTTTTTTGGAGATGAAATGTTGGGCATGATTATGGATGTAGCCTATGAATGGCATTTAAGCCGAAATCCTCAAGAAATTTTGATCACTATCAATTTAAAGGAATTTATAGGTCAATTCATGCAATCGTCTTTGAATGTTGTAAGTAATTCCATTCTTACGGTGGTTATGCTAACAAGCGTATTCATTATCCAGCCGATATTGATGCCGGCGATGACAGTGGTAATTGGGCTGATATCCTATTACATATACAAGGTTGTACGTAAGAAGGTCGATAATACCGCAAAGGAGCTACTTAATACTTCAATATCCAGCAATTTGGAAGCATCGAAGGCGGCTTACGGAATGAAGGATGTCAGAATCGTTAACCTGGAAAAGAAAATACAAACATCATATGCTGAGGAAAGCTATCGATATTCCAGATGTTTCAGTCTTCGCAAGGTTCTGATCAGTATTCCAACTCATGTTATGGAAGCAATTGGTTTTGTTTTCCTGTCCCTATCCATTATTCTCATGGTTAGCATTCTTCATTTGAGTTGGTTGGAAATCATTGGCACTTTAGCAATAATTGCTGTTGCAGCCTGGAAAGTTCTGCCCGCCATCAATCGAATAGTCAGTTTCTTGACACAGATTCGAGGGAATATCCCACAAATTGATCGTTTCTTCGAAACCATGAATGAAATGAGGCGATTTGCTGAACAAGAAAAAAGGAAGAAATACCTCTCATCCAGCCACTACAATGGTATGAAAACACAGGATGATGAAACGTCGATTTTTGATCATGAAGCAGAATTAATAGATGTTTCGTTTTCATATAGAAACTCGAAAAAATATGCAATAAAAAATTTGTCGTGCAGAATTCGCAAAGGTGAATCCATTGGAATAGTTGGTCATTCGGGAGCTGGGAAAAGCACTCTTGTAGATATAATGATAGGACTTCTTATACCGGACAAGGGACAAATGAAGATTGATGGCCTCGATGTAACACCGGAAAACCTACCGAAGTGGAGAAAACTCTTTGGGTATGTTCATCAGTTTCCCTATATTTATGATTGCACACTTGCGGAAAATGTGGCGTTGGGTGAGGAGTTGAATACGGCTGATGAAAAAAGAATTCTCCAGGCATGTAACAAGGCTTCAATAGATTTTATTGACGAACTAGGAGATGGTATCTATTCCCGGATCGGTGAGCGGGGAGCCATGCTTTCTGGCGGACAGAAACAACGCATAACAATTGCTCGAGCATTATACACCAACCCCGAAATATTGATTTTTGACGAGGCCACAAGTTCATTAGATAGCAAAAACGAAAAAGCAATTAGGCAAACCATCGACAAGTTCAAGGGCAATCAGACGATAATGATTATCGCTCACAGACTATCATCTGTTGAAAACTGTGATAGGCTTATTTGGCTGGAGAACGGAGAGCTAATAAGAACTGGCACTCCTGAAGAAATCTTGCCGATATATGAGACCACTTGATAATGATGTCTTCATTAAGCATCTTCACTTGACGACTAGTTGTATTCGGTGAGGTAAAACCAACTCCAGCCAGTTCTCAAGATGGGATTGTAAGTTCAATGAAGTCGCAAATGGAAGCCGTAGCGTCGATGTCGACTTCCCCGACATAACTTGATAAATGGAAATACTCGATATCTCTTCGGTTAACATGAGAGAGGGTGACGGCAATGCCTCCAGCATCAGGTGAACGGCTCCGATGATCGATAATTCAGTTTTTTCGGCAAAACAAGAGACAGGTAGATAGCGAGGTGATCCGTAAGGATAGCAAGGCCCGAAACACCTGAATAAACCATGCCGATCACCGGCTGCTTCCTCGCCTGTTCAGGGTTGATTCCGAGCCGTACAAGGGCGCTAAGTTCTATGGCTAGACTGAGAACGAGCAGGAATAGAACGAGTGAATCATGGGAAACTCAGAAAGATTTCATCGAAAACACGCCACTGGGAACAATGCCCCATACCTTTGAAAGTCCCCAAATTTCCATGTGGCAGATCATAGCAACCACCGTATCCGGAAGATAGAGTACAAGGTGCCCTGGCCAGCGGCGTGATGGCTTCTCATGTTAAATGTGTTATCTTTTAGAACTGCCTCTTGATGCGAAGGCCGGAGCTAGTTATCGCTTTGAAAGTAGACGCTGGATTTGAGAAAACCTCTGAATTTTCCGGTGAATTGAGTGATAGCATCAAGTAAGTTGTTTTAAATTGCAGTCAACCTAGTAGTTTAGTGAGAAATTATGAATAGAATACCCAGTATCCTGGTTTTGGCTTTTATGAGCCTTTTGGCGTCTTGCAAGGTTTCCGAGAGCACCAGTATGGGATCCGACAGCACCAGCATGCCTTGGGTGGTAAGCACCTTTGCCGGCACTGGCACAGCGGCTTTTGCGAATGGCGCTGGCACCACGGCACGGTTCAACCACCCTATCGCCGTGGCTGTGGACTCAGAGGGCAATGTCTATGTGGCAGATACTGGCAACCACCGCATCCGGAAGATCACGCCGGC
>UWYT01000179.1 GCA_900608495.1 Olavius algarvensis spirochete endosymbiont | reverse complement strand
CTGGTGGGATAAATCAGACTGGAATCGATAACCGTGGCTATCTTGTATGTAACAAGACGCTCATCTCCATCATCATCTTCTTCAACTTCTCCTTGGAGATAAATTCCCCCAGCCCATATCGGACCCTCCTCCAGTTCCATGCCTTGAGAGCCCCAGTGCTCGATATACTTCTCATCTGACACAATCTTCTTCATATCAGCATCACTAGGCGTCTCAGGAATCTCAGCCTTCTCGACAGAAGTCGAGCTATCTATCAGATCCGGATACATCCGAAGTACAAACTCCCTCGCAGCCTGATTATCCAGATTCAGATCCTCATCCTTGACCGCACTAGCCAGATTCACGTCATTGTTGTTGGTGTTCCCACTGCTCTCATCGTCAAAGCTGCCGCGAAAACTTTCACGGGCTGACTCATCTTTTTTAGAGACATCTCCCGCCTTAGTACGCAGAGCTCCCAGCGATGTATCTTCTTCCCTCTTCTCGTAGAACTTACTCTCATCCCAAGCCTTGTCTCCGGCCCAAATGCCGTAAGACCACCCATACACTCCGCCGTCCAGATGGTCTGAAAAACCTTCAAACTCAATATCCTCCCACCCATCAAAACCATCCGTTCCAAGACTCGCACCCGAAAAATCATTTTGACTGTCAAACACATGGATATACTGAATATCATATGCAATTCGTCTTCCCCCGCTACTTCCCCTGTAGTAGGGAATCACTACCATAGAGCCTTCACGATCCGAATCAGTGTTTTCCAAGTACCCAACAGCCGTATCCTCAAAAAGAGAAGCGCTTATCTCTTCATTACTGCCCGGAAAATCAGCCTCTTGAACTTCAAGCATATCAGTGCTGCTGTAGGTGATGCTCCGCTCAAGTTTCCCCGGAGCCTTCAAATCGAGGCTGGTCAGCCAGTTTCCAAGTTCCCGGAGCTTTGTATCACTCAGGTTGTTAGTATTGAGTACAAACTTGCCTTCACCGTTATCGAATCTGTAGAAATCAAAGAGCTCCCTCTCCTTCAGATAGTAGAGAAGAAACTCGCCTAAGGCGGCCTTCTTACCCGCATCGAGATTATTCTTGGGATAATAGTAGTTATTCCCCTTAAGGGTGTAAGCATCAAAGTAGTCATCAAACTCTATCTTCTTATCCGCAGCATATTCGACAAGCTCATCGGCGTATGTCCTAAGACGGTTTCTAAGCGATTCATCCCAGAAACCCACCCAGTGAGTCACACTCCCTCCGCCGGTTCCCTGACTTATGAAAACAGATGGAGAGCCTGAGACAATCCCCAAGGCGGCCTTATAAAACTGATTAAGCTTCTCCGTGGTGCTCGTACCTTTCGGTTTCCACAGGTTATCGGAAGCATCCTTCTGATAGAGAGACTTAAGAGAGTTATCACTTACCTTGCCGGAAAGCCAAACCCACTCCTCCTCTGTCAATGCACTCAGATTCACAAAATGCACATCCTGATTAACAAAAAGCCTGCCTAGTACTCCCTTGTACACAGACTCATCAAAGCTCTCAATCTTAGTGTGGAATTCCGAAAGCAGATAATCATATGTGAACCTGCCCAGGGTTGCGCTGATTGTCAAATCCCCGCTCCCGCTCTCTTCGCTAACCGTTGAGTTAAGCTCCCTTACCTGACTCTCTGAATCATCCCTATCTACTACCTTCCAAGCTCCACCTTCCTTAACCAGATAGCGCCGAAGATCGAGGCCGCTCCCTCCTGCTTCCTCCCCAGGCTCCTCCGACTCGGAAAGCA
>UWYT01000175.1 GCA_900608495.1 Olavius algarvensis spirochete endosymbiont | reverse complement strand
ATTCCTTGCATTTAGTCCATTGAAATACGGTTGGAGATACTCGTCAATTTCACTCTTGGTATTTAGATGGCAAGAAATAAGGGGAAAAACCAAAGCAATAACAAAAAAAATTCGCATAATTCAACTTACCTCTATGGATTCATCATAGAATTTAAATCAGGGGGCAACGGTCCTGAATAGGCATTGTCGAGTAAAACAGAGGGTAAATCTTTAATTCCTTCACCGACTTTCCCAGCAAATTGTTGGAGAGCCCCAGCAGCTTGAGAAATATCTATTTCAGTTCCCGCGACTTGCGTATACGCAGCGAAGGTATGTACTTCAGCACTGCCCCCAACGCCCATTGATATAGAATAGACAGAATCATTCATTAGATTATCACTATCAGATGGCATAGATACGTCGGCACCTAATGAGATTGGTGCTCCGCCTGAAGCTCCGATTATGCTACTCAAACCTTCTAAATCCTCGACAGAATCAACGCCCGATGTACCCAAGGTGAAGCCAATAGAAGTACCAGCCGGGCCATAGGTTCCACTTCCTACT
>UWYT01000317.1 GCA_900608495.1 Olavius algarvensis spirochete endosymbiont | reverse complement strand
ATAGACGAATATGCGGGACTGGAGCTATCAGTCTTATCGATAGCAGGAGGGTGCTTGATTTCCGGGCCCCTATTCGGTGTCGTAAACCAGTTCCTAGATTTATTCCAGTCCTCATTTCCGTTGCCGTTGGAAGGCGGGCCGGCTGAGTCTTCATTATCGCCACCTGGTGACTGGTCTTGGCGGTTTTGAGCATTGTCGTTGTCGCTACTTCCACCGCCTCCATTGTTTTCGTTGTCGCTACTTCCACCGCCTCCATTGTTTTCGTTGCCGTTGGGAGGCGAGC
>UWYT01000172.1 GCA_900608495.1 Olavius algarvensis spirochete endosymbiont | reverse complement strand
AGGCTCTTAACTGGTATGCCTATGTGAGCAACAACCCCGTGAAGTATGTCGACCCAACGGGTTTAAGCGAAGTCGTAGGAACAGATACTAAAAATGACCCAATATTGGCCCAGAATTACAAGCCAGAGAGCGCACAAGTCAATATTGACCGACCAACAGATGGCTATAGAAATGGTTTTGATTCAAATAGAACTGTCGATGTCACAATGGAAAACGGGCAAACAATGCGAACTGGAAGCGATAACAGTGTTAGCGCAAATAGAACGGATCCTGAATATGCCAGAGACGTATTGGATACAAAATTGATAGAAGGATTCACACTACCAGATGGCGAATATAGTTTCACAACCGATGGTTTAACAGAGAACCTAGATGGCACAGCTAGTTCAGCAAGTTATGACAATACATATAGGTACCAGACAAACGATGAATCAATACCAGAAGAAACACGTGATTATATAAACAATGCACCATTTTTGAATCATGCAAATTCGAATAAAAAGGGGTATACATGGATAAACAATTCCTATTCGGCTGGTTGTACCAGTCAAAGAGGAGGACAGGCAGGTCAAAATACATTCATGAATCAAATGGCCGGTGTGGCTCCTGGCAATGTTACAATAACAATGAGATCCCGAAATCGTGTGAAAAGGGGAGTAAAGTAAGTCATGAAAAGGCGACTATTTTCGATTTCTATATTAATGCTTTTAATCAATGCATCTATTCTTTTTTCATCTAATGAAGGAGCTCTATTTGGTACATTTACTTCTTCCTTCCCGTATCCCTATAAATTCACAATATTGAATGACAATGAGATGAAACTGGAGTGGACTTCACCTCCAGATGATCATCGTTATGATCAATCAAAGATCTATAATTACACATTATCAAAGGGCCCTGTTTTTTTTCAATTTCTGCTTAGTGAAGACATCCCGACTTCTCTTTGGGAAGTGATAAATGGCAATCCAAAGCCATGGAACGTTGGCAATGTATTACTGGGTTTGTTCGGTGTGGTTGAAGATAACGGATCAGGTGATGAAGAAGTCGGAAAAATAATGGGGGTTACATACTCTACAAGAAGTCATACAGTTTCAGATATTTTTACGGCAGATGTACCCAATGATGTATTCAAAATGCATGGACTTTCTGATACACTCCCTATGAGTGTCACGAATCCAAGTTCGGAATTGAAAGAGGGGGAGACAACATACGAATTGCGAAATCTTGACTTAGTGCGCTCAGATACAGCATGGGTTGAGGGTGCTGATGGGAATGGTATTGGTGAGTCGTTTGAAGCGAAGTTTAATAAACCTCCTCTATATTTAGCAATTATCAACGGCTATATCTCTGCTAGCAATCCGTCGTTGTACTGGAAAAATGGTCGGATAAAGACTGTACGAATTGAGGGATTGACGACTGGTCTAGTCCTGGAACGAGAGGTAGAAGATACTCCTAATCTGCAGACGATAGATGTCCGGGAGCTGGGTGATGAAACGCATGCGAGAATCACCATAGCTGATGTATATCCTGGAGAACTCTATTCGGATACATGTCTACATTTCATGAGCTACAGTGAGTATGCTATCCGCCCTCTCTCTAGTTCTGATTTACAGATGAGTTCGCGGGCAAGCAACTAATGATTATTCGGGCGAGCGACAGAACGAGAGATTATCGGCACCTTGCGGTGTTCGCTTGCGTCCGATAATCCAACATTCTACCGTCCTCCGAGGACGCTTGCCACAGCTTCCGGCGCTCTGGTGAGGAGCCTGTCGGCCCGAAGGGTGGGGAGGCGTCCTGAAAGCCGATACCTCCTTTTCCCTTTCGCTGGGAATTCCCTCCCTTTACTGCCGTCGGAGCCTTTAATCCGTCGATTAGCGCTACAGAAAGCTCCCGCCCACCTGTAGCCAAGCCGCCCCCACCCCCACCCCTGCCCCTGGTTCCCCACCTGCGCAGGCCCTCAGCCAGGCCCGCCTTAGGCCATCCATGGCCATGGGGCTAAACAGAAGACGCCTTATTCTCAGTAGGCCTCCTGCCTACGAAAAATAAGGGAGTATTCTGTTCACCTGCCTCGG
>UWYT01000169.1 GCA_900608495.1 Olavius algarvensis spirochete endosymbiont | reverse complement strand
CAGAGGAATCTGGCATTATTGGAACTGTGGGTGTTGGTATAGGTAAAACTGCGGGGGTTGCCATAGGAATAGCGTGGTTTCCTGGAGAAGCAGAAGGACCTGGGCTCAATCTGGATTTGAATGTGGGGATCGGTTCTCTCACTATCTATTTGGATGAGAAAGGCAAATTTAATGGGATTGGAATTGCTATTGGGATAGGTGGAGGGTTCATAGGTGCTACTACCATGAGTTTTACTCAGCCATTTAGCCGATGATATATCAGGAGCCGTTGAAAAAGGAGTAGAATCAATCCCCAAGCCACCGCTTACTCCTAGTATTCCTAGTATTCCTCTGGATTGATCGCTATAAGCGGATCCACTTTGGTCTTATAGAGAGCCAATTCCTTTTTGATTATGAAGCGGAGGTTGATTGGAAATGAAAAATCTGCGGAG
>UWYT01000121.1 GCA_900608495.1 Olavius algarvensis spirochete endosymbiont | reverse complement strand
GGAACAGGCACAGAGGGTTTTGCGGATGGCATCGGCACAGAAGCACAGTTTAACCGCCCCGGCGGAGTGGCTGTGGGCTCATACGGCAATGTCTATGTGGCAGATAGTAACAATCACCGCATCCGGAAGATCACACCGGCGGGGGTGGTAAGCACCTTGGCCGGAACAGGCACAAGGGGTTTTGCGGATGGAACTGGCACAGAAGCACAGTTTGACCTCCCCTTCGGAGTG
>UWYT01000168.1 GCA_900608495.1 Olavius algarvensis spirochete endosymbiont | reverse complement strand
GTGGCCATCTGTACACCTCTTCCGATGGAGGAGCGACTTGGATAGACCGTAGTGTTGGCTACTCTGCAATTGCGGGAAGTGAATATTGGCAATCCATAGCGATATCTTCTGACGCATCCAAACTTGCAGCTGTGGCGTATAAGGGCTATTTGTATACATCAGTGGACGGCGGAGCTACTTGGACAGATCGCAGTGCTGCCAACTCAGTTATTGCAGGAGCTAAAGGCTGGCGATCCATCACGATGACTCCTGACGGGTCCAAACTTGCAGCAGTGGTGTTTGATGGGCACCTGTATACATCAACGGATGGAGGGACGACTTGGATAAATCGCAGTACTTACGGTTCTATAATTGTGGGAAATAGAAACTGGCAATCCATAGCGATATCTTCTGACGGGTCCAAACTTGCAGCAGTGGCGCGTTACGGCCATCTATACATTTCTACAGATGGAGGAACGGCCTGGAGGGATCGCAGTAGGATCGACGACTCTGCAATTACGGGAGATAAAAACTGGATTTCCATTACTATGTCTTCTGACGGGTCCAAACTTGCAGCAGTGGCGCATTACGGCCATCTGTACATTTCTACAGATGGAGGGGCTACCTGGAGGGATCGCAGTGGAACCGAGGGTTCTATAATTACGGGAGATAAAAACTGGATTTCCATAGTGATGTCTTCTGATGGGTCCAAAATTGCGGCAATGAATCACGACCAACTGTATACTTCCACGGATTCGGGAGCGAGTTGGAGAGATCATAGTGTTACCGGCTATGCAATTGAATTACTCAAGAAGTGGCAATCCATAGCGATATCTTCTGATGGATCCAGAATTACTGCGGTTGTGAGAGGAGGACATCTGTATACATCCATGGATGGAGGGATGACTTGGGTAGACCGCAGTACTCGCGGTTCTCCAATTGAAGGA
>UWYT01000004.1 GCA_900608495.1 Olavius algarvensis spirochete endosymbiont | reverse complement strand
GGGGTGCGACATAATGGACCTTATCAGGTCGAGCTACTCGGGCGGTTTCAATCCACGCACCCGCGAGGGGTGCGACGAGATACTACACAGGTTGATGGGGTAACGATCGAGGTTTCAATCCACGCACCCGCGAGGGGTGCGACATCACTGCGCATATCTACTCGTATGCGAAAATGCTGTTTCAATCCACGCACCCGCGAGGGGTGCGACACCTTTATTATATGTCAAGTCATGCTACCCGTTAGGTTTCAATCCACGCACCCGCGAGGGGTGCGACGTCATCTCCACTGCTCCGCGGCGCCTCGATGATAGTTTCAATCCACGCACCCGCGAGGGGTGCGACGAGGGTAGGCGTATTTTTTGCGATGGCCCTGTAGTTTCAATCCACGCACCCGCGAGGGGTGCGACTTCATAAGATGATAAAACAGGAGAAAAAGATATGTTTCAATCCACGCACCCGCGAGGGGTGCGACAACTATTGATAGGTTAATCAGCAGTGCTAGGTGGGTGTTTCAATCCACGCACCCGCGAGGGGTGCGACGAATCTGTGTTAGTTATTGTAATCTCAGCTAGGCCGTTTCAATCCACGCACCCGCGAGGGGTGCGACAATCGAAGAATTAATCCGCGAGGGTGGTATGTATGGTTTCAATCCACGCACCCGCGAGGGGTGCGACATTCGCAGTGCGAAACTGCCGTGGAGCCCCTTTAGTTTCAATCCACGCACCCGCGAGGGGTGCGACACCATCCGCAAAACCTTTATCGCTGGTCCCGGCTGTTTCAATCCACGCACCCGCGAGGGGTGCGACGTCCTCTTTGTTCCATCTGCTTTCCGGCTGCGGAGTTTCAATCCACGCACCCGCGAGGGGTGCGACGGCGTCAGACACGGCCTGCAGCAGGCAGGATTTAGGAGTTTCAATCCACGCACCCGCGAGGGGTGCGACATCCTTGCCTCTGGGCGGATTGTTGCGGCGGGCAAGTTTCAATCCACGCACCCGCGAGGGGTGCGACATCCTAATAGTTCAACTGGCCAAGTAGGCCCCAGTTTCAATCCACGCACCCGCGAGGGGTGCGACGCCGAGCAGATATCAAGGCGGACATCGAGACTTGGGTTTCAATCCACGCACCCGCGAGGGGTGCGACGGGTTTTCTCGGTTTTTCGCGGCGTTTTTTGATGTTTCAATCCACGCACCCGCGAGGGGTGCGACGCCAGGCAATCTGGCGAGTCTGGCAACTTGGCGGTTTCAATCCACGCACCCGCGAGGGGTGCGACGATTAAACAAAATGCCAGCCGAACCACGGATCTTAAGTTTCAATCCACGCACCCGCGAGGGGTGCGACATCCCGGAGAGCCTCACCCACTGATGAAAATTCTCAAGCGTTTCAATCCACGCACCCGCGAGGGGTGCGACGGGATGCCGAGGACCAGAACGAAAATATTAATAATGTTTCAATCCACGCACCCGCGAGGGGTGCGACCGGCGGCCGGCGAATAAGTGACTGGATCGTGCAGTTTCAATCCACGCACCCGCGAGGGGTGCGACGAGGGGCGCGAAATTGGATCTGGCGAGTTGCACGTTTCAATCCACGCACCCGCGAGGGGTGCGACTGCGACCGCCGACCGAGACAATATTATCAAGCTCAGTTTCAATCCACGCACCCGCGAGGGGTGCGACAAGTATCTGCTATCCGATCAGTAATCCCTTGTAGGTTTCAATCCACGCACCCGCGAGGGGTGCGACGGCGGGCCCGATCTACTCGGGGCGGTCCAGTATGTTTCAATCCACGCACCCGCGAGGGGTGCGACAATTTGTCGTCGGGGGTCAAGTTAGCTAAATTATGTTTCAATCCACGCACCCGCGAGGGGTGCGACGTTAATGATGTGATTTTGTCGTCGAGTTATAACCTTGTTTCAATCCACGCACCCGCGAGGGGTGCGACGTGATCTGATCTATTAGCGTATCTCGTATATCCGAGTTTCAATCCACGCACCCGCGAGGGGTGCGACGCGAAAGTTGGTGATCTATGTCTAGTACATATACCGTCGTTTCAATCCACGCACCCGCGAGGGGTGCGACTTGGCGGCGCGCTCGACTGTCAATACATAATCTATGTTTCAATCCACGCACCCGCGAGGGGTGCGACAACGGTAACCCACTCGCCCCCCGCGTTGTCTCGGTTTCAATCCACGCACCCGCGAGGGGTGCGACCTCTTCATTATACTTCATTTCTGTACAATGAAATAGTGTCTCGAATTCATGAACCTCTTCCATATATTGTCCCTATCCTGTTCTGTCAAAGATCTAAATTCTATAAATGCTTATTATAACATAGATTACAAGTTTTGCGAACGGCCCATATTTTTCTGTTTCTGCTATGTTCGCGCAGTGAATTATTTGCTGAGATTACTTGGAATATTCATGAAATTCAAAAAAATGCATAATAGCTGAAGCGCCGACACTTTGAGGGAAAACACTGATGAATTATACAATCAAAGTCCCTTCCGGGTTATAGGAGGGTTTTGCTCCTACATGTTCTATTTTGCGTTTCCAATTACTCCCCAGGTAATAGTACCGAAGGCTATCTTTTTCAAAATCAATAACACTCTCTAATTTCTTCTTCATTTTGAGCCAAAGTCCAGGGTCTACCAGACATTCAAAAAGGGAGTACTGTACTCGCTGACCATAATCTTCACAAATCTTTCCTACACGCCGAAGCCTCCTGGCTCCTAGTGAATCTCCGGTTGAAACATCATAGCTCACCAATACCAACATGGTTTATCTCCAGAGGAAGGGGGGGTATTCATCAAGATCTCCCCGGATAAATCGGCAGAGCAACAGAGCTTGATAATAGAAAAGCAATCCCAACGGCATTTTTTCCTTCAGAAAAGGATGAGTAATAATTTCCTTTTTCCGTTTCTGATACGCTTCAATAACTGTTTTCCGGGAATTTTCCTTCATGTATACAGCACCACTGGCATACTTTTTGAAATCTCCCTGGTTGATCTGTTGCCGATTAATCAAGGAGAGTACCAGACGGTCGGCGAAGAAAGGACGGAATTCTTCCATCAGGTCCAGAGAGAGGCTATTGCGTCCGGGTCTGTCCCTGTGGAGGAATCCCACTGCTGGATCAAGTCCAACAGATTCGCAGGCTGAAATCATATCGTGATACAACAATGTGTAAACAAAGGAGAGTAGCGCGTTAGTCTTGTCCATGGGAGGGCGGCGACTCCGTCCTGAAAAGGTAAAATACTCAGATTGTTGAATAATCAAGTTATCGAAGAGAGCAAAGTATGCAGCCGCGCTATCTCCTTCAATTCCTCGCACAATCTCCAATCCGGGAGTTTTTCTCATGTGGTTAAGGGAGGTTTTGAGATGGGATATGGTTTTCTCTATCTGCCCCTTCTTATCTTTTTCAGAATGATCCCTTAGGAAACGCTTGAGGACCGAATTGATATTGAAGATTTTTCCGATTATCATATTTCCTGCGATTTGCGCCGAGGTTTGGAGTGAATCAGCATAACGGTACTGCTGTCTCCGCAGAAGGACATTCCCCGACACTTTCCCACTGAAGCGCCCAAGAAATTTGCCATTCTCACTTAGATAGCTGATGGTGATTCCCTTCTCCCCACAGGCCCCGATTAAGTATGGGCTGAGTCGTATATTCCCGAAACAGATGATTCCGTCTAGATTATGCAGGGGAAATTTCTTCTTCTCTTCTCCTATGTAAATTGCGATGGTTTCTCGTTCCCGAGCCAGATAAGACTCTTGTGTGGTAATGAAAAGCGTATTAAACAGGCGCCTCATAGCGCCCCCCCTTCCTTGTCTAAGATTCTGTTGATCCAGCTTCGAACGGCTCTCGGCTTTGCCGAAAGATTGGGCTGGCATTCCTCCTTCAAAGAACAGGACTTGCAATGGGGTTTTTTAATGGGAGGGGGCAGCTGTTCTTCCCGAAGCATCTGATGGATGCTATGGGTCGTGTGGGCAACTTCTTCTCTGAGATTTTGGCTCATCTCAATAGGAATACGCCGTCTATCCTTACCGTAGTAGAGATATCCTATCTCAATACTTATGCCCATCATTTCTTCCAGGCATAAAACCTGAGCGCATAGCTGCACTTCGTTTCCCGTGCTGTGTTTGGGCTTTCCCGATTTGTACTCCACGGGGTATACCTCACGGATCTCTTTACCCTGATAGCGAATTTCAACAACATCTGCTTTCCCCACAATACCCAGCTCGGAAGAGCAAATTGGCATGGAGAATTCCGTTCGGAATCCTTTTCTCTTTTCGATCGGATAACTGTCCACCCGGCTGTGAAAGAGATCGCCTTTGACAGTAAGGTAATTCTCCGCCCAGCACTGGTCTTTATGAATCAAGGCGCACCGCCTGGGACAGAAGGTGTAGTGCTGGAGGGAGGAGAGCATTATGAATTCCTCTTCGGAATAGGGCATATTGATATGCTAGAGCATTGCGATTACTTCAACTCCCTGAGGAGCGGATTCCGTATCGACAGTTATTCTATAATCTGAAATCGAACGGGGGGGCTTCTCCTTATCTATACGTTCAGTTTTCACTAGAGCAAAAAGATTCTGAGCAGGGGCAGTGCCCAATTCGGAATCGTGTTTGAATACAATCAGTTTCTGGGCGGCCATTTCTCCCCGCGATGCGGAATGATCGTGTTCAAACATATTCATCAGAGCTTGCCAGAACAGCTTTAAATCTTCCTCGGAGAATTCTGTCTGCTTTGCAAGGGGTGCGGAAATAAAACCGTGAACCCGATAAAGCCCGTAGGGAATATAGGCCTTTTTCCCCATGGTACGATTGTCCCCTGATTGTTTTTCGGCTTCTTTTGTGGTTTCAACAGCCATTCGCGTTATGGTGGCCACCAAGGGGACAACCGGATCGATGCTCCGTGAGAAGGAGAGCTGAATCGGTCCGCGGACCTGCCCGCAGTCGTTGACCTTTGTGCTCATTACCGCTCCGAACGCGCGGACATCAAAGAAGTTCCTGCACATCCAGATTCGTGCCTTACTCACCTTTTCCGATTTGTCCTTCACTTCTTCCACCGAGGCATAGGCGGGCTTCCGCCGTTCGGCTAGTATGGCTTTCTCCTTGATATATATGCTGTTGGGATAACTATCTTCATGTAAGAGTTCAACATAGTTTCTCACCTTGCGCTTGAGACAGACATCCGTTGTAATCCCATGACCGGTTTCCGGATCGATACGAGGCAAATTACCTCCGTCGGGGTCCCCATTGGGATTTCCGTTTCTGACATCAAATAATAATACGAATTCATAGCGGTTTTCAATCGGCTTGCTCATTGTTTTCTCCTTCGGTAGCAGTTTCTTTCTTCCTATAATTTTCATTTCTTTGTTGGTAGTAGGCGATGGCAAAAAGCCCTTGATCTTTCAAGTCCATGAGAGGGGGGAAGCCTTTGATATTCTCCATTATTTCGCCAATTCTCTTATCGGAAATTAATCCATACTCGGCCTTTTTAATATGATGCTGAGAGAGTTGAAGCAGTCTGGGGAAAACGCTGCCCGGAGTTGATGCGGCGGCGCTGAAGAAGCTATCTCTAATAGTTGTGTTGATGTTTCCCAAAGCATCCTGCTGGGCCTTTTCCAATACAGCGAAGAGCCGGCCCAGTAGATAGGCCGTTTCCAGATTTTTTGTGTCTAATGGCATACGAATCTCCTTGTTAAAATTTCGCTCCAATACCGCTTTCAGTATGGAAGCTCTTAAATAGTTGATGCGACCATCTGCACCAATGCGCCCCATTACTCCATGGTAGAGGCTCATGGGATATGGAGCACCAGTAAGAATAGCGCGCATCAAGGCCCCTCCCAGAACTGGAGAAATATCCTTGGTCTCCCGGGCCGTTTCCTTCAGCAAATCCCAGACTCCCGGATATTCAATATCTCGTTCTGAAGATTTATCAATCTCTAGATGTTTGAAGTGATTTCCAAGTCGGCGCATCAGTTCCTCTACTGAGCAAACATACCAGAAACGGAGGGCCAGCCTCCCTTGATTCAAAGCCAATCCCAAAATATAGAATTTCACCTCTCCATCCTTAGCATTGGGCAGAAATCCCTTCTTAGCCGCTTCCAGGAACTTCTGCACGGATTCTATTCCATCTTCACTCCTCGGATGATTTATAATCTTTCCAAGAAAGGGTTCAACAGGTGTTTTTTTCTCTGTCCAAAAAACAGTCGTGGCATCCCCTATTCGCAGACACTGGGTTTCGCTGCGAAACAGGTATTTTAAAGCCGTGGAGCTTTTAAATTCCGCTTCCACCGAGATGGGCGCGTTTTCTCCCCTGCTTTTTCCGTAGGATTCATAAGCCGCTTTGTTGAAGGACACTAAAGAGGCTCCGGCACCGAAGGAAAATTGAGCGTATTTGTTTTGAATAGGGTGAGTAAGCCCATCAATGAGGCTAATTCCTCGGCGATACTCTTTGCGGCCGACAAAGTTTTCCCACAGTTTTTGTACCTCGGGGCGTTCATGAACAAGGCCTCTATCTCCCTCCAGCTTAAATGCCACCCATTTCCCATCCTTGCCGCAAATTTCCTGCCAATAAGGGAGTGAAGTTGATTTGGACGGATCCCATTTTCTCAAGAAGGATTTGACAGCCAGAACCCCCTCATCCTGTGAGTTGCCGCATACTTCATCTATCAACTCTCTAAAAGAATTTTGATGCACATTCTTCCGTGAAGCACCGGACATACCGAAAATATAGTCCGCCCTATCCACCATGAAGTTTGGAGTTGTAGAGGAATTATTTGAACGGACATTTACGTGATTGGAATAAGGGACTTCGGAAAGCCTGTATTTGTAACTCTGGGCACTTTTTTCCCCTCTTATATCTTCAGGATTTCCTATAAGATTTCCATTCCTGTCTATGTTGATGCAAAAGCCAAGTTTTTCCATACTGAAGCCCAATGGGGGTATTTTTGCCCCTTCATTTTCCGAATCCTCGTGTTGTTCTTTGTATAAGCGGTCGTAAAGGGTTATCAGGGATTGAAGAATCACGATACCACCTTCTGATGGCAGTCGATTACGCCGTTCCGCATCAGGACCCGAAAAAAATGAGGTGTCATCTTGTCGGCAAAGTCTATGTCATGCAGCATATAACCCAGATTCTGTTCATCCTGATTGGCAAATTCTGAAGGCGGAATGGTTTCACACCATTCAAAATTCACTGGAAACTCGCGGCAGCCGAAATAGGGACGGTGGAAGCACTGTCCTTTTTGAGCTCTTCGTTTGAATATTTCAATATGTTTTCCCTCGTTTTGATCATCCGTATCCGTTAATTCAAAGTGAGCCTCAATTACATACTCAACATTTCGAAGTACTAGCGAGGCCCGCTGTTGACGATCATCTTCGATAAAGCGGCATACCAGTGTTTTCCCTTCCATGTCCTTCTTGTTTATAGAGGCCCGATTTGCCAATTCATTCCGGCGGATATTTTCGAATTTTATGGGTTTAAGCACATGGATGCGATCGATAATCCAACGGATGGCAGGTTTCCAGTAGATGGCCTCCAAAATGCCCCGGGCCGCCGAGGGGGTTATCACATCATAGGAAACTCGTTCCGCCTTCATTTCGGGGCGAGTGAATAAGGCATAATCTCCCCAAATTCTCAGCTTAATTCCATAACTCATCAGCGCCTCCTATAGAATAAAAGCTTCTCCCTCGGGAGAGCGGCATTGCAAACCGGTTTGCTTCGAATAAAGCTCACTGTTTTTAAGAACGAAAATTCCTTTTGCTGGAGATTCCAGCCATTCCTGAATTTCTTCCTGTTGATAAGGATAGATTTGAACCGTGAATTGCTGAAGACTGCGAAGGACTCCTCCTGTCTGCTTTGAGTCCTCCAGGGATTCCACCAGCTTCAGGGATTCAGCCTCAAGGGCTATAATAACAGGCACGGCCGCCGATTCAATCATTTGGAATTCAGCGATTTCTTTGAATGGTATCTCGCCTCTTACTGACTGATGGCCCTTTGCCAGGATACTATCAGAGTCCATTTGCTGCTCATTCTTCCAGAAATAGTCGTTAAAGTACTTTTTGACGCATTCGGGGCTTGTTAACCTACCGGAGAAACGATCAAACAGCTTCTCGGCTGATTGAGCGGCCTTACGGAAATAGGAAGCTCTTCTATTTTCAGGAAGCTGAAAAATGAAAACAGGTTGAGTTGTTTTACTCTTCCCATTCCGATTACATCGCCCGGCCGCTTGGGCAATACTGTCGATTCCTGATATCGCCCGATAGACACAGGGGAAGTCCACGTCCACTCCGGCCTCGATAAGCTGAGTGCTTATCACGCGGCATGGACGGTGGTTTTCCAACTGCTTTCGAATCTTATTTAGAATTTCTGTCCGATGAGCCGGATACATAAGGGCACTAAGGTGGAAATTATATTCTGATTCCGGCAGGGCCTTATATATTTCCAGTGCCTGCTTACGGGTGTTAACTATGCAGAGTACCTGCCGGCAATCAGACAGTTTAGCCGCTACATCCTCGATATCCAGTTCTCCTATGAAAGTCTCATCTGTTCTTCTTAGATTGGTGAAAAGAGTGGTCACATCCCGCACAATCTCCCTAACATTTTTCAGCCCCGATTTGAAATGATCGGAATGTCCCAAAGCCGGCTGGGTGGCTGTACAAAGAAGGGAGGTTACGCCGTAGCTATGAGAGAGTTCTCTAATTACTTCAAGACAGGGTTTGAGCTTTTCTACCGGGATGGCCTGCACCTCATCGAAAATCACAACACTCTGGGCAATGTTGTGAAGCTTGCGGCAGCGAGCGGGACGGGAATTATGAAATGAATCAAAGAACTGAACATTTGTGGTTACCACTATGGGGGCATCCCAATTCTCCGTGGCCAGACGGGTTTTCCAGTCCGAGTTATCATGGATGTAGTTGCAATGATGCTCCAGAACTGAATTTTCTCCCAGCATGTTTCTAAAGACACGGGCGTTCTGCTCAATGATGCTTGTGAAGGGAATAACGTAGATTATTCGCTCTTTACCGTGCTTCTTTGCATGTTCCAGGGCAAAAGCCAGAGAAGCCAGGGTTTTCCCTCCACCGGTGGGCACTGTTAAGGAGAAGAGTCCGGGTTCTTGCTTAGCTGCCTTTATACAATCATCCAGAACAAACTCGCGTTGTTTGTTGATCTGCAAGCTGGGATCAGCTTCATTTCTCAGCTTGTTAAATGAAGTCCAAAACTGATCGTAGAGTACTTCAAGGGCAGGCCAGATTCCTCGTTTAACGGCCTTGTCAGCATCCAGGTACTGTTCCGTATCCAAGTAATCCGAGTCTACTAAGCACGAGAACAGCATCCGAGTAAAAAACTGTAGCTGGTAGCCAAATCTTTTGTTGTCAGAAATGTCAAAGGGAAGTCCTTTTGGGAAATCCAACGATGGAAGCGGAATTTCAATGTTGGGATTCTCTTCCTGCAAACGTGCCTTAAGTCCGGTTCCAGCCCTCTCACCTTCCCAGGAGGGTAGTCCTCCATGATGACCGGCAACCGTGTAGCTTAGAAGCTTACCGGCCTCTTTGGAAGACTGATAGAGATGGCACGCTCCTACATCGGCATGTTTCGGATGTCCCTTGTAATACGAGGAAAACTCATCTTCAACGCCATTTACTTTTCTCAAATAGGCTTGCCAGGCGCGAGTTCCTTTTCCCAGATCGTGAGTGCGTCCCGCAATCTCAGCCCATTGCTGAGCTCCGAAAGACTTTGCGAAATCTGCAGCTCGGCGTGCAACGCCCTCGAGGTGGTTTTCAAGTGAATGCCAACTTTCGGGAGAAGTGTCTTCCTTACTGTGAGCGCAAAAGAACACAAACTAATTATTATTTATTTCCAAAATTGAGGGAATAGCTAACCAAAAAATATATTTCCGCTGACATCTCGGATCGAGTTGTTTGAGCTATTTGACTTCATAGAGTGAACCATAGTTGTCTGGTGCCGGCATATTTGCCAAACTTCCGGTTCCAATCGGGTTATATGGATGCGCTGCACTCTACTCTGATTAGTGTCTACATCAGTTCTCTCATTTGATATTAATCGAAGAAAGCACGCACAAATGAAGCTGGAGCTAACTCGACAGCTACAAAAAAATCTCTCATCATAAGAGCGACGGAGACTGGCCAATGAAAAAAATCGCATTGCTTAGCGTATATGATAAAACCGGGATAGTAGACATTGCACGCTTCCTGATGGAAATTGGGCATTCAATAATTTCGACTGAAGGAACCTTTGCTGCGCTCGTGGCGGCGGATGTGAAAGCAAGCGAAGTTTCCAAGTACACAGGCGCGGACGAGATATTAGATGGACGGGTGAAAACTCTGCACCCCAAAATCCACAGCGGCCTCCTTGCTCGAAGAGGAAACAGGCATAACATGGAGTTTTTGGAACAGAACCAAATCGACCCAATCGATGTTGTTGTCGTGAATCTCTACCCCTTTGTCGAAAAAGCGAAAGAGGGTTTATCGCTAGTGGATCTCGTGGATTTTATAGACATCGGTGGACCAACCATTATTCGAGCCGCCGCCAAAAACTGCGACAATGTTGTTGTGATATCAGACCCTGGCGAATACTCTGCGACAATAAATGAGTGGCGGAAAAATGGCGGACTTTGCATTTCAACTCGGAGGCGACTGGCTGGAAAGGCCTTCGCCCTCTGCAGTGCCTATGATGATGCAATCGCTGCACGATTCCTGAAAAGCATGGATGCGCAGGCTGATATCACCCCGGGAAATGGTTCGGAGTCATGCGGGAGTATAGTTTCGATATCTGATAGAGGCGCCGCACCTAAGCCAGGGGGCAACGATTTGCCTGATAGACTTGAACTTGCCTATAGAAAAGAGAGCAACCTTCGTTACGGCGAAAACCCGCATCAAAGGGCAGCATGGTATCTGCCTGTTACACGGCCCAATTTTGGAACGCTCAGCGAGTTCATTCAGCATCAGGGGAAGGATTTGAGTTTCAATAATCTAAGAGATCTCGATGCTGCTTGGCGGGTTGTTTCCGAATTCGAACAAATAGCTTGCGTTGGGGTTAAGCATGCAGCACCCTGCGCGGCCGCCCTCGGAACATCGATTTTCGATGCTTGGGAAAAGACATGGGCGGCCGATTCGCTGTCATTATTTGGCGGTATAGTGGCCTTCAATAACTTGTTGGACGAGGAAACTGCATCCTCTCTGGTGAAGCATTTTCTGGAGCTCGTTGCGGCGTCGGAAATAACCCCGGAGGCGCTGGAAGTTTTCAAGCAAAGAAGAGGTTTGAGAGTTCTTACCATCCCACAATTTCCTACTGACAGATGGGAGCTTATTCCCGTTGGTGGGGGTATTTGCTTTCAGGAATCTGATTGTGATTTTACTCCCGTCGAGGAATGGTTTTATCCAACAAGGATGAAGCCGACAGACGAACAGATTGAGGATTTGGCCTTTGCGCTGCGAGTGGTGAAGCACGTGAAATCGAATGGAATTGTAGTTGCAGCGGCAAAAAAGACACTCGGCATTGGAACGGGTCAGCCCAATCGGATTGGAGCAGTTGAACTCGCATTGAAGGGAAGGGAGCTTCGAGGTGCTGTTATCGCATCGGACGCTTTTTTCCCGTTCGATGATGCAATCCGCATCGCGGGGTTAGCGAAAATAGGAGCTATAATTCAACCGGGTGGTTCCATCCGGGACCGGGAGGTTATCGCCGCATGCGATGAATCGGGCATCGCGATGGCCATAACCGAGCGCCGGCATTTCAGGCATTAAGGTTGGCCTCTGAAACTGTCTTTGAAGATGTAATAAATCAATCTCGGTTTCGCTGTCAGTCTAAGATGTGTGAACAAA